>CANHZX010000032.1 GCA_947465215.1 Betaproteobacteria bacterium | reverse complement strand
GAGGGCCTGAACGGGACATAACCCCGTCCGGTCAAACCACCAGCAGCAGGCGTTCCGCAGCGTAGAAAGCCATCAGCACCAGCACAAAAGCGATCGCACCCAAAAACACCCGCCAGGCAAACCGCAGGTAACGCGACTCCCGATTCCAGGCATAAAGCGCCAGCGAAACACCGATGGTGATCAGCGCCAGCAACCCGATCAGGCGAAGCAGCAACATGGCTCAGTGAGGGCGGTGCGCCCGGACCTCAGGCAGCCTGGGGCTGCCAGGCGAGGAAAGCGGGCGCGTCTTCGACGCGGTCGAAACTGACGTATTCCCAGGCCTGCGGCTGCTCCAGCAGATGGCGCAGCAGGCGATTATTCATCGCATGCCCGGATTTGTGGCCGCTGAAGGCGCCGATCAGCGGATGCCCCAGCAGATACAGGTCGCCGATGGCGTCCAGCACCTTGTGTTTGACGAACTCGTTGTCGTAACGCAGGCCGTCGTTGTTGAGGACGCGGTACTCGTCCATGACGATGGCGTTGTCGAGACTGCCTCCCAGCGCCAGACCCTGCGAACGCATGCTTTCAACGTCCTGCATGAAACCGAAGGTCCTCGCCCGAGCCACTTCCTTGACGTAGGAGGTCGACGCGAAGTCGACGACCACAGTCTGCTCACTGGCATCAAACACCGGATGCGCATAGTCGATGGCCAGTTCCAGCCGGAATCCGTTATAGGGCTCGAAACGCACCCACTTGTCGCCGTCACGCACTTCCACGGGCTTCAGAATACGGATGAATTTTTTCGGGACATCCTGCTCTTCGATCCCTGCGGACTGCAGCAGAAACACGAAGGGGCCTGCGCTGCCGTCCATGATCGGCACTTCCGGCGCCGTGACATCGATCCAGACATTGTCGACGCCGAGGCCAGCCAGTGCCGACATCAGGTGTTCAACCGTCTGCACCCGCGCACCGTCTTTTTCCAGGCAGGACGACAGACGCGTGTCATGCACCGCATATGGATCAGCCTTGATATCGACCGGCTCCGCAAGGTCCGTCCGCCGGAACACGATACCCGTATCCGGCAGTGCCGGGCGCAGGGTCAGATGGACCTTTTCGCCCGTGTGCAAACCCACGCCGGTGGCGCGGATCACGTTCTTCAATGTGCGTTGCTTGATCACGTTCAGTTCAGCAGTACCTTGGTGGCCGCGAATACAGTTAGAGCCCGATATGGCGCACCCATTGCGGCGGGATCGTGGATTTTACCACGATGCCGCACCGCAACACCGGCGCCCGGCCTGCTTCGACCGGCGCGCGCCCGCTTCGTTCAACCGCCCCGCGGTCAGTCCGCCTGCTTGCGCAGGAAAGCCGGGATGTCGAGCATTTCAACCCCGGACTGGCGCATCGCCTCAATCGTCGCATCCCGGTTGCGGCGGCGGATCACCGCCGGCTGATCCAGCGCACCGTAGTCAACATCCGGCGAAATCGCCATGTTGTCAGTGCCGGTCTTCTGGGAAACCACGATCATCGGCTTTGAAGCCTGGCGTGCGAGCGGCTTGCCCAGGCCCGTGGCCACGATGGTCACGCGCAGGCCGTCTTCGAGGCTTTCGTCGTAAACAGTGCCGACAATGACGGTAGCCGATTCCGCAGCAAACGCCTTGATGGTTTCCATGACGTCATACATTTCCTGCAACTGGAAGGTCGACTTGCTGGCCGAGATATTGACCAGCACGCCGCGCGCGTCG
This sequence comes from Betaproteobacteria bacterium, assembly GCA_947465215.1. Lineage (GTDB taxonomy): Bacteria > Pseudomonadota > Gammaproteobacteria > Burkholderiales > SG8-41. Next base: position 17,717 of record CANHZX010000032.1, on the reverse strand, counting down.
GAGATGTTGATGTCCTCGAGCAGCGGGCAGGCCACGGCCTGTTCAGCTGCTTCGCGGGCACGTCCGGTGCCGGCCGCTTTCGCCGAACCCATCATCGCCATGCCCATCTCGCCCATCACCGTGCGCACGTCGGCAAAGTCGACGTTGATCATGCCCGGGCAGCTGATGATTTCCGCGATGCCGGCAACAGCGCCGTGCAGCACGTCGTTGGCGGCGCGGAAGGCTTCGTCGAGGGTGATCGAGTTGCCGAGCACCTGCATCAGCTTATCGTTCGGGATCACGATCAGCGAGTCAACATGCTGGGCCAGCGCATCAAGACCGTCCTGCGCCAGTTTCTGGCGTTTGCCCTCGAAGGCGAACGGCTTGGTCACCACGGCCACGGTCAGGATGCCGAGTTCCTTGGCGATTTCCGCCACCACCGGCGCCGCACCGGTGCCGGTACCGCCACCCATTCCCGCAGTGAGGAACAACATGTCCGCGCCGGAAATCATCTCGGCGATACGCTCGCGATCCTCCAGTGCGGCCTGGCGGCCAATCTCGGGGTTAGCGCCTGCGCCCAGTCCCTTGGTGATGCCGGTGCCCAGTTGAATTTGGGTCTTGGCCTGATTGCGCTTGAGCGCCTGGGCGTCTGTGTTCGCGCAGATGAATTCCACACCCTGCACGCCCTGGACGATCATGTGATCAACCGCATTGCCACCGCAACCGCCGACACCGATCACCTTGATTACTGCTTCCTGCGCCTGTGCATCAATCAGTTCAATCATGTGAATCTCCTTTTTCTGCAAGCAAAGTAATATTGAAAAATCCCGCAACCGAAAAACAAAAATACTTAGTTAAATCAATCCCTCAAATCCCAATTCCTGTCACCGCAACCGTTTCTAAAAATTCCCTGTGAACCACGTTTTCATCCGCTCCACGACCTGCTGGAAGCTGCTGACGTGCATGCGCGCGACATCGCGCTGGCGATGCTCGTCGGCACCGGCCATCAGCAATCCGACTCCGGTCGCATAACGCGTGCTGCGCACGACTTCAGCCAGGCCGCCGGCATACTGCGGCATGCCGATGCGCACCGGCATATGAAAAATCTCCTCCCCCAGCTCGACCATGCCCTGCATTGAACTGGACCCGCCGGTCAGCACCACGCCGGAAGACAGCAATTCCTCGTAACCGCTGCGGCGCAGTTCCGCCTGCACCAGCGAATAAAGTTCCTCGACACGCGGCTCGATCACCTCGGCCAGCGTCTTGCGCGACAGCTGTCGGGTGCTGCGGTCGCCGACTCCCGGCACATCAACCATCTCCTGCGGGTCTGCCAGCTGCGACAGCGCACAACCGAAACGCTGCTTGATGTCCTCCGCGTCCTTGGTCGGCGTGCGCAACGCCATCGCGATGTCATTGGTGATCTGGTCACCGGCGATCGGAATCACCGCGGTGTGACGGATCGCGCCGTTGGTGAATACCGCCATGTCAGTGGTGCCGCCGCCGATGTCAACCAGGCAAACGCCGAGGTCTTTTTCATCTTCGGACAGCACCGCCACCGACGAGGCCAGCGGCTGCAGGATCAGGTCGTTGACTTCCAGTCCGCAGCGCCGCACACACTTGATGATGTTCTGCGCCGCCGACACCGCACCGGTGACGATGTGCACCTTGACCTCCAGCCGCACACCCGACATGCCGAGAGGCTCGCGCACATCTTCCTGACCGTCGATGATGAATTCCTGGTTGAGCACATGCAGGATCTGCTGGTCATTGGGAATCTGCACGGCTTTCGCGGTCTCGATCACGCGATCGATGTCCAGCTGTCCGACTTCCTTGTCTTTGATCGCGACCATGCCCTGCGAGTTGAAACTCTTGATGTGGTTACCGGCGATCCCGGTATAGACCTCGCGGATCTTGCAGTCGGCCATCAGTTCGGCTTCCTCGAGCGCACGCTGGATGGCGCTGACCGTGGTCTCGATATTTACCACCACGCCCTTCTTCAGGCCGCGCGACGGATGGCTGCCCATGCCGATGATCTCAAAGCCACCCTCGGGCTTGATCTCGGCGACGATCGCGACGATTTTCGATGTGCCGATATCGAGGCCCACCACCAGTTTCTTGTTTTCCCTGTTTTTGCTCATAGTCCGTCTTTTCCCTGGCCTGTTTTCCCGGCGCCTAAACGCCGCGCTTCGGTTTGGTTTCTGTCACCGGCAATCCCGGCACGCGCGCGGCAAATCCGTTGGCATAACGCAGATCGACCCGGTCCACCGGCTTCGTCATGCGGGCAATCGTGCGCGGATATGTCGTCACAAAACGGCTCAGGCGCTCCTCGACATGTTCGCGTCCGAAATCCACGGTCATGCCGTCGTCGAGCCGGATCTGCCAGGCGCGGCGCGGCGACACATTAAGTTCACCGGGTGTTTTGCCGATGACCGCAAGGCTGCGCCGGAACAGCTCGTACTGGATGGTCATTTCCTTAGCTGCACCTTCCGGCCCGTTAAATACCGGCAGCGCACCGTCAAAAGCTGCTTCGAAGACTTCGCCGTGCACATTGACCAGCGCCGACTTGCCCCAGCGCGCCAGCGGCACATGTTCGGTGAGCACTACTTCGAGTGCCCCCGGCCATTGCCGTCGCACATCAGCGCGGCGCACCCACGGCAGCTTCTCGAAGGCCGTGCGCGTCGACGCCAACTGCAGCGTGAAAAAATTGCCACGCACTTCGCGGCGCACGATGCTCTCCACCTGCTCGGGCGTGACATGTGTCATCGGCGACACCACGCGTACCACGGTGATCGGAAATACCGGCAGGCGCACGATCCACACTGCGCCACCGTAAAGCAGGCCGAGCAGCGCCAGCACGACCAGCAGGTCGGAAAGGCGGTTGAGCACATCAGGCTTATCCCACATGGGCCAGCTCCAGAATGCGCAGCACGAGATCGTTGAACGACAGCCCGGCCTGTTTTGCTGCCATCGGCACCAGGCTGTGCCCGGTCATGCCGGGCGAGGTATTCATTTCTAGAAACTGCACGCTGCCGTCGGCGCGGCGGATCAGGTCGGCGCGGCCCCAGCCGGCGCAGCCCAGCGCCTGCGCGCTTTTCATCACCATCGCGCGGATGCGCAACTCTTCGGCTTCGGGCAATCCGCAGGGGCAGTGGTATTTCGTCTCGTCGCTGAAGTACTTGTTCTGATAGTCGTAATTGCCTTGGGGCGCTTCGATGCGGATCAGCGGCAGCGCCTGGTCGCCGAGGAAACCTGCGGTCAGTTCATCGCCGGCAATGAATTCTTCCGCCATCACAAACGGGTCGTGCCGCGAAGCCAATGCATAAGCGTCCGGCAGTTGCGTGGCCGCGGTGACCTTAGTCAGTCCGATGGTGGAACCTTCGCGCGCCGGTTTGATGATCAGCGGCAGCCCAAGGCGTTTTGCCACACCTGCCCAGTCGCTGCCGGCATCCACCACTTCGAAACGCGGCGTCGGAATGCCGGCCGTACTCCACACCATCTTCGTGCGCACCTTGTCCATCGCCAGCGCCGACGCCATCACGCCGCTGCCAGTGTAGGGAATTCCCATCAGCTCCAGTGCTCCCTGCACCGTGCCGTCTTCGCCGTATCGGCCGTGCAAGGCAATGAACACGCGGGCGAAACCGTCACGCTTGAGCTCGAAAATTTCACGTTCAGCCGGATCGAAGCCATGTGCATCAAGACCGGCCTGCTGCAGCGCTCTCAGGACATTGCTGCCGCTCATCAGCGACACTTCGCGCTCGGCGCTGCGTCCGCCGAACAGCACTGCGATTTTGCCGAAGCCGCTCATGCGCGCTCACCCACCACGCGGACTTCACGTTCCAGGTGCACGCCGAACTGCTGCTGCACGGTGTTCTGCGCCAGCTCGATCAGCGCCTCGATATCGGCAGCGCTCGCAGCGCCGTCGTTGACGATGAAATTGGAATGTTTGGCCGAAATCGACGCGCCGCCGATACGACGACCCTTCAGACCACAAGCTTCGATCAACCGCGCCGCATGATCACCCGGCGGGTTGCGGAATACCGATCCCGCATTGGGCATGCCCAGCGGCTGCGCGGCAATACGCTGCGCCAGCAGATTCTTGATGGTGGCGCGGGACAGTTCTCCGTCTCCATCGGGCATCCTGAAAGTCGCCGCGACAAACCACTCCTGCCCGCTTTCGTAGGCGATGTCCCCGTTGATGCTGGACATCTGATGGGAACGCGGCAACACGCTGCGGTAACCGATGGTGTAATGCTGCGGGGTTCGGACATGCAGGTTTCCGGCACGGTCGATGGTCTCGACCTGCGCAACCAGATTCCAGGTTTCCCCGCCGTAACAACCGGCGTTCATTGCCAACGCACCCCCGATGGTGCCGGGAATGCCGGCGAGAAATTCGGCGCCGGCGAGATTGTTGATCGCCGCGGTACGCGCTACTTTCGGACAGGCCACACCGGCCTGTGCGCGGATTTCACCACCGGGTTTGTCGCTGCGCATGACTTGCAGCCCGCGCAGGGCCCAGTGCGTGAAGATCACGGTACCGTCAAGCCCGCCGTCACGTACCAGCAGATTGCTGCCGAGACCGACGACATGCACCTGTTCACCGTCCGGCAATCCGCGCAGGAACAGCGCCATGTCATCCAGATCCGCCGGCGCATAGGCACAGCGCACACGCCCGCCGGCACGCCAGCTGACATGGCGCGCCATCGGCTCGTCGCTGCGCAGTTCCCCGCGAAGTCCGTTTGCCGATAGTTGTTGTTGTTCGCTCATGTTCATGTCAGCCCTGCACCAACCTGCCGGCCACGGCACCAATCGATCCCGCGCCCATGACCAGCACCACGTCGCCGTCGCGCACCGCGCTGCAGATCGCATCCGGCAGTTCCGCCACCTGTTCGACAAACACCGGCTCGACCTTGCCCAGCACGCGCACCGCGCGCGCCAGCGCCCTGCCATCGGCCGCCACGATGGGCGACTCGCCGGCGGCATACACCTCGGTCAGCAGCAGCGCATCGACGCTGGACAGCACGCGAGCAAAATCCTCAAAGCAATCGCGCGTCCGCGTGTAGCGGTGCGGCTGGAAGGCCAGCACCAGACGCCGGCCCGGGAAGGCGCCGCGCGCCGCCGCGATGGTCGCCCCCATCTCGACCGGGTGATGGCCGTAGTCATCGATCAATTCGAAACTGCCTCCTGCGGACAGCGGCACCGCGCCAAAACGCTGGAAGCGCCGTCCCACACCCTTGAACTCACCGAGGGCGCGGACGATTTTTTCATCAGGCACTCCGACTTCCATGCCGATCGCGATAGCCGCCAGCGCATTGAGCACGTTGTGCACGCCAGCCAGATTGAGTGTGATGTCGAGGTCGGGCAGGCGACGTCCGTTTTTGCGCTGCACCCGGAATCGCATCTGCCCTGCCGCCGCACTCACCGCTTTGGCCCGGATCTGCGAGCCCTCCATCAATCCGTAAGTCACCACGGTCTTGGTCAGGCGCGGCATGATCGAGCGCACGTTGACGTCGTCGTTACACAGCACGACCACACCATAAAACGGCAGGCGCTCGATAAAATCAACAAAAGCCTGCTTCAGCTTATCGAGCGAATGGTCGTAGGTTTCCATGTGATCGGCGTCGATGTTGGTGACCACCGAAATCACCGGCTGCAGGTGCAGGAAGGACGCGTCGGATTCGTCGGCTTCGGCGACGATGAATTCCCCGCCGCCGAGGCGCGCATTGGCGCCCGCGCTCTCCAGCCGGCCGCCGATGACAAAGGTCGGGTCCAGCCCGCCTTCGGCCAGCACACTGGCCACCAGACTGGTGGTCGTGGTCTTGCCGTGGGTGCCGGCTACCGCGATACCCTGCTTGAGGCGCATCAATTCAGCGAGCATCAGCGCGCGCGGCACCACCGGAACAAGACGACCCCGCGCTGCAATGACTTCAGGGTTATCCGCCTTCACTGCGCTGGAAATCACCACCACGTCGGCGTCACTGACATTCTCGGCGACATGACCGATACGCACCTTGGCACCAAGACCGGCCAAACGGCGCGTCACAGCGCCCTCGCTCAGATCGGAACCGCTGACTGCATACCCGAGATTGAGCAGCACTTCGGCAATGCCGCTCATGCCAGCGCCGCCGATACCGACGAAATGCACGTTGCGCACCTTATGCCTCATGACGGCGCGAGCTCCATGCAGATGTCCGCCACCTTCTGCGCCGCATCCGGCTTGCCGACGCCACGCGCGGCGCGCGCCATTTCGAGCAACTTCGCGCGGCTCATACCGCGCAGCGCATCGGCCAGCAACTGCGGGGTCAGCATCGGCTGCGGCATCAGCAGCGCCGCGCCGCGATCAGCCAGATAGCGCGCATTGCGTGTCTGGTGATCGTCCACAGCATGTGGGAAGGGCACGAGAATGCTGCCGACACCGGCAACCGCTAGTTCAGTGACTGTTGTAGCGCCGGCACGGCAGATGATCAGGTCAGCCGCACCGTAACGCGCGGCCATGTCTTCGACGAAGGCCAGCACTTCCGCATCAACGCCGGCCAGCCGGTAATACTGTCTGACCGTATCGGCATGCGCAGCGCCGGCCTGATGCACGACAATCGGACGCTCTGCGGCCGGCAGCAACGCCAGCGCCTGCGGCACGATTTCATTCAGCCCCCGGGCGCCGAGACTTCCGCCGACGATCAGCAGGCGCAGCGGACCGCTGCGGTTGGCAAAGCGCGCTTCGGGCGGCGCCAGGTTGACGATTTCGGCGCGAATCGGATTGCCGGACCAGATCACATCGACCCGTCCTTCAAACGCATCCGGAAAAGCCGACAGCACCCGGTCAGCGACGCCGGCGAGCACACGGTTCGCCAGTCCCGGCACGGCATTCTGTTCATGAATGACCAGCGGCTTGCCGAACAGCGCGGCCATCATGCCGCCGGGAAACGCTGCATAGCCACCCATGCCGAGCACGACATCGGGACGGTGGCGGAAAATGGCCATGGCACTCTGCCAGAACGCGATCAGCAGCGCCGCGGGCAAGATCAGTTTTCGTAGCAGTCCCTTGCCGCGGACACCGCCGAAGCTGATCCATGTCGCGGTGTAACCGCGTGGCGGCACCAGCCGCTCTTCCATGCCACCCTTGGCGCCGAGCCATACCACGTTCCAGCCGCGCGAGCGCATTACGTCGGCAACATCGAGTCCCGGGAAAATGTGGCCGCCGGTGCCGCCGGCCATGACCATCAGGGTCTGGCTCATACGGTGAACCCCCGGCTCAGCTGACGGTTTTCCCAATCGACACGCAGCAATATCGCGAGCGCACAACAGGTGGCGAGAATCGCGCTGCCGCCGAAGGATAGCAGCGGCAACGTGAGGCCCTTGGTCGGCAGCACTCCCATGTTGACGCCCATATTGATGATCGCCTGCACGCCGATCCACAAGCCGATGCCCTGTGCGACCAGCGCGGCAAACGGCCGTTCCAGTTCGGTGGCGCGGCGGCCGATGGCAAAAGCCCGCCACACCAGCCACGAGAACAGCAGCACGATGGTCAGCACGCCGACGAATCCGAGTTCCTCGGCAATCACCGCAAGCAGGAAATCGGTATGCGCCTCGGGCAGGTAAAACAGTTTTTCGACACTGGCGCCGAGTCCGACGCCGAACCATTCGCCGCGCCCGAAGGCGATCAGCGCGTGCGACAGCTGGTAACCCTTGCCGTAAGGATCAGCCCAGGGATCCATGAAACCGATCACCCGCTGCATGCGGTAGGGGCTGGTCCAGATCAGCAGCAGAAAGCCGATCACCAGCATCACGATCAGCCCGGCGAACAGCCGCCAGTTCATGCCGCCGAGGAACAGAATGCCCATGGCAATAACGGTAATCACCGCGAAAGCGCCGAAGTCGGGTTCGCGGAGCAGCAGGCCACCTGTCAGCAGCATCACGCCGAACATCGGCATGAAACCCTTGCGCAGGCTGTGCATGAATGCAGCCTTGCGCACGGTGTAGTCGGCCGCATAAAGCACGGCGGCGATTTTCATCAGTTCCGACGGCTGCAGATTGATCACGAACAACGACAGCCAGCGCCGGCTGCCGTTGACCTCACGGCCGATGCCCGGCACCAGCACCAACGCCAGCAGACCCAGACCGCCGAGAAACAGGAAGGGCGCGGCCTGCTGCCAGACGCGCACCGGCACCTGGAACACCATCGCCGAAGCAATCAGACTGATCAGCACGAACATCGCGTGGCGGATCAGGTAATACATCGTGTTGTTGCCGGTCGCGCGGCTGCCCTCGGCGCTGGCGATCGAGGCCGAATACACCATTACCAGACCCAGCGCGAGCAGCAGCACCGTCACCCAGATCACGCTGTGATCGTATTCCTCGCCGGCGCTGCGCTGGTTCATCGTGGCGAAATACTGACTCACGCGCACCTCCGCTGCAGCGAGGCGACGGCTTCGGCAAACACCTCGGCGCGATGCACGTAATTGCGGAACATATCGTAGCTGGCGCAGGCCGGCGACAGCAGCACGGCATCCCCGGCACGCGCAGCGTTGAACGCCATTTCAACCGCCTGCGTCATGTCTGCGGCATTGAGCAGAGGTACCGCATCGCCGATGGCAGCGGCGATCAGCGGCGCATCGCGGCCGATGAGCACAATGGCCCGTGCGCGTCCACGCGCGGCGGCTGCCAGCGGCATGAAGTCCTGTCCCTTGCCGTCACCGCCGGCGATCAGTACCACCGGTTCGCGCATACCCGTCAGTGCTGCAACCGTGGCGCCAACATTGGTGCCCTTGGAATCGTCGTAAAATACTATGCTATTGATTTTATTGATATTTTTTACGCGGTGCGGCAAACCCTGGAATTGCTGCCAGCCCTCAACGATGGACGCATCATCCACACCGAGTGCGCGGCACAGCGCAGCAGCCGCCAGCGCATTCGCGGCATTGTGCAAACCGGCCACCTGAAGAACCGATACCGGCGCAATGTCCTGCAATCCCCGTCGCAGCATCGCCGCCGCATCAACGCCGGACAAACCCCAATCTTCATCAGCGCGCGGCTGATCGAGCCCGAACGTCACTACTGAATGGTCGGCCCGCTTCATACCCGCGCTGCGCACGTCTTCGCGGTTGAGCACCTGCACGCCGTCACCGGCAAAAATCCGCGCCTTGGCCGTCGCGTATTCCTGCAGGTCGTCATAACGGTCGAGGTGGTCTTCGGAAATATTCAACACCGTCGCCGCGCGCGGCTGGAGTGAAATCGTGCTCTCCAGCTGGAAGCTGGACAGTTCCAGCACAAACGCGCCGGGCATGGCCGCGCCTTCTTCAATGGCGGTCAGCGCGTCCAGAACCGGCAGTCCGATATTGCCGGCCACCACCGGATTCAGTCCACCGGCCTTGCAGATATCTCCGGCCATCGCCGTCACCGTACTTTTGCCGTTGGACCCGGTAATCGCAATCACCGGCGGCGCGTCGCCCTGCCGCGCCAGCGCCTGTGCAAACAGCTCAACGTCGCCGACCACCGGCACGCCGCGCTGCGCGGCCTGTGCAATCGCACCGCTGCGACGATCCACGCCAGGGCTGACCGCAATCACGTCAGCACCGGCAATCGCCGCATCCGGATCAACGCCCAGCGACAGTTCCATGTCCGGAAATTCGCGCCGCAGAGCCGCCACGCCGGGTGGCGTTCCGCGGGTATCGGTCACGCTGACGCGGGCGCCCCGGCGTTGCAGCCAGCGCGCGAGCGACAGTCCGGTGTCACCCAGACCGACCACCACGATACGTGCGCCGTCGAGGACCAACATCAGCGTGCCCCCTTCATCAGCATGTTCATCAGTGTCAATGCCGCAATCAGGCACAACGCCGCCGGCGCCCCTTGGGCGCGACGCGATGGCTGATATGCGGATTTGCTGATGCATTTCATCGCAGCTTCAATGTCGAGAGCCCAACCAGCACCAGCATCATCGTGATGATCCAGAAACGCACGACGACCTGGTTCTCTTTCCAGCCCTTCAGTTCGTAATGGTGGTGCAGCGGCGCCATCCGGAATATGCGTTTACCGGTCAACTTGAACGACGCCACCTGCAGCATCACCGATAGCGTTTCGACAACGAACACGCCGCCCATGATGAACAGCACGATTTCCTGCCTGACGATCACCGCGATGGTGCCCAGCGCTGCCCCCAGCGCCAGCGCGCCGACATCGCCCATGAACACTTCTGCGGGATAGGCGTTGAACCAGAGGAAGGCGAGGCCGGCGCCGGCCAACGCGCCGCAGATCACCGTCAGTTCGCCGGCGCCCGGGATGTACGGGAACACCAGGTATTTCGCAAACACCGCATTGCCGGCAACGTAGGCAAACACACCCAGCGCGCTGCCGACCATCACCGTCGGCATGATCGCGAGACCGTCGAGGCCGTCGGTCAGATTCACCGCATTGCTGGTGCCGACGATGACGAAATAAGTCATCACCACAAAACCGATTGCGCCCAGCGGATAGGCGACCTGCTTGAAGAAGGGCACGATGAACGCCGTCTGCGCCGGCAGGCTGGTGGAGTAAGCCAGGAAAATCGCTGCGCCGAGACCGATTACCGACTGCCAGAAAAACTTCGACTTTGCCGACAGGCCTTTCGGATTGCGGTGCACGACCTTGCGGTAGTCATCCACCCAGCCGATGGCGCCGAAACCCACAGTGACAGTGAGCACCACCCAGACAAAACGGTTCTGCAGATCAGCCCACAGCAACGTGGTCACGATAATCGCCACCAAAATCAGCGCCCCGCCCATGGTCGGGGTTCCGGCCTTGACCAGATGCGTCTGCGGACCGTCATCACGCACCGCCTGCCCGATCTTATAGGCGGTCAGCTTGCGGATCAGCATCGGGCCGACCATGAAGGAGATCAGCAGCGAAGTCAGGCAGGCCAGCACTGCGCGCAGCGTGAGATAGCTGAACACATTGAAGGCGCGGACATACTGTTCCATCCATTGCGCGAGTTCGAGCAGCATCGCCTAGGCCTCCGCCGTTGAATCTTCGAAACTGCGCACCACACGCTCCATCTGCATGAAGCGCGATCCCTTTACCAGCACTGCGGCCTGCGGACCCAGCGCTGCACCGACATCCACCAGCAACGCCTCAATCGCCGCGTAATGCCGTCCGCCTTCGCCGAACGCGCGGGCGGCATGCGCCGCGAGTTCACCCAGCGCATACAGCGCGTCAATGCCGCGGTCCCGCGCATAAGCGCCGATCTCGATATGGAAATCACTGCCTTGGTCGCCGACCTCCCCCATATCACCGAGCACCAGCAACTTGCGTCCCGGTGCGCGCGCGAGCACATCGATGGCAGCGCGCACCGAGTCGGGATTGGCGTTGTAGGTATCGTCGATCAACAGCGCGCCCTGGCGGCTGCGCTTGATTTGCAGGCGGCCCTTGACCGCAGCAAAACCCGATAGGGCGCGCACGCAGGACTGCAGCGTGGCGCCGGCTGCCGTGGCAGCGGCAATAGCTGCGAGTGCATTACGTGCGTTGTGTTCTCCGGCCAGCGGCAACTCCAACTCGGCAGCACCTTCCGGCGTACTCACGGCTAGACGGGCGGAAGCCGCGCGCAGTTCGCAAACTGCGCTGACCGCCGCTTTTTGACCGAGACCGAAATCGCGCACCTGCCGCCGGCCCGCGGCCGCTCGCCAGACGCCGGCATGCGCATCATCGGCGTTGATGACGGCTACGCCGTCATCAGGCAAAGCCTTGATAAGGCTCGCGTGTTCGTCGGCGACATCGGCAACCGTACGCATGAATTCCTGATGTTCGCGTTGCGCGTTGTTGACCACGGCAATTGTCGGAGCCGCGATTTGTGCCAGCTCCGCCGTTTCGCCGGGATGGTTCATGCCGACTTCCACTACACCGACTCGATGCGACTCGCGCAGGGTCAGCAACGTCAGCGGCAGGCCGATGTGATTGTTCAGATTGCCGCGCGTCGCCAGTACAGCCTCGTCGCCGAAGTGCGCACGCAGGCAGGCGGCAATCATTTCCTTGACCGTGGTCTTGCCGTTGGATCCGGCCACCGCGACCAGCGGAATAACGAATTGTCGGCGCCAGTGCGCAGCCAAGGCACCCAAGGCGACAGTGGTGTCATCAACCGCCGCGACGGGCAGCGTCACGCCCTGCGCATGCGCACGGTCAATCAGCGCGGCGACAGCGCCCGCTGCTGCGGCTTTCGCCACAAAATCATGGCCGTCATAACGTTCACCGCGCAAGGCGACAAACAGGTCACCCGATTTGAGCGTACGGCTGTCAGTGCAGACGCCGGTAAAACGCACATCGCTGCCGCGCAATTCGCCGCCGAGCACGGTCGCGGCCTGGGCCAGGGACATCACTGCGCCCTCCCTGCCAGCACAGCACGCACCACAGCGGCATCGCTGTAGCGCCGGCGCACACCGCTGATTTCCTGATACTGCTCATGACCTTTGCCCGCTACCAGGACGATGTCGCCGCGGCGCGCTTCGGCCAGCGCCTTCTGTATGGCCTGGCGCCGGTCGATGATCTGCTCATGGCGGCCGCGCACGCCTTTAGCGATCTGCGCGATGATCGCTGCGGGATCTTCGCTGCGCGGATTGTCGCTGGTGAGGATCAACTGATCGGCATGGCGTGAGGCCACTTCGCCCATCAGCGGCCGTTTGCCGCGATCACGATCGCCGCCGCATCCGAACACGCACAGCAGTCGCGCCTTGCCGCCTGCTGCCGCACGCAGGCTTTCGAGAACTTTTTCCAGCGCGTCCGGAGTATGGGCATAGTCGATGATCACCAGCGGTTCGCGGCCACCGCCGTAACGTTCGGTGCGTCCAGGAACCGGGGTCGCCTTATGCAGCGCGGCCACCGACTGGTCGAGCCCGACATCGCTGGCGAGCAGCGTGGCGAGCGAACCCAGAAGATTCGTCGCATTGAAGCGGCCGATCAACGGGCTCTCCAATGTGGCACGGCCCCAGGGCGAGGCAATATCGAATGAAATGCCGTCGATTCCCAGGCGCAGATTGCGGCCTTCGACGCAGGGACCGCGCGACCGCACGCTGCGGCGGGCAAAACCGTAACCGAGCACTGCGGCGCGGCGGTGTTTCCAGTGCTGCGCCAACTCGCAACCGAATGCGTCATCCATATTGACGACCGCATGACTCAGCGTCGACCAGCGGAACAACCGCGTTTTGGCTGCCTTGTAACGCCGCATCGTGCCGTGATAATCGAGATGATCGCGCGTCAGGTTGGTCAGCATCGCCACATCAAACTCGACCCCGGCGAGACGATCCTGCGCAAGACCATGCGAGGACGCTTCCATACAAACTGCCTGCGCACCGGCACGCACGAACGAACGCATGCGCGCGTGCAACGAAACCGCGTCCGGCGTGGTGTTGGCTTGGGCATCGAGACGCCCGGTGAAACCGCTACCCAGAGTGCCAATCACCGCACACTTGCGCCGCACACGGGTCAGGGCCTGCGCAATCCACTGGCTGCACGAAGTCTTGCCGTTGGTGCCGGTAATACCAATGGCCCACAGCCGGGCACTGGGCTTGTCGTAAATCTCGCTGGCAATCACCCCGGCCTGGCTGCGCAATTGCGCGATGCCGAGGTTCGGAACCTTCATGCGACGGTTCCAAGCATAACCGTCGGCGTCCCACAGCACCGACGAGGCGCCGTTGTGCACTGCCTGTGCAATGTATTCCCGTCCGTCGCGTGATTCCCCGGGATAGGCAACGAAGGTATCGCCCGGTCGCACCGAGCGGCTGTCGACAGTCATCCGGCGTACGCCGAGCGCACGCACTGCCTGCATGTCAGGGCCGCGCGCTGCCATTACACGTCCTCCCGCACGACCGGCAGTTCTTCCGGTGCCAGAACCGTGGTCTTGCCCGGCGCATCGGGCGGCACCGACAGCAGACGCAACGTGCCGGCCGCCACCAGACTGAACACCGGCGCGGCCACCGCACCGCCATAATGCTGACCGGCCGACGGCTCGTCGATCATCACCGCGATGATGACGCGCGGCTTCGAAGCTGGCGCCATTCCGACAAACGAAGACACATAACGGTTCGCGGCATATCCCTTGCCTTCAAGCTTGTGCGCGGTGCCGGTTTTGCCGGCGACCGTGAATCCCGCAACCTGCGCACCCGGGGCGGTACCGCCCGGCTGCGCGGCCATTTCCAGCATGCGGCGCACCGCCTGCGCGGTCTTCGCCGACACCACCTGCGTGCCCTCCGGCGGACCGTCGCGTTTGAGCAGCGTCACCGGATACAGCACGCCGTCGGAGGCGAAAATCGTATAGGCCCGCGCCAACTGCATCAGCGATACCGAGATGCCGTAACCGTAGGACATCGTCGCCTGTTCGATCGGCTTCCAAGTGGCGTGTGCACGCAGACGGCCGGAAACCTCACCCGGAAAACCGGAGCGCGGCGGCGTGCCGAAGCCGGCGCGACTGAACATGCTCCACAGCATTTCCGAGGGCATCGTCAGGCCCATTTTCGCGGTGCCGACATTGGAGGATTTCTGGATCACCTGCGCAACTGTGAGCGCGCCCTGCGGATGCGCGTCATGAATGGTGCGTTTGCCGATGGTCATGCTACCCGGCGCGGTCTGGATTATCGTACTGAAATCGAACAACCCCGCCTCCAGCGCCGCTGCTGCGGTGAACGGCTTCAGCGTCGAGCCCGGCTCGAACAGATCGGTCACGACGCGGTTGCGGGTGCGTTGCGCATCGACCTTGCCGCGGCTGTTCGGGTTATAGGTCGGCAGATTGGCCATCGCCAGCACTTCACCGCTCTGCGCATCGAGAACAACAATGCCGCCGGCTTTTGCCTTGTGCAGAGTCACCGCTTCCTTCAGTTCGCGGAACGCCAGATACTGGATGCGCGCATCAATCGACAGCTTGAGTTTTTCACCGTTCTGCGGCGCGCGGATGCTTTCAACGTCTTCAACGATGCGGCCGAGGCGATCACGGATCACGCGGCGGCTGCCGGGTTTTCCGGCCAACCGGTCTTCGTAGGCAAGCTCAAGGGCTTCCTGGCCTTTTTCATCGACACCGGTGAATCCGATGATGTGCGCCATGACGTCGCCAGCCGGATAGTAACGGCGGTGCTCTCGCTGCAGGAACACGCCGGGAATGCCGAGCTGCACGACATGTTCTGCCTGTTCGGGCGGGAGTTGGCGCTTCAGGTAGACGAACTCGCGTTTGGTATCGGCCAGTTTGCCGCGCAGTTCTTCTGTCGATACGCCGAGCATCTGCGAGAGACGGCGCAGATCGGCGGGTTCCGCCTCAATATCTGCAGGGCTTGCCGCAACCGACTCAACCGGCGTCGAAATCGCCAGCGGTTCGTTGTTGCGATCGACGATCATGCCGCGGCTGGCACCGATCTCAATCACGCGCGAATAACGCGACTCGCCCTTGCGCTGCAGAAAGTCATTGTTCAGCGCCTGCAGCCACAGCGCCCGACCGGTCAGGCCGATGAACCATGCGCCGATGACAATCAGCAGCAGGTTCGACCGCCAGGTCGGCAAGCTGGGCGCCGGATCGCGTTTGAGTGCGGGCTTCACGGACGCGCCTCCGCGCGCGGCGGCGACACCACTTCGATGCGGCCGGCCACCGGCAGGCGCATGTTCAGCTCGCGCGTCGCAATGCGCTCGACACGGGCATGCGTCGACCAGGTGCCCTGCTCCAGCTGCAGCTGCCCCCACTCGATATCCAGCTGCTTGGTGGTGGTCTGCTCTTTCTGCAGTTCAACGTAAAGCTTGCGCGCCTTGTGCTGGGATGCAACCACCGCCATGGCGCAAAACACCAGCGCGGCGAGAAGAAGGAAAATGATGCGTGCGGTCATGCCGCCAGCGCCTCCGTGCGCTCAGCCACGCGCATCACGGCGCTGCGCGCCCTTGGGTTGGCAGCGGTCTCGGCGTCGCTCGCGCGCACCGCACGTCCGATCAGCCGCATCCGCGGCTGTGGCAGATCACGCGCGCGCACCGGCAGGCGCGCCGGCAGCGCATCCGCCTGCGACTGCGTGCGCATGAAGCGTTTAACGATACGGTCTTCGAGCGAATGAAAACTGATCACCACCAGCCGTCCGCCCGTGCCGAGTAGGGCTACGCACTGAGGAAGCACTACCGAAAGCTCCTCAAGCTCCTGATTGACGTGAATCCGTAAAGCTTGAAACGTGCGCGTCGCCGGATCCTGGCGTGGCTCGCGCGTGGGAACGGCATCTGCCACGAGCGCGGCAAGTTTTCGTGTGGTGTCAACAGGTCCCCGCGTCCGAGCCTCAACAATCGCTGCTGCAATCTGTTTAGCAAACCGTTCTTCGCCATGGTTCCTGATGACCTCCCTGATTTCCGATTCTTCCGCTATTGCCAGCCATTCAGCGGCGCTGAGCCCGTGCTGCGGATCCATGCGCATGTCGAGCGGCGCATCGCTGCGGAAGCTGAACCCGCGGCGCGCGTCGTCGATCTGCGGCGACGACACTCCGATGTCGAGCAGCATCCCGTCCACAGCCGCCACATCCAGCTCCTGCAGCACCTCGCGCACCCGGCTGAACGGACTGCGCACGATCACAAAGCGCGGATCACGCAGCGCCTGCCCCGCCTGAACCGCCTCAGGATCGCGATCCAGCGCGATCAACCGTCCACCCGCGCCCAGCTTTTCCAGTATCAAACGGCTGTGACCGCCGCGCCCGTACGTGCAATCGACATAAATGCCATCGGACCGGATGTTCAATGCCTCTATGGCTTCCTGCGCGAGCACCGCGACATGCGCGCTGCTGGTCACAAGGAGAAATCCTCCAGCTCCGTCGGCAGACCACCGGCGCCGAAACCGCCGGCGTTGTCGATGAGCTGCGTCCAGCGCTCGTCATTCCACAGTTCGAATTTTTTCCCCTGGCCGACCAGCACCACGTTTTTTTCGAGTTGCGCATAACGGCGCAGCTCCGGCGTGATCAGCACGCGGCCCGCGCCGTCCATGTCGACGTCGACGGCAAAACCGATCAGGCGCCGCTGCAGTTCGCGCACGCGCGGGTCGAGATTCGACAGGCCTTCTAGTTTTTGCTGGATGAGTTCCCAGTCAGGGAGCGGATAAATCAGCAGACAGCGATCCGCATCCGCGGTGATGACGAGATGTCCCGCGCAACGCTCGAGCAGCGTGTCGCGATGGCGTGCCGGTACGGCAAGCCTGCTTTTGCTGTCGAGATTAAGTTGTGCGACCCCGCGGAACACTCGCGCCCCCTTGCAAGGCGGGAAAAGAGCACTGCCGGAACCTTCCGGTGGCTTTTCTCCCACTTTTTACCACTTCGCCCCACTATAAATAAGCGGGGCAGCAAGGTCAAGTGTCGATTTGCCAAATTCCTTTTTTACGACAACGACTTACGCGCACTTGTTGAGGCCGCTACGAAGCGTTTTTTCGTGCAGGAATAAACCAATAAAAACAAAGGGATATTACGCGCACTGAAAGTAGCACATTAAGTAATAGTGCTTAAAAATCAGGCAATTAGAAAGAATCGGTCGTCTCCGGACCCCGACGACGCCGTAAATTGCCAAGGAAAGGTGAAGCTGGCCGTTAAGCCGGGTTCTGTCGTGGACAGCCATTCCTCTGGGCCGCACATTGCTGCACGGCTCTAGCCACCTACCCGCAAGCTCGGCGGGACGCGTCAACGCTTGCCTATTCGGTGTTGCTCCGGGTGGAGGTTACCGCGTTTCACCCCGCAAACCTTGCGGCTTGCGGACTCGTCTCTGTGGCCCTATTCCTCGCCTCACGGCGG
>CANHZX010000031.1 GCA_947465215.1 Betaproteobacteria bacterium | reverse complement strand
GCAGCGCATTGCCTTCGCTGCCGCTGCCCAGCGACGCAAAACGGATCATCGGAAAAAAGCTGCGGCACGGCGGTTCGCCGGCCGCAAGATCATGACGCCAACAGCACGCCTCACTTCAACTGATCGAATAACAGGGTCAGGATGCGGCCAGCGGTATCCGACTTTTCGCGCCCGCCGTCCTTGTCGAGAACCTGGACTTCGGCGCCCGCAGTAGCCTCCTTGACCAGAATGCGGTACTGCTCCCTGCTCTGCGGCTTGGAGGAACTGCCCCAGAACTTGAGCTTGGAGAACCAGCCCTTGTCCTCGGTGGTTTTGACGTCGGCATCGGGGTCGATGTAACGCACAAAATAAACGCCCTTGGAACGGTCACGGTCTTCAACGGTGAACCCCACGCGATCCAGCGCCAGGCCGACACGCCGCCAGGCGCGGTCAAACGGATCATTCAGCGCGAGCAGGTCACCCTCCGTGCCGCGAGTGATTTTTGCCTGCAGTTGCGGCGCAGCGCCGGCAATCTGGGTCTTGGCGCGACTATCATCAACGCCGAAACGCAGCATCAGCTTGCGCAACATTTCGGCTTCGAGATCAGGATCGGGCTTGCGCGGCTGCCAGCGCAGCTGGTCCTTGTATTCGGAGATGAAAATCTCTTCCATGCCGCGATGGCTGATGTAGATCTCTGTAGTGCCGGGCTGCGCACCGCGCTCAAGTCGAGTGCGGTATTTGTCACGCTCGGCGGTCGAATACAGGCTGTCGAGCGCGCGACCGATCACCCCGGAAATGCCGGACTGGGGAATCTTGGCGCGGTTTTCCGACCAGTCGGTTTCCATGACGCCGGCTTCCGGCGATTCCATGTTGATGACAAAACCGGTTTCCTGCCAGAACTCCTTGACTACCGACCACAACTGGTCCGGCGTTCCGGGCACCACCAGCCAGCGCTGTGTGCCGGCGCGGTCAATACGCACGTTATCAACACTGGGCAATACGGCTGCACCACCTGCAGACGCAATCGCGGGTTTCCCGGCGCGCTCCTTGCTGTAATTCGAGAATGTCGCCGTACCTTTGGGAGCACCGTCCGGCACGACAAAACGGTCATCGCCCCCCGGCCGCGCCAGATCCGGAGGAATATCCAGCTGCGGCAGCTTGGTGGTGGTTTTGTAATCGACCTTCTTGCTGGGGATGTCAAAGGAACTACATGCGCCCAGAGCAAAACCTGCGGCCAAGGCAACTGTGATAACGGATGATTTACGCCACTGCATGACGCTGCCCTCCTGCGACGGCCGGAATACCGGCCTGTTTCATCGCCCCAAGCACCAGTTCATGGCAATCCGGGGACAGCGTTGTCAGCGGCAAACGGATGCCGCCTTTCATCAAACCAAGCTGCTGCACCGCCCACTTTACCGGGATCGGATTGGCCTCACAGAACAGATGGCGGTGCAGTCCGAGCAACCGGTTGTTGAGCTCAACGGCTTTCGCCGCGTTGCCGCCGAGAGCCGCGTCGCACATTTCACGCATCAGGCGTGGCGCCACATTGGAGGTTACAGAAATGACGCCGTCACCACCCAGCAGCATCAGCGCGATGCCGGTGGCGTCGTCGCCGCTGAACACGCGAAAAGTCGCAGGCTTGCGGCGCAGGAGGTCGGTGCCGCGGTCGAGATTGCCGGTGGCATCCTTGATACCGACAATACCGGGCACCTGCGCCAGACGCAGCACAGTGTCATTCGACATGTCAGCCACGGTGCGTCCCGGTACGTTGTAGAGAATCTGCGGGATATCCACCGCCTCGGCGATGGCCTTGAAATGGCGGTAAAGGCCTTCCTGGGTCGGCTTGTTGTAATACGGCACGACGGAAAGACTCATCATCGCGCCGGCGCTCTTGGCGAATTTCGACAACTCAATCGCTTCGCGGGTGGAATTGGCACCGGTGCCGGCAATGATCGGAATACGGTTCGCGGCATGGCGAACCGCGGTTTCGATCAGCAGTACATGTTCTTCAACATCAACGGTCGGCGATTCGCCGGTGGTACCGACAACAACGATGCCGTCAGTCCCCTCCGCGACATGCCAGTCGATCAGCTTGCGAAATGCGGCAAGGTCCAGACTCCCGTCTTCTTCCATCGGCGTGACAATTGCCACCAGGCTGCCGCGGACCCGCGTCAAGTCATTGTTTTTCATCAATAAAATATCATTTCACTAAGTAATTCCGCCATTGTACCCGAAGCCCAAGGTGCTGGGATACCTGTCCGACCGTGGCAACCCGAATCCATTCCCGAAAAAAGTAACCTATGCGCCCACAATCCACCAGCCGACTTATGTTTGTCATATTGGTGGATTAAATTTATGCCTTATTTCAACATTAATTGAAACATTGGATTATTCACAGGAGCAGCGTATGAAAGTAGGCATTAATGGCATGGGACGAATCGGTCGTCTGGCGCTTCGCGCCGCACTCGGAGCCGCCGAACGCCCCGACGACGACCCGCGCGCCGGAAATCGCCTGGATGTAGCCCATGTCAACGAGCTCAAGGGGGGCGCAGCCGCCACCGCGCATCTGCTGGCTTTTGACAGCGTGCAGGGCAAATGGCGTGCCTCAATCGCCGCGCCGGACGAAAAAACCATCACCATCAATGACAAACGCCTTTCGTTCAGTGCTCACCCCGCCGCCGCTGACATTCCCTGGGGCGATCTGGGTGTGGATGTCGTGCTGGAATGTACGGGCAAATTCCTGACGCCTGAAACAATTGAGGGGCACCTCAAGCGCGGCGCGAAACGCGTCATCGTCGCTGCGCCGGTCAAGGTCGGCAATGTATTGAACATTGTTGTCGGTATCAATCATGAGCGTTACGACCCCGCCACGGATCGCATCGTGACCGCAGCGTCCTGCACCACCAACTGCCTGGCGCCGGTAGTGAAGATCGTGCATGAAAATCTGGGCATCCGTCACGGACAGATCACCACCATCCACGACCCCACCAACACCAATCAGGTAGTGGACGCACCCCACAAGGACCTGCGCCGCGCGCGCAGCGCCATGCTGAGTCTCGCGCCTACAACCACCGGCAGCGCCACAGCGATTGCGCTTATCTATCCCGAACTCAAAGGCAAACTCAACGGCCACGCCGTCCGTGCTCCGGTACTGAATGCATCACTCACCGATTGCGTATTTGAATTGCAGCGCACCACTTCCGCAGAGGAGGTGAACGCTCTGTTCGCTGCAGCAGCCCTCGGCCCGCTGGCCGGCATCCTCGGTTACGAAACTCGCCCGCTGGTCAGCGCCGACTATGCACGCGACACCCGCAGCAGTATTGTCGATGCCCCCTCGACCATGGTTACCGACGGCACATTACTCAAAATCTACGCCTGGTACGACAACGAAATGGGATATGCCTGCCGCATGGTCGATCTGGCATGCCACATGAAAGAAGCCGGCATCTGATATGCAGCACGCTGCGCGTAACTACGCAATCGTCACGGCGGCTTACTGGGGATTCACGCTGACGGACGGCGCATTGCGCATGCTTGTTCTGCTGCACTTTTACCGACTGGGCTACTCCCCTTTCAATCTGGCCTTTTTGTTCCTGCTGTATGAGGCTGCCGGCGTGGTAGCCAACCTGATCGGTGGCTGGCTGGCCACACACTTCGGCATTACCCGGATGCTGATGGTCGGCCTGACCACTCAAATCATCGGCTTTACCATGCTCTCATTCCTCAATCCGGAATGGACAGCCGCACTTTCCGTAGCATGGGTACTAGTCTCGCAAGGGATATGCGGTATAGCAAAAGACCTCACCAAAACCGCCAGCAAATCGGCAATCAAGATCAGCTCCGAACAGTTCCGCCAGCAGGAAACCGGGCAACTGTTCAAGTGGGTGGCCTGGTTTACCGGAAGCAAAAATGCCATGAAGGGCATCGGATTTTTCCTAGGCGGGTTGATGCTGGAAAACCTCGGCTTCCAGTGGTCATTGTGGAGCATGTCCAGTGTGCTTGCTCTTGTTCTTCTCAGCGTGGCATTTTCACTGCCGCCGATGCTGGGCAAAAGCAGGGCATCAAAATCAGTACGCGAACTGTTCGCCAAGAATCCGGGAATCAACGTATTGGCAGCAGCCCGCGTTGCCCTGTTCGGCGCGCGCGACGTTTGGTTTGTTGTCGGCGTGCCGGTTTTTCTTTATTCGGTCGGCTGGACCTTCTCGATGGTGGGCGGTTTTCTCGCAAGCTGGACCGTCGGTTACGGTCTGGTACAGGCGCTGGCACCGCATCTAGTCAAACGCAGCAAGGACGGACTCAGCAATGAAGTGCCTGCGGCCCGTGCGTGGTCTGCCGCCCTCGCCCTGATACCGACTGCATTGACGGTCGCGGTCTACTTGAACGTACCGCAATTGCAATGGGTGGTGGTTGCTGGACTGAGCATTTTCGGTTTTGCATTTGCAGTGAACTCGTCAGTTCACAGTTATCTGGTATTGGCCTACGCCGGCTCGAAAAAAGCTGCCGAGGATGTGGGCTTCTATTACGCAGCCAACGCACTCGGCCGATTCCTCGGCACCCTGCTCTCGGGATTGCTATATCAATGGGGCGGGCTGATTTATGCGCTTTCAGGGTCAGCCTTGATGCTGCTGGTTTGCTGGTTGATCACCCTGCAACTGCCTCTAGGTAATTCCCTGAGCGAAAAGGTAAACGCATGAAGACGCAGCTTGATTTTTCGGCAGAGACGGCAGTGGTCAGCGCTTTGGCAGCGCTGGCGCAGACATCGCGCCTGCGTGTTTTCAGGTTACTGGTCGGCACCGGCCCTTCCGGACTTTGCCCCGGCCAGATTGCCGAGACTCTGGAAATCCCCGCGAACTCACTGTCTTTTCATTTAAAAGAACTGCATCACGCAGGGCTGATTTATCAGCAACGGGAAGGCCGTTTTCTGCGTTATCGCGCCGACATGCCTGCGATGAAGGAGTTAATTGATTTCATGACCGCGCATTGCTGCAACGGTGAACACTGTGCCGGCATGCCGGAACTGGATTGCGCGGCAACAACCAGTTGAAAACCCAAAGGGGCAACCCAGTCCTGGCTACGGTCGTCGGGGTACTGGTCGAAGTACCGGTAATGCTGACATTAGTCGCATTAATCAAATCCGGTGAACCAGCGACAAGCGGCAAACCCTGATGCAGGCCCGCACTCCGGGAAATCGCCGGTCTGGCAGCAACGCCACCGCGGAATTTAATAATAACCGATTGTTTTAAAACAACTTTTTAAAAGGTTTTCATTGTCATGGTGTTGCAATATTTCACCGCTACAGTGCCGTGAGCCTGAAACAGTACCGCCGTTAATCAATCGGTAACATTTTTTTAACAGGAAGACCCATGAACGCTATTTTCAAGAAGTTTGCAGTCGTTGCGGCCTCCGCGCTGATGATGACATCGGCGGCACATGCAGCCGATATCACCGGCGCCGGCGCGACCTTCCCCTATCCGATCTATGCCAAGTGGGCAGAAGCCTACAAGAAAAGCACCAACATCGGCCTCAACTACCAGTCCATCGGTTCGTCCGGCGGCATCCGCCAGATCCGCGCCAAAACCGTCACCTTCGGCGGCACTGACGCACCGGTCAGCGGTGCAGATCTCGACAAAGACGGCATGGTGCAGTTTCCCGCCATCCTGGGCGGCGTCGTTCCGGTCATCAATCTGGAAGGATTCAAGCCTGGCGAACTGAAGGTCACCGGTGAAGTCCTGGCCGACATGTTCATGGGCAATATCCAGAAATGGAATGACCCGAAAATCGCCGCTCTGAATCCTGGCAAAAAACTGCCGGATCAGGCCATAACCGTGGTGCATCGTGCGGACGGGTCGGGAACGACCTTCATCTTTACCGATTACCTCAACGAAGTCAGCGCCGCCTGGAAAGAAAAAGTGGGCAAGGGTGCAGCCGTTAAATGGCCGGCAGCAACCTCGGTAGGCGGCAAGGGTAACGAAGGCGTCGCAGCCAATGTGGGCCGCGTCAAGGGTGCCATCGGTTACGTCGAATACGCTTACGCCAAGAAAAACAACATTCCGCACCTGCAGCTGCGCAATCTGAGCGGCAAATTTGTGGATCCGGATGACAAGACTTTCGCCGCCGCCGCGGCAGGCGCCGACTGGTTCAGCGTTCCGGGGATGGGTATTTCCCTGGTAAATCTGAAGGGCAATGATTCCTGGCCCATTACCGGCGCCTCATTCGTGCTCATGTATAAAAATGCTGACGATAAAGCAGCGTCACAGCAAGCCCTTAAATTCTTCGAATGGTCTTTCAAGAACGGCAAGGAAATGGCCGTGGAACTTGACTACGTTCCGCTGCCGGACGCACTCACCAAGGCGATCGCCGACAAGGTCTGGACTCAAATTGCCAAGTAATTGGTAGACTAGCCATGGAGTGCCCGACCGGGGCACTCCATGTTTTTTTTAAGCAGTTTTCAGCTTACGTTTCAAATCTGGAGCACCCATGAATACGCAAACAGCAGACAGCGGCATGCGTGACACGCGGCTTCTGCAAATCGTCAGAAAGCAGCGTATTCAGGATTTCATATTTCACAAGCTCACACTGAGTTTTTCACTGATTGTGCTGATCTCGCTGGTCGGGATTCTCATTTCACTCGCTGTAGCTGCATGGCCGACGTTCCAGAAGTTCGGGGTCGGATTCATCTGGCGTGTTGAATGGGACATCATCAATGAAGAATTCGGCGCTGCCATCGCCATTTTCGGCACCCTGGCCAGCGCAACCATCGCCATCCTGATTGCAATGCCGCTCAGCTTCGGCATCGCCCTGTTCCTCACTGAAACCTGCCCGACCTGGTTGCGCCGCCCGCTGGGCACCGCAATCGAACTGCTTGCCGCAGTACCCTCGATCATTTACGGCATGTTTGGCCTGTTCATCTTTGCGCCACTTTTTGCCGAATACGGCCAGCCTGCCCTGCAATCCACCTTGGGCCAGATGCCGCTGCTTGGACCGCTTTTCGGCGGCGCCATGAACGGCATCGGCATCATGGCAGCCGGTCTGATTCTCGCGTTCATGATCCTGCCGTTTATTGCCGCGGTAATGCGGGATGTATTCGAGATCGTGCCCTCAATACTGCGCGAGTCAGCCTACGGCCTCGGCTGCACCACATGGGAAGTGGTGCGCCACATTGTGCTGCCCTACACACAGCAGGGCGTCATCGGCGGCGTCATGCTCGGCCTTGGCCGTGCCTTGGGCGAAACCATGGCGGTCACCTTTGTCATCGGCAACTCGCAACGCATCAGCGCATCGCTGTTTTCCCCGGGATCATCAATCGCCTCCACCCTGGCGAACGAATTCGGCGAAGCCGCGGATTTCCATCTGTCCACCCTGTTTGCGCTGGGACTGTTGCTGTTCTTGATCACCTTCGTAGTGCTGGCCTGCGCAAAGATACTGATTATCCGAACTGAACGCGCCAAAGGTCTCAAAACCTGAGTGTCGATGACCAACGAATAAAGCACATGGATCAAAACCTATACCGCAAACGCATTCTGGTTAACCGGATCGGCATTACGCTATCCATGTTCGCCATGTGCCTGGGACTTTTTGTATTGCTCTGGATCCTGGCCGTTCTATTCAAAAACGGCTTTCAGGCACTTGACCTCAATCTGTTCACCCACTCGACACCCGCCCCGGGATCCGAGGGCGGCGGACTGGCAAACGCCATTGTCGGCAGCCTGATGCTGGTCGGATTTGCAACGCTGGTCAGCACCCCGATCGGCATACTGGCAGGGATCTATCTCGCGGAATTCGGCGACACCAGCAAAACTGCGGAAATTACGCGTTTCATGACAGATATCATGCTGAGCGCACCATCCATCGTTCTCGGCTTGTTCGTTTACGCGATCCTGGTAGCACAAGTGAAACATTTTTCGGGTTACGCGGGTACGATTGCCCTGTCACTGATCGCCATTCCGGTAGTGCTGCGAACCACGGAGAACATGCTGCGGCTGGTGCCCGGCAGCCTTCGCGAAGCCGCATTTGCCCTGGGTGCACCACGCTGGAAAGTCACCACACAAGTGACTCTGCGCGCCGCCAAGAGCGGGGTTATAACCGGTGTACTGCTGGCGCTTGCCCGGATCAGCGGTGAAACGGCGCCTTTGTTGTTTACGGCACTGAACAACCAGTTTTTCTCCTTTAACATGAACGGCCCCATGTCGAACCTGCCGGTCGTGATCTTTCAGTTCGCCATGAGCCCCTATGACAACTGGGTGCGTCTGGCATGGGGCGGCGCCCTGCTGATCACCCTGACCGTGCTGGTTTTGAATATTCTTGCGCGCGTATTCTTCCGCGAAAAAATCACCGGCTGACATATCGCCCCCTCAAAATGAACGACCTAAGCCTTCAAAAAGAGCATGTCATGACCGAGCCTCAAATACAGGAACCGAAAAGTGCCATCCAGATCCGCAACCTGAACTTCTATTACGGAAAGTTCCAGGGGCTGAAAAACATTAATCTGGACATCATTGAACACCGGGTGACCGCCTTCATCGGCCCCTCTGGCTGCGGAAAATCGACGCTGCTTAGAGCGCTAAATCGCATGTACAGCCTGTATCCCGGTCAGACAGCAGAAGGCGAAATCAATTTTTATGGCCAGAACATTCTGGACCCTCAGCAGGATCTGAATCTCCTGCGGGCAAGAATCGGCATGGTTTTTCAGAAACCGACGCCGTTCCCCATGTCCATCTACGACAACATCGCCTTTGGTGTAAGGCTGTATGAGAACCTGCCGAAAGGCGCAATGGACGAGCGTGTTCAGTGGGCCCTGACCAAAACTGCACTGTGGAACGAAGTGAAGGACAAACTCAATCAAAGCGGCCTTGCCCTGTCCGGCGGTCAACAGCAACGCCTTTGCATTGCCCGTTCGGTTGCAGTTAAACCTTCAGTCATCCTGCTCGACGAACCGACATCCGCCCTTGACCCGATCTCGACTGCAAAAATCGAAGAATTGGTGAATGAACTCAAGTCGGAATACACCGTAGCCATCGTAACCCACAACATGCAGCAGGCTGCACGGGTTTCGGACTTCACCGCCTATATGTATCTCGGCGAAATGATCGAATACGGCAAGACCGATGAAATCTTCATCAAGCCGAAAAAGCAGGCGACCGAGGATTACATAACCGGTCGTTTCGGCTAAGAGCGGGCAATTCCCCGTCAGCCGGCAGCGCCGCGAACAGCCTTGGCGATTGCAGCAGCACAGCGTGTAGCTGAAGGGCGAGATTTTCCTTCCACCATGACCCGGATTACAGGCTCGGTTCCTGACGGCCGCAGCAATACGCGTCCGGCATCGCCCATAGCCCGCTCTGCCGCGGCAACCGCCTTCTGCACCGCCGGCGCCGCAACGATGTCACGGGCGGAACCTCCGGCCAAACGCACATTCACCAGCACCTGCGGATACAGCTTGAAGTCAACTGCCTGATCCAGCGTTTTGTTTGTGGTGATCAGCGCCTGCAGCACCTGCAAGGCCGACACAATGGCATCACCGGTGGTGTGCTGGTCCAGACAAATGAGGTGTCCTGAATTCTCGCCGCCGATCTGCCAGCCGCGTTTATGCAGCATCTCCAGCACATATCGGTCACCAACCTTGGCGCGCTCAAAAGGGATCTTCAGTTTCGCCAGCGCCTGCGCCATCGCCAGATTGGTCATCTGCGTGCCGACCACACCACCGCGCAACTGCCGTGCGCGCTTGCGATGCGAGGCGATGACGTAAAGCAGTTCGTCGCCGTCGTAAATGCGGCCTTTGGCATCAGCCATGATCAGCCGGTCGCCGTCGCCATCGAGCGCGATGCCGATATCGGCCCTCGCCCGCTTGACCGCGCGCTGCAGCGACTCGGCGTGGGTCGCCCCCACACCCTTGTTGATATTGAAACCGTCCGGCTGCGCGCCGACCGTCACCACATCGGCGCCGAGCTCATGAAATACATGCGGTGCAATGTGATATCCGGCACCGTGCGCGCAATCCACGGCAATACGCAGGCCGTGCAGATCGAGAGTCGCCGGGAAAGTGCTTTTACAGAATTCAATATAACGGCCCGCGGCATCATCCATGCGCCGCGCCTTGCCCAGTCCGGCTGAGGATTTGCATTGAAGCGGCTGACCGAGCGCCGCCTCGATCGCCGATTCTGTAGCGTCGGCCAGTTTGTTGCCGTCCGCAGAAAAAAACTTGATGCCGTTGTCCTGATAGGGATTGTGCGAGGCGCTGATGACAATGCCGGCCGACAGTCGCAGCGCACGCGTCAGATAGGCCACTCCCGGCGTCGGCATCGGTCCGACCAGCAGCACATCGACACCGGCTGAGGACAGGCCGGCCTCCAGCGCTGACTCGAGCATATAACCAGAGACGCGCGTGTCCTTGCCGATTAGTACCGTAGGCCTGCCGCCGCCAGCGGACTTGCCTGCAAGCACCTTGCCAGCGGCATAACCCAGACGCATTACAAAATCCGGCGTTATGGGGGCCTCACCCACCGTGCCACGCACACCGTCAGTACCGAAGTATTTTCTGCTCACAACAAGCACTCCCGGATGCGAGACCGCATCGCTTAGTCGTTGTTTTTATTCGATTCTACCGCGTTCCATACCGCCAGAGCGTCGCGCGTTGCCGCGACATCATGCACCCGCAGGATGGCTGCGCCGCGATGCGCCGCGATCAGCGCCGCGGCAACGCTGCCAAAGACGCGCTCACCGACCTCACGCCCAGTCAGCGCGCCGATCATCGATTTGCGCGAAAGTCCGGCCAGCACCGGCACGCCGGCAGCAGCCACCCGGTCCAGTTCACGCAGCAGCGCCAGGTTATGTTCCAGCGTCTTGCCGAAACCGAAACCGGGATCAATCACCAGACGTGATCGTACGATGCCCTCCGCCTCAGCCACCGCAATGCGTGCACGAAGATAGGCATCCACCTCAGCGACAACGTCGCGATACTGCGGCGCCTGCTGCATGGTCTGCGGTTGCCCCTGCTTGTGCATGATGCACACCGCGCAGTCGCCGCCCGACACGGCCTGCAGCGCATCTGCGGCCTCGAAACCATTGACGTCGTTGATCATCGCTGCGCCAGCGGCTGCGGCTTCACGCATCAGTTGCGGCTTCTGGGTATCGACCGACAATGGAATGTTCGAAGTCAGCAGTGCATCCAGCACCGGCAGCACGCGGCGGCGCTCTTCCTCGAGGCTCACTGCAGCGGCACCCGGACGCGTGGATTCGCCGCCGATGTCCAGCAGGTCGGCGCCCTCGTCAATCAGCCGCCGCGCATGCGCGACCGCCGCATCCAGGCTCAGATAGTGACCGCCGTCAGAAAAGGAATCGGGAGTGACGTTGACCACCCCCATGATCAGCGGCCGATCCAGAGTCAGCCGGTATTTGCCGCATTGAAGAATCATCAGGCAGAAATGAAACGAGGGCACCGCAGCACCCTCGTTTTTGTCATCAGGTTAGAACGCTGAAGAATTAGGCCTCTGCAGCCGGCTTGCTGGTGGCGGAAGCCGTCGGCGTGTTGTCTTTCGGCGGCTTCGGCACCGGTGCAGCCAGCGGCTTGGGCGGACGCGGCGGTCGGCCGGCCATGATGTCGTCGATCTGCTCGGCATCAATAGTTTCCCAATCGAGCAGCGCCTTGGCCATTACTTCGACCTTGTCGCGGTTGTCTTCGAGGATCTTGCGCGCCAGCCCGTACTGCTGGTCAAGGAGACGGCGGATTTCCGCGTCGACCTTGCGCATGGTTTCCTCGGACATGTTCTTATGCGTGGTCACCGAACGGCCAAGGAACACTTCACCCTCGTTCTCGGCGTAAACCATCGTGCCGAGGCTTTCGGTCATACCCCAGCGGGTGACCATATTGCGCGCCATTTCCGTCGCACGTTCAAAGTCATTGGACGCACCGGTTGTCATCTGCCCCATAAACACTTCCTCGGCAATACGCCCGCCGAACAGCACGGCGATGTTTTGCAGGATCTGTTCGCGATCCAGGCTGTAACGGTCTTCGGTCGGCAACTGCATGGTCACGCCCAGAGCGCGGCCGCGCGGAATGATGGTGACCTTGTGTACCGGATCGGTCCGGGTCAGCAGTTTCGCAACCACCGCATGACCGGACTCGTGATAAGCCGTGTTCTTGCGTTCATGCTCGGGCATGACCATCGAGCGCCGCTCGGCACCCATGATGATTTTGTCCTTCGCGCGTTCGAAATCTTCCATGTCGACGAGACGCTTGCTGCCGCGTGCAGCAAACAGCGCTGCTTCATTGACCAGGTTCGCCAGATCAGCACCCGAGAAACCCGGCGTGCCGCGGGCCAGGACATCGGCCTTGACGTCCGGTGCAATCGGCACCTTGCGCATATGCACCTGAAGGATCTGGTCGCGGCCACGGATATCCGGCAGCGGCACCACAACCTGACGGTCGAAGCGACCTGGACGCATCAGCGCCGGATCCAGAACGTCAGGACGGTTGGTCGCAGCAATGATGATCACCCCGGAGTTGGCCTCGAAGCCGTCCATCTCGACCAGCAACTGGTTCAGTGTTTGTTCGCGCTCATCGTTGCCGCCGCCGAGGCCGGCGCCGCGCTGGCGGCCGACCGCGTCGATTTCATCGATGAAAACGATACAAGGCGCGTGTTTTTTCGCATTCTCGAACATGTCACGCACTCGGGCTGCACCGACGCCGACAAACATCTCGACGAAGTCCGAACCGGAGATCGAGAAAAACGGCACCTTGGCTTCGCCGGCAATGGCACGCGCAAGCAGCGTCTTGCCGGTACCGGGATTACCGACCATCAGCACACCGCGGGGAATACGGCCGCCGAGTTTCTGGAACTTGGAAGGGTCACGCAGGAATTCGACGAGCTCGGAAACTTCTTCTTTCGCTTCTTCACAGCCGGCGACATCGGCAAAGGTCACCGTGTTGTTGTTTTCATCGAGCATGCGCGCGCGGCTCTTGCCGAACGAGAACGCACCGCCGCGACCGCCACCCTGCATCTGACGCATGAAAAATACCCAGACGCCAATCAGCAGCAGCATCGGGAACCACGACACGAATATGTTCATCAGCAGCGAGGGCTCTTCTTCCGGCTTCGCCTCTACGATCACGCCGTTCTTCAGCAGATCAGTGACCATCCAGATGTCGGAGGGCGCGTAGGTGGTGAACTTTTCGCCGGTGGACTTCACACCCTTCACGACACGGCCTTCAATCGTGACCTTGGCGATCTTGCCCTGCTTCACCTCGTCGATGAACTGGGAATACTCCATGGCCTTCTGCGTGGTCTGCCGCGTGTTGAACTGGTTGAACACCGTCATCAACACCAGCGCGATCACAAGCCAGATCGCCATATTCTTCATCAGATTGTTCAAAGCCGCTCCTTGTGGCCCATCATTTTGCACTTCGTTTTCGCGCCCCGTTTTGGGCCGGCACACACCCTAAGCTGTTCAATTCTAGACGCTTTTACTGTGCACCGCAGCAGGGCACCGCAATTGTTTCTGCTATCACACTGCCTTGAGCCCCTTGCCCACCAAATAAACCTCATTGGAACGGCTGCGCGAGGCTTCAGGCTTGCGGATCATGACCTGGACAAAGCCGCGGCGGATTTCCGCCACCAGCTCTTCAAACCCCGATCCCTGGAACACTTTGACCAGAAAATTACCATGTGGTTTCAAATGGTTGACCGCAAAATCCAGCGCCAGTTCCGCCAGTCCGATACTGCGCGCCTGATCCACACTGGCAACACCGCTCATATTGGGCGCCATATCGGAAAGCACAAGGTCCACGGCCCGGCCTTCCAGGTATTTTTCGACTTCCGCAAGCACGGCATCATCACCAAAATCACCCTGCACGAAACGCACGCCCGGCACCGGTAGCATTTCCAGCAAATCAACCCCGACTACCCGCCCCTCGGGTCCCACCGCGCGCCCCGCCACCTGCGCCCAGCCACCGGGCGCGCAACCCAGATCAACGACAACCATCCCCGGCTTGAGCAGATGATCGCGCTCCGCGAGCTGCTGCAGCTTGTATGCGGCGCGCGAACGCATGCCCTCCGCCTGCGCCTTGCGCACATAAGGGTCTGTGACATGCTCCTGCATCCAGGCCTTGCTGGTCTTGTTTTTCGCCATGATCAGAACACCGTACCGGGGGCCGCGTTTGCAGCCCGACCTGTTAAACTTCGGCTATGATGACTCTTAATGCCGCACAACGCCGCGAGCTCAAGGCTCGGGCCCATGCCCTGAACCCTGTCGTAATGATCAGCGATGCCGGCCTCACGCCGTCGGTGCTGCACGAAATCGATATCAGCCTGAAAAGTCATGAGCTGATCAAGATCCGTGTTTTTGGCGACGACCGTGCTGCACGCGCTGCCATAATCGACGACATCAGCACAAAACTCGATGCAGCTCTGGTTCAGCATATCGGAAAAATTCTGGTGCTCTACCGACCGCGCCCGGAAGCGCCCGCAAAAGGCACTGGTGCAGGCAAAAAATCGGGGCGCTCACGCGCCGACAAAGGTCCAAGGCGCACCAAGCGCAGCTTCCAGATGGAATAAGCCGCGGGCAGCATCCGCTGCAAGCCTATTTCGATCGTCCCAGCAACACGACCAGCGCCGCACCGAGCAGACTCTGGATGATGTAGAGCACGCTCGACACACCGTGCCAAGCCGCAAAACGGTCGCGCAGAACGGACTCCATGACCTGCTTGGGAAGCGCTTCTTCCTTTAGCGATGCCATAATCGGCTGTATGCCGAACTCGCCGGCGCAAACCAGCGCCAGCATCAGCAATACGATCCAGAACACGCCCTGCTTGAAGACGCCGCCGCCGTAACGCACCATGCGGAACAGCAACAGGTAAATCGCGCAGGCAATGCCGACCCAGGCAATCAGCGAAAACAGTTTTCCGGCAATCAGCCCGGCGAGCGCACGGTCACCGAGTCGCGAAAACAGAACCGGCGCCACAATGTAGCCAATACCCCACATAGCACCGACCCACAGCGTCGCCGCAATCGACTGCAGCGCTTCGGTAAAACGATCCATCACACGTAACGGATTTCGACGATTTCGTATTCGCGCACGCCACCCGGGGCCTGCACCTCAGCGACATCACCCTCGTATTTGCCGATCAGGGCGCGGGCTATCGGTGAACTGATCGAGATCTTGCCTTCCTTGATGTCGGCCTCGTCATCACCGACGATCTGGTAGGTCACCTTGCCGCCGGAAGTGATGTCCTCCAGTTCGACCGTGGCGCCAAACACGCAACGGCCATCAGTATCGATGGTAGCCGGGTCAATGATCTGGGCATTGGAGATTTTCGACTCCACCTCGGCGATGCGGCCTTCTATGAAACTCTGCCGTTCCTTAGCCGCCGAATATTCGGCGTTTTCAGACAGATCGCCATGGGAACGCGCCTCGGCAATCGCCGCAATGATTGCCGGCCGCTGTACCGATTTGAGTTCGTGCAGTTCAGCGCGCAGCAACTCCGCGCCACGGACCGTCAAGGGAGTTTTTGTGTTCATGGGTTACCCCGGTTGTTTCAGGCCGACTTCAGGCCGGCAGCCGTTTGTGCAGATCCTGCACCGCGTAGACCTGCAGTTCCCGCGCCTGAGCCATACCGTTGGCGGCTGCGCGGGCTCCGGCCAGCGTTGTATACAGTGTAACCCGCTGCTGCAGGGCCGCGCGGCGGATCGAATACGAGTCACGGATGGCCGAACGCTTCTCTTCGACGGTGTTGATGATGAACACGATTTCGCCGTTCTTGATCATGTCGACGATGTGCGGACGGCCTTCGGCAACCTTGTTGACGCGGGTAACCGCCAGACCGCCGGCTTCCAGCGCCTTGGCCGTGCCATGCGTCGCCGCTAGCGTGAACCCCATGCCGGTCAGCACCCGCGCGATATCCAGCACGCGCTCCTTGTCGGCATCACGCAGACTGACAAAAACCTTGCCCGATTTCGGCAGACGTTCGCCCGAACCCAGCTGCGATTTGACGAAGGCTTCGGCGAAGGTCTCCCCCACGCCCATGACTTCGCCGGTCGATTTCATTTCGGGTCCGAGGATGGTGTCGGCGCCCGGGAACTTGATGAACGGGAAAACCGCCTCTTTGACCGAGTAATACGGCGGCACGATCTCACGCGTAACGCGCTGATCCGCCAGCGAACGGCCGGACATGCAGCGCGCGGCAATCTTTGCCAGCGGCAATCCGGTGGCCTTGGAAACGAAGGGCACTGTGCGCGATGCGCGCGGATTCACTTCCAGCACATAGACCACATCGCCTTCCGGTCCGTTCTGGATCGCAAACTGAACATTCATCAGGCCGTTGACCTTCAAAGCCTTCGCCATCGCCACGGTCTGCCGGCGCAATTCCGCCTGCAGTTCCGGGGACAGCGAGAACGGCGGCAGAGAACAGGCCGAGTCGCCGGAATGCACGCCTGCCTGCTCGATATGCTCCATCACTCCGCCAATGATCACCTCGGTGCCGTCGCTGATGGCATCGACATCAACTTCAATCGCATCATTGAGAAAACGGTCGAGCAGTACCGGCGAATCGTTCGATACCTTGATCGCCTCGCGCATGTAACGTTCAAGCTCGCTCTGCTCGTGCACGATCTCCATAGCTCGTCCACCAAGCACATAGGACGGTCGAACCACCAGCGGATAACCGATCTCGGCAGCAGCAGATAGCGCCTTGGCTTCGCTTCGCGCCGTGCGGTTGGGCGGCTGCTTCAGCTTCAACTTGTGCAGCAGTTTCTGGAAACGCTCACGATCCTCAGCGATATCAATGGAATCCGGCGACGTACCGATGATGGGCACGCCATTGGCTTCAAGATCGCGCGCCAGTTTCAGCGGCGTCTGTCCGCCGAACTGCACGATCACGCCCACGGGTTTTTCCAAGGCAACGATTTCCAGCACGTCTTCCAGCGTCAGCGGCTCGAAATACAACCGGTCTGAGGTATCGTAATCGGTGGAGACGGTTTCCGGATTACAGTTGACCATGATGGTCTCGAATCCGTCTTCACGCAGCGCCAGCGCTGCATGCACGCAGCAATAGTCAAACTCGATGCCCTGGCCGATGCGGTTGGGACCGCCGCCGAGCACCATGATTTTCTTGCGGTCAGTGGGCTGCGCTTCGCAGTCCTCTTCGTATGTCGAATACATGTAAGCGGTGCTGGTCGAGAACTCGGCAGCGCAGGTATCCACACGTTTATAGACCGGGCGCACGCCCAGCGCATGGCGATGTGTGCGCAGGTCGTCCTGCTCCACCAGCAGCAGCTTGGCCAAACGGCGATCGGAGAAACCGGCACGCTTCAATCTGCGCATGTCAGCCGCATCAATATCTTCCAGCTTGCGGCCAACCAGCATCTTTTCCTGGCGGACGATGTCCTCGATCTGCGCGAGGAACCAGGGATCGATGTGCGAGAAACCGTGAATTTCATCCAGCGTCATGCCGCAGCGGAAGGCATCCGCAACGTAGAAAATGCGTTCCGGACCGGGATCGCCCAGTTCGTTTTCAATCGCGTCAATGTCAGTGGTCTTCTCGTCGAAGCCGTCGACACCGGTTTCCAGGCCACGCAGCGCTTTCTGCATCGATTCCTGGATGGTGCGGCCCATGGCCATCACCTCGCCCACCGATTTCATCTGCGTGGTCAGGCGGTCGTCAGCCTGCGGGAATTTCTCGAAGGCAAATCGCGGAATCTTGGTAACCACATAGTCAATGCTCGGCTCGAACGATGCCGGCGTGGCGCCACCGGTAATCTCGTTGCGCAGCTCGTCCAGCGTGTAACCGATGGCAAGCTTGGCGGCCACTTTGGCGATCGGAAAACCGGTCGCCTTCGAAGCAAGCGCCGAAGAACGCGACACGCGCGGGTTCATCTCGATGATGACCATACGCCCGTCTTTAGGATTGATGCCGAACTGGACGTTGGAGCCGCCAGTCTCGACACCGATCTCGCGCAAACAGGCGATCGAGGCATTACGCAGTATCTGGTATTCCTTGTCCGTCAGCGTCTGCGCCGGCGCGACCGTGATCGAGTCACCGGTATGCACACCCATCGGATCAAAGTTTTCGATTGAGCAGATGATGATGCAGTTGTCGTTGCGGTCACGAACAACTTCCATCTCGTATTCTTTCCAGCCGATGACCGATTCCTCGATCAATACTTCCTTGGTCGGGCTGGCGTCGAGGCCGCGCTCGACGATGGCAAGAAACTCTTCGCGGTTGTAGGCGATGCCGCCGCCGGTGCCACCGAGCGTGAAGGACGGACGGATGATCGTCGGATACCCGACCATCGCCTGCACCTGCAACGCCTCTTCCATGCTGTGCGCGAGCGCCGAACGCGGACTGTCGAGTCCGATCTTCGCCATCGCTTTCTTGAATTTTTCGCGGTCCTCGGCCTTGTCGATCGCTTCTTTTGAAGCGCCGATCATTTCCACGCCGTACTTTTCAAGCACGCCGTGTTTCGCCAGGTCCAGCGCGCAGTTCAGCGCGGTCTGTCCGCCCATGGTCGGCAGCAGCGCATCTGGCCGCTCGACCGCGATGATCTTTTCCACCACCTGCCAGGTCACCGGTTCAATGTACGTCGCATCCGCCATGCCCGGGTCGGTCATGATCGTCGCCGGATTGGAGTTGACCAGAATGACGCGATAACCCTCTTCGCGCAGCGCCTTGCAGGCCTGTGCGCCGGAATAGTCGAACTCGCATGCCTGACCGATGATGATCGGGCCGGCGCCGATGATGAGAACCGATTTGATGTCTGTACGTTTGGGCATATTTACGTCCGCGCCAGGCGCTGCTCCATCGACTTCACGAAGCGGTCGAACAGGTAATCGACGTCATGCGGTCCGGGACTCGCTTCCGGATGCCCCTGGAAGCAGAACGCCGGTTTGTCGGTCAGGGTAAAGCCCTGGAGGCTGCCGTCGAACAGCGAAACATGGGTCACCCGCGCATTGGCGGGCAACGTCGCCGCATCCACGGCAAAGCCGTGGTTCTGGCTGGTGATCATCACCCGCCTCGAATCAAGATCCTGCACCGGATGATTCGCGCCGTGATGTCCGAATTTCATTTTCAGCGTCTTCGCGCCACAGGCCAGCGCGAGCAACTGGTGGCCCAGGCAGATACCGAATAGCGGGATACCCGCAGCGAGGATTTCGCGAATGGCACGGACCGCGTAATCGCAGGGCTCGGGATCACCGGGGCCGTTCGACAGGAACACGCCATCCGGCTTGAGTTTCATCACATCCGCAGCAGGAGTCTGTGCGGGCACCACGGTCAGCTTGCAGCCGCGTGAAGCCAGCATGCGCAGGATGTTGCGCTTGACGCCGAAATCATAGGCAACGACATGGAAAAGCGCATCGCTGCGCTTGCCGTAACCACTGCCCAACTCCCATTCGGTTTCGTCAGTCTCATAAGACATGGCGCAGGAAACCACTTTGGCCAGGTCCATGCCGACCAGACCGGGGAATTCACGGGCCGCCTTGAGTGCCGCCTGTTCATCAATCCTGCCCGCCATGATGCAACCGTCCTGCGCGCCCTTGTCGCGCAGCAGGCGCGTCAGCTTGCGGGTGTCGATGTCGGCGAT
>CANHZX010000030.1 GCA_947465215.1 Betaproteobacteria bacterium | reverse complement strand
CTGCGCGCGATGTCGCATATTTGGCAACGCGTAGACGGCGGCGATCATGTGGTTGCGGCGAAGGGCGCGCCGGAGGCGGTGTTCGATCTGTGTCATCTCGATACCGTGACGCAAGCCGGCCTGGTCGCCGCCGTCGATGCGATGGCCGCCGAGGGCCTGCGCGTACTCGCCGTCGCACAGGCGCGCTACAGCGGCACCGCATGGCCGCAGGCCGTGCATGATTTCACGTTTGAGTTGGTCGGCCTCATCGGTCTGGCCGATCCATTGCGCACGGAGATTCCCGCCGCCATCCGTGAGTGCCGTGAAGCCGGCATCCGCGTCATCATGATCACGGGCGACTATCCGGCCACCGCCGCCAGCATCGCGCAGGCCGCCGGTCTCGATGCACAGGTGGTGTTGTCGGGTGACACGCTGGCCACGCTCAGTGACAGCGCACTGCGCGCGCGCCTGCATGGCGTGAGTGTCTGCGCGCGCATCACCCCAACGCAAAAACTGCGCATCGTGCAGGCCCTCAAAGCCGACGGCTATATCACCGCCATGACCGGCGACGGCGTCAACGACGCACCCGCGCTCAAGGCTGCGCACGTCGGCATTGCAATGGGCGGACGCGGCACCGACGTCGCGCGTGAAGCCGCTTCACTGGTGCTGGTGGATGACAACTTTTCCGCCATCGTCAGCGCGATCCGCCTTGGCCGGCGCATCTTCGACAATTTGCGCAAATCGATGTCGTACATTCTCGCGGTACACGTGCCGATCGCCGGCACCGCCTTGATCCCCGTATTGCTGGGCTGGCCGGCGGTGCTGTTTCCGGTGCACATCGCGTTTCTCGAATTGATCATCGACCCGGCCTGCTCGCTGGCATTTGAAAACGAAGCCGCCGAAGCGGATGTCATGCAACGCCCGCCGCGCGACCCCGAGGCCGCACTGTTTGGCCGCGCCACCATCGTCCACGCCCTGCTGCAAGGCGGCGGCGTGCTGCTGCTCGTCACCCTCGCGCAACTCTGGGGCAACCAGCACCTCGACGAAGCCGCGGCGCGCGCCTGTGCTTTTGTCACGCTGGTGACCGCCAATCTCAGTCTGATTTTTGCCAACCGCTCGCCGGCCGTTTTCTGGCGGGCGCCCGCCAACCGCGTGGCCTGGATGGTGACGGCACTGACCCTCGGCCTGCTCGCACTGGCGCTCTATGTGCCCGCCATCGCCGGCGTCTTTCGCCTGGCGCCGCTCGCCGCCGATGCCCTGGCCGCAGCAACCGCGCTCGGATTGCTGACCCTGCTCTGGTGTGAAATGCTCAAGCGCTTGCAGAAGCGCAGCCCCTGAGGCGAATCGACTATTTATACGCAAATATATGGTCGTTTTTCCACCTCAACTGGAAACGCCCCCGCCCGCAGCATGAAGATGAGCTGTCATCCCAGGCTTCGTAACCCATGCCCCGACTGATCAACGCGGCATGGCGACTGGCACCTCGTTAATGTCGACCTCTCAACAAGCCGCAGCTAGCCACATCCTAACCAGCGCTTAAGCGACCGTCACCCGCCCCTTGCTGCGCAACCAGCGTAACACCATCGCACACAGTTCTTCTTCACCCACCGGTTTGCGAATGAAATCGCTCATGCCGGCTTCAAGGCACAGCTGACGATCTTCATCACGAACGCTGGCGGTCAGCGCAATCACCGTCAGCCCGGCCATGCCCGGTAACGCCTGCAACATCCGTGTCGCCTCGACACCGTTGAGCTTGGGCAAATTGATATCCATCAGCACCAGATCGTAGGCGCCTTGCCGCGCCTTCTCGACGGCGACTTCGCCATCAACCGCGAGATCCACCTGCAGCCCTGCGCTTTGCAGTATGCAGGCCAGCAACTGCTGGTGCGCAGTTTCGTCTTCCGCCACCAGCACGCGTGCGCCGGAAAACTCCCGTGCCAGCAACAACGGCGACGGTATCGCCGGCGCCGCATCCGCTTGCGCCGGTGCCGCGCGTAATAAGCGCATCGTCGCCCAGAACACGCAACCCGCCCCCTTACCGCCCGACACGCCAACCTCGCCACCCATCAACTGCGCAATACGCCGGGCAATGACCAGGCCCAGCCCGGCGCCGCCATAACGGCGGGTGGATGAACCATCGACCTGCGTAAACGGTGCGAACAACTGACACTGCTGCTCGGCCGTCAGGCCGATGCCTTCGTCACTCACCTCAACGCGCAGAGTCACGCTGAGACTGTCCTCGCTCAACACGTCGGCGCGCAGCATAATTTCGCCGCGCTCGGAAAACTTGATCGAGTTACTGGTGAAGTTCTGCAGGATTTGCTCAAAACGCAAACGATCACCGCGCACGGTGTCGGGAAGCGCAGCGCTTAAATTCGACAGCATGTGCAAACCCTTGGCGCGCGCCGCCTCACCCTGCCGGCGCAGAACCTCGTCGATCACCGCGCGCGGCGAGAAATTGTAGTCTTTCAGCACCAGTTGGTCGGCTTCGATACGCGAAATATCCAGCGCGTCGTCTATCAGTGACAGCAGATGTTTTGATGCCTGCATGCCCTTGCCGAGCCATTCGAGCTGGTGCGCGTCGGTGGCGCGGTGCGAGACCAGCTCGATCATGCCCATGATGGTCTGCAGCGGTGTGCGCAGTTCGTGATTCATCACCGAGAGAAAAGTGCTCTTGGCGCGGCTGCCGGCCTCGGCCTGATCGCGCGTTTGCGCCAGCTGGAGGGTGCGCGCGTAAACCTCACCCTCCAGATGGTTGCGGTATTCCTCGAGTTTTAATTCGAGTTTTTTGCGTTCACTGATATCGCTCATCGCAATGCGCATCGCCTGTGGCCCCGACTCGCCCGCCATGCGCTCGCAGTTCAGCAAGAGGTCAATCACCGACGATGGCCCGCTGCGCAGCGACAACTCCACCGGCTGCACACCGTCAGCCGATCTGACCTTAAGTACATGCTGCATCCACAGCGGCCGTTGCGACTCAACCACCAGGCCGGCAAAGCGGCGCTGCAGCAAATCCTTGCGCGTCACGCCGAGCATCTTGGCCCCGGTCAGATTGATCGACTCGATCATGCCGTCAGCTGACATCGTGACATAGCCGACAGGGGCAAAATCATACAAGTCGACATAGCGATCGCGCGACCACGCCAGTTGTATCTGCGCCTGACGCAGGCTCTCGTTCTGCATCTGCAGCTCGATCTGGTCGACCTCCAACTCGTGCCGTATTTGCTCGATCGTGCCGACCATGGCGGCGGGTGCGCCCGGGCCGGCGAGCACCCCTTCGGCCCGCGCACGCAAACGCTCGTCGGCCAGCCGCTCGGTTTCGTCCTTGGTCATGCAGACTCCTTGGTTTCAATTTTCGTGATCGACAGCAGAATCAGCTCGGGCGCGCCGAGCGTGGTGACGATGCGGCGTGCAGTGAGTTCGAGGCGGCACCAGCCGATCTCCGGAAACACATGCTCGACCACAAAGCCGTCCAGCTTCTGGTCCTGCGGCAGGATGTGTTCGAGCAATTCACGCAGGGCGGGGATATTCCACTGCCCATTGCCGAGATCGTAGATCTTGCGCCCAACGGTGGCCTCGGCGGCCACCTTAAAGTATTGGTAAAAAGACCGGCTGGCCGACACCACCTTCAAGGCACCGTCGAGCACAACCAAAGGCTTGGACACCGTATCAACAATCGCCACCGCCAGCGTGCGCGCCATCTCCACCGCGGCCAGCTTTGTCGCCGCGAGTTCGGCCGCCGCCGCCTGTGCGGCCTCACTGATGCGTTTCAACTTGCTGACATCGGTGAGGGTCAGCACCACACCCTCAATCACATTGTCGAGCGTGCGATACGGCTGGATGCGGGCCAGATACCAGCCGCCCTCGCCGCTGCGCACTTCGCGCTCGACCGGAATCAAGCTGTCGAGCACTGCTTGCAGATCAGCAGTGAGATCGACATCCAGATGGCTGGTGATATCCCCCAGCGGCCGCCCGACATCAGTCGCAATCAGACGAAAGGCATTGACGGCCGGCGGCGTATAACGCCGGATCAACAGATCGTGATCGAGAAAGATCGTGCCCGTGTTGATGCTGTCGAGCAGGTTCTTCATGTCGTTGCGGATGCTGGTCAGCTGTTCGATCTTGGCGTTGAGTTCGGCGTTGACCGTGATTGTTTCTTCGTTGAGCGATTGCAGCTCTTCCTTGGAGGTCTCGAGTTCCTCGTTGGAAGACTGCAACTCCTCGTTGGTCGATTGCAGCTCTTCGTTGGTCGATTTGAGCTCTTCGTTGGAGGCCTGCTGCTCCTCGATGGTGATTTGCAGGTTTTCGCGTGAATGAGCGAGCTCGCTTTCCAGTTCTGCGATGCGCAGCGTTTCAGCGGCGGCATTGGCGGCACGACCACGCCTGGCACCAGCGGTCTTTGTGCCGCCCTCCACATCCGCAGTCACCGCCGGATGAAAGCTGATCAGTAACAAGGGTTCGGTGTCGACGGCTCTCGGCAACAGCCGCACGTCGAGATTCAACGCCACATGACCGCTGGCGGTTTTCATCGTCACCGGGTGGCCGATGACCGCCCGCCCCTCCTTGTTCACCTGCTGAAAAACGCGGCGCAACTCCAGCTGCAAGCCTTCACGCGCCATCTCGACCACGTTGTTGGTGGCCAGCCCGGGTGCCGGACGCAAGTAGGCACCGGTATCACCATGCACATACTGAATATTGCCGCGACTGTCGGTCGTCACCGATACCGGCGAGTAATGCTGCAACAAGGCCTGCGCGCTGACGGCCGCCAGACTGCCTGGCGGCGTCGATTTTTGCTTTTCGCCGGCCGCCTCGCCGCGGTTGGCCGCATGGGTAAATGAACTCCATGCCCGCGGGGCGGCGCGGGCTGCCGCGGTACCAACTTGGATGGCGCGATAAAACTTCCACTTGCGATCGAGCGCCACAAACAAATGCGGCTGGTTGGTGATGCTCTCGGAAGTCGACAGAAACAACACGCCGTTGGGCTTGAGTGCGTAGTGAAAATTCGGGATCAGGCGATCTTGCAGTTCCGTCTCGAGGTAGATCATCAGATTGCGGCAACTCAACAAATCAAGCCGCGTGAAGGGCGGGTCTTTGATCACGTTCTGCACAGCAAACACCAGCAGGTCGCGCAGTTCTTTTTTGACTTTGTAGCCCGCCTCGCTCTTGATAAAGAAACGCGCCAGGCGCTCGGGCGTGACGTCTTGCGCAATATTCAAGGGGTAGCGGCCGCTGCGCGCGACATCAACCGCCTCGTCATCGAGATCGGTGGCGTAAATCTGGATATTCAATTCTTGTTCGTGACGCGCCCGCAGCTCGTCCTGCAATTCGAGCAGCAGCATGGCAATCGAGTAGGCCTCCTCGCCCGTCGCGCAACCGGGAATCCAGACACGGAAGTTATAGCCGGACTCCTGGCCCGCCACCAGCGCCGGCAGGATGGTTTGTTTGAGCACCGTAAAGGCGGTCGGATCACGAAAAAAGCTGGTGACGTTGATCAGCAGTTCTTTGAACAGGAGCTGGATTTCAGCGGGGTTTTCGCGCAGGTAGCGCGCATAGACCGCTTCGTCGTCGATCTTGTGCAGCC
The DNA here is from genome assembly GCA_947465215.1 of Betaproteobacteria bacterium. Classification (GTDB taxonomy): domain Bacteria; phylum Pseudomonadota; class Gammaproteobacteria; order Burkholderiales; family SG8-41. The sequence goes on along the minus strand of CANHZX010000030.1, from coordinate 13,998 downwards.
CCATACGCCGCTCGATGCGCCGCCCGATGGTGCTTTTTTTATAGAGCGAAAAATCATGCCCGGTGCTGCTGCGTAACTGCAACAGGATGCGGTTGAGACCGCTCAACTTGCTACCCGCAGCCGGCGCCACCGGCACCCGCTGCCGATAGGCTGCGGTGCGCGTCGATTCGACGAGCGCGGCCGGCATCTGCTCGACCGCCAGAATATGCGTGCTATAGCCCGCGTCAATTGCGCTGCGCGGCATACCGTCGTAGCGCGCAGTCGATGGCTCCTGCACCAGACACAGACCGCCGGCGCCTTGTATGGCGCGCAAGCCCAGCGTGCCATCGGTGGCCGTACCCGAGAGCACGATGCCAATGGCGCGCTCGGCACGATCCTCGGCGAGCGTACGCAGAAAGTTGTCAATCGGCATGCGCTGCCCGCGCACCTGCTCGGGGATCGATAGCTGCAACACGCCGTTGAGCAGCGCCATTTCACGGTTGGGTGGAATCACATACACATGGTCGGGCGCGACCGCAACCTGATCGAGCGCCTCGACCACCGGCATGGTCGTGCAGCGTTGCAGAATTTCACTGAGCAGACTGCCGTGCCCCGGATCGAGATGCGACACCAACACAAACGCCATGCCGGTATCGACCGGGCAGGCGCGAAAAAACGCCTCAAAGGCTTCAAGGCCGCCGGCCGAAGCGCCGATGCCGACGATCGGGAACACGCTGACGGGTAAAACCGGCGACTCGACCACCGCCGTACCGGGCTGCACCACAGGCAAAAGCGCCGGCTCAGCGGCGCTCAGAGCAGACGGTTTTTTTTCATCGCTCTGTTTTTTGGCCACCACAGTCTCCACCGATCTTTCAACGCGCCGTTGCGGCTGCAACACCTGCTTAGATGTATACGCGCACACGAGGTGAATGTCATCAGCGCTTGACGCTATCCCGCCCGATTGATGTTCGAAACTGCATGCAACAAAAAGCGCTGGCCTTAATTCGACGTAGCGTCGATCAAGTCGAGCAACAATTCAAATTGCTGCAAACAATTCGGTTTGATGGCAGTGGCGATCTTCAAGGCGCGCACGTCGGCGCGACTCATGATCCGTTCGTCGTTTGAAATGACCGCGCAGCCCAGATGCTGGTGGGCGCGCTTGACCCGCTGCACAACCTCGGCGCCATCTCCCAGCGGCATCTGATAATCCGTCATAAAGATATCAAAGCCTTGAGGATAGAGATTGATAGCAGCCATGGCTTCGGTCGGGCAATGAAAGGTGGTGACTATATGCCCCAGCCGCTTACCCATCAGCCTGATCAACAGGGCGAAGTCGGGATCGTCCTCGAGGTACGCGATGCGGTGCGACGCCGACTTTAAGCGCTTGGGCGCGGTGCCGGACGGCGGCAGGAGTGCCCCCACGGCGTTTGCATCCGGGGCACGACCCGCCACGAGCGACAGGTGGTGGGCGACGGGCAAGGAGTGGTTCGAGGTGTATTCCAGCACGGTTTGATAACCCAGTAATAACGATGGACGGATTGTGCCGATCTCATCGCACCTAAACTATCCTGAGCACTGATAAATATGACTACCTGTTTTCAGGTAATGGCGACGCTGCGCTCAGAGCTCAACGAGGCCGGCGCGTATCGCATACTGGGTGAGCTCGGCCACAGAATGTAAATCCAGCTTGCGCATCAGATTGCGGCGATGCACGTCCACCGTGCTCGGTGCGATATGCAGGCGGCTGGCGATTTCGAGCGAACGCACGCCTTGCGCCACCAGCACCAGCACTTCGGTTTCACGCCGGCCCAACCGCTCGGGCTTGGCGCTCTCGTCGAGCGTATCGGTGAGGGCGCCGGCCAGCATGGCGGCGATCTCCGGGCTAAAGCAGGCCTCGCCCTGCATCACCGCGCGAATCGCGCGCACCAGCTCGCTGCCAGCCGAGGCCTTGGCCACATAGGCTTGCACGCCCTCGGCCAGCATGGCGCCGACAAAGCGCCGGTCTTGATGCGCCGACAAGGAGACGATCTTCACCGTGCTGCCGCTGGCGCGCAGCGTGCGCGCAATCTCGATACCGGAGCGGTCGCCGAGCGTGATATCGAGCACCAGCACATCGGGGTGGCAGGTGTCGATCAGGCGCAGCGCCGCCGCACCATCGCCGGCTTCGCCGACCACTTCAAAATCGGCTTCGCGAGCGAGCGTGTCGCGCACAGCTTCGCGCACGAGGCGGTGATCATCTGCGAGCACCAGGCGGATCGTCATGAGGCGTTCTCTTCTGCGGTTAAAAGTGCCAGAGTCAGGGGCAGGCGGATTTCAGCCGTAGTTCCCGCACCCGGCGCACTGCTGATGGTCAACGTGGCGCCGATAAATAACAAGCGCTCCCGCATGCCGGCAATCCCGGCACCAGGCGCCTTCAATACCGCCGGCGCATCGGGCGCGAAACCGCCGCCCTCGTCGATCACCTGCAGCAGTATATCGCCGCCATCGAGGCGGCGTACGAGCCGCGCTTTGCGCACGCCGGCATGCTTGGCGACGTTGATCAGCAACTCACGCACCGCCCGGTAGAGCACATCGCGCACATTGTGATCGAGCGGGATGCCGAGCTTTTTGTGATCCAGCGTCACCACCAGATCGAAGTCGCGTTCAAGCTCCTCGCACAACGACTGCAGCGCCGATGAAAAGCCCAGCGTATGCAAGGTGGTGGGCACCAGCCGCGTCGCCAGATGGCGCGTCGAAGCATCGGCCTGGTTCACCAGCTCGACCATTTTCGTCCACACCGCGCGCACCACGCCGCCCTCGGCGTTTTCAATCTGGCTCAAGCGGATGCGCAGCGCGGCCAGCGTCTGCCCGAGCTCGTCATGCAAATCACGCGCCAGCTGACGCCGCTCTTCGTTCTCCGCTTTTTCCAGCCGCCCGCGGATTGCGCGCAATTCAGCGGTGCGTTCTGCGACCAGCCCTTCGAGTTCGCGCGTCATCGCCAGCCGCCGCCCTTCCTGCAGCCACTGCTGTTTGAGATACACGCGATACACCACCACCATGGCGAGGAAGAACAGCGCAAAGGCGAGCAGCGGGTAGCGCAATTGCTCAAGCCAGAGGCGCCGCACCTCGTCCTGCGGCAGATAAATCCCGGCGGTGAGGGGAAAGCTGGCGAGCCGCGCATAGCCGCCGCTGATCGCGCTATTGCCCATTGAATTCATGCCCTCAAAGGTGCCGCTAACGATCATCGCTTGCGCCTGCAGATAGCGCAGCACCACGCCGTTGCGTGGCCGCGTATACGTATCCGACGTCGCCTCTGCGTCGGCGCCGCTGGTGCGGCTCAATACATAACCGTCGTCGCGCATCAACACCGCCACCCCGCGCGCGGGCAAGGACTGCCGGCTGATAAACTGCTCGATGATTTCCACCGGCAGGGTGGCGATCAGATAAGCGAGCGGACGCCCGTCCTCGGCGAGCAGCGCGTGACGCATCGGTACCACCCAGCGTTTGACCACGGGCCCCCAGATCACGCGCCGCAGCACCATCGGTTCGAGATCCGATTCGCCGCCCACCGGTTCAAGGGAACGTTGCGCCGCAAGGCTGGGCAGCCCACGCAGCGGGCCCGACTGCGAGGAAGCGAGGATCTGGCCATCCGGCCGTACCAACAGCACCGATTGAAAGTCACTATGCGCCGCTTGAAACTGGCGTAACAAGGCGTGCGCACGTTTGATATCGGCAACACCGCCGCCCTCTCTCGTGCGCTGTCCCAGCAGCACCAGCGCAGCCCTCACCTCTTGCAAATAGCGGTCGAGACCGTTCGCCGAGGACTCGGCGTGCAGCTGCATTTCATGGAGTTTCGCCACCCTGGCAGACTGCCATGAGAGCCAGCCCAACGCCGCCAGCAAAGCGAGTAGCAACAGCGCAGCAGCAGCAACAGCAGCAGCAGCAGGGATTTTGAAACGCGCGGTGAAAACTGGTGCAGGCACGTGATCGACCGATCGCGGGGAGATCAACCCTTTTATCACAGTTAGCCGTCGCAGCGCCTTGTGCCGATGCCCGCGGGCCGGACCGCCACACACCAGATCACTGCCGATCAACGCGGCCTGGCGAGTGGCACCGCAGTATTGCGACCATGCAGCATGGGACTGTGCCACGAGATCCAAAACTGCAACAGCAAAGACTCAGCGGCAGCGGGCTGAAACGCGGTCGGATCGCGGTCGCGCAGCCATTGATCGAAGGCCACCAGGCCTGGCACCTCTTGAGCGGTGGCGGTGGCATCCCCCACCGCATGAAAACTCATCGCCCACTTGGGGAACGACTGCCGGGCGACCTCTGCATTGCGCAGCAAGTGGATGCCGTGGTGACGGGTGTCATGGACGATATGATTAAAAAACAAATCTTCAACCACCGCCTGCGGCCCTTCGAGTACCTGCATGAAGTGGAAATGCCGGTAGAGCAACAGGCCGGTAATTCCGCGCGCTTGATTGCTGGTTCTGGAGACATCAAGGATCGCGTTGATATCGACCATGCTGCAACCCGCAACCGGGTCTGCGGCGCTGACGTAAATCAACTGTTGCATGATGGCGTGGCGATCACGCTCAGCGAGCGGCGCCGGCCTTAACAACCGGCTTGGCGAGGCGCGCAATTACCGCGCACCAGTCGTCCACTGCGAGAACCTTCTGCAACACCTCGTGCGCCCCTGCCGCCGTACAATCCGCCCTCACCTCGTCGGAGACATAGCCAGAGGCCACCGCCACCGGAAGATCGGCACGGGTACGCCGCACCGCACGCACCACCTCGGGCCCCATCATGCCGGGCATGTTGTAATCGGTCACCACCAGATCAAAGGACGCCGGCGCGGCGCGCAGCGCCGCCAGCGCTTCTTCGCAACGATGGAAAATACTGACCCGAAATCCGCCGCGCGCCAACATGCGCCCGACGAGAAAAGCGAGGTCACCGTCGTCGTCAAGATAGAGGATATGCTGCTGCCCAACCTCGACCGGCGCGGTCATCGGCGTGAGCGCTGCAGCCGCCTCGCGAGCAGCCACCAGCGCGGCTTCGGGTGCCAGCGGCAGATAAAGCGTAAAGGTGCTGCCTGCGCCGGGCGTGCTGTCGATGGTGATCGCCCCCTCATGCAATTGCACAATGCCATGCACCACCGACAGTCCGAGCCCGGTGCCCTCGCCCACCGGCTTGGTGGTAAAAAACGGCTGGAATATTTTGGCGCGGGTCGCCGCGTCCATGCCGCAGCCGTTGTCGCTCACAGAGAGCCACACGGCAGGACCGGGATGACGCGCCTGCATGTTCTTCAGTTCGGGCCGCTGCGCCACCAATGCCGCATCCAGTACCGCCGTGCCAGAGCGAATAACAATGCGTCCCGACCGCGCGCGCATCGCATGCGCGGCATTGGTGACAAGGTTGGTGATGATTTGCTGCATCTGATGGGCATCGGCCAGCACCGGCGGCAGATCCGTGTTGCGGTGGATTGCGATCTCCAGGCGCAAAGGCAGCGCGACGCGCAACAATTGCACCGATTCGGTAATCAGCGCGTCCAGCACGACCGGCTTTTGCGTCGTGCCCTGTCGGCGGCTGAAGGCGAGGATTTGTTGCACCAGGCTGCGTGCACGGAGGGCCGCCTTGTTAATTTGGCCGACGCTCTCGAGCACACCCGCCGGGTCGATACGAGCGTCCTGCAGGGCGAGTTCGGCATTGCCCAGAATGATCGAGATCATGTTGTTGAAGTCATGGGCGATACCGCCGGCCAGCGTGCCCAGGGCTTCCATCTTCTGCGATTCGCGCAACTCCGCTTCGGCACTCGCGAGGGCGCTCTCGGCCAACTTGCGCGCCGTGATGTCACGGGCGATCTTGGAGATTCCGATCACGCGGCCATGTTGATCGCGGATCGGCGACATGCTGGCGGACACCTGAACCAGACAACCGTCTTTATGCCGGCGCACCGTCTCCAGATGGGCTACTTGCTCGCCCCTTGCAAGGCGCGCCAGAATATCCTGCTCTTCAGCCAGCCGATCCTGCGGAATGAGCACGTCGATATTGCAACCGATCATCTCGCCTGCCGTGTAACCAAACATGGTTTCTGCAGCAAGATTCCAGCTGCGGATGATGCCGTGCAAGGTTTTGCTGATGATGGCGTCGTCACTCGAATCCACGATCGCTTTGAAATGGGCTTGCTCGATATCTCTTTCACTGTGGCTGCTGTGCTCGCTGCAGCCCTGCGCTCTGCCGTCTGGTTGCAGCGCGTTGTCGTGTGTGCGGTCTATGGTATTGGCCATACATTCCCCTGTTAAGAACAGCCATTGCGAGACCACGATCGCCGCCGGGTGGCGGATGCCACGACCCAGCGCAGAAAAGCCATTCGCAGCAGAAGATTCTTAAATCTTAACATAACTTAACATTAAGATTGATTGATTAACGACTTTTTTTGCGCCCCCAGGCGATGGACACGTGCGCAAGGTCGCCACGCCGACACGGCTTCATGGAGCACCGTCATCGCGCAATAACCCGGCCAGACGGCGCAGCGACGATGCGATGTTTTGACGGATTATTCAATGCGATCCGCCGGCGCTGCGGCCATCCAAGTGGCGAGCGGATGCCCGGCGGACTGCGGCCAGAAGACCTGCCGCCGCCTCAGCGCGACGCGGAAAAATCTTTCCCGTGCAACAGAGGGGTGTACCAGGAAGTCCAGAATTGGGAGAGCAAAAATTCGGCATCGCCGGGCTTGAATGCCGCCGGGTCGCGCTGCGGCACCCACTGATCAAACGCCATCAGACCGGGAATATCCGAGGCCGCAGCAGTCATACCCACCGCATCAAAACTCATCGCCCAGTGCGGAAAAGACCGCTGTGTAACCTCTTCATTTCGCAGCAGCAAAATATCGCGGTGGCGGAGATCATTGACGATATCTTTAAAAAACAAATCTTCAAGCACCGCCTGCGGCCCTTCGAGTACCTGCATGAAGTTGAAATGGCGATAGAGCAAGAGACCGGTGATATCGTGGGCGTGATTAAAGGCTCTGGAAACATCGAGGATCGCCTGGATGTCCATTTCGCTGCAACCTGTCACGGCGGCGGCAGAACTCACGTAAATCAACTGCTGCATAAAGCGTTACCACCTATAAATTCGTGAAAAAAAATTTTCATACTGAAATGCACATCCTGCGACGCGTTTATCGCTATCAGGCCTGGGACGGGACATACCGTGACTCAAGCCGAAGCGCCTTCAGCGGGCGCGCTCAACGCAAACTCGCGCGCAATCGCCTCGAGCGTAAACGGTTTCGCCAGATACGCGTCGAATCCGGCCTTCGCAACATCGTCGAGCAGTGTTGGTTCATTGCGCGCAGTTAACAACACGACGCGTGCGCCCGGATTGCTTGCCTTGATTTCTGCGGCCAGACCAATGCCGATGCCGTCAGCCAGAATGTAATCGACAAAAGCCAGCCTCACCGGCGTAGTCTTAAGCAAAAGCGCGGCCTCGTGCAGGCTGGCAGCCGACCTCGACTCACCACCGAGCCGCCGCACCAAAATCTCCAGTAACTTGCAAATCTCGGGGTTATCTTCAATCAGCAATACAAACGTTTGGTTCACACCTGCCCCTTTATCATCCCTTAACACCCCGCACTCCTGGCGCTTTGATCGCTCTGCATCAGGCTTCAGCATTGGCGCGCAATGGCAGGGTTACGGTGAAGCTTGAACCAACACCCAGCGTCGAGACCACCGCGACGCGCCCGCCCAACAAGGTGGCGAATTCACGCACGATATTGAGCCCAAGCCCGGCGCCCTTCTGCTTTTGATAGGCCTCACCCTTAACGTCAGTAAAAGGCTCGAAGAGGCGTGGCACAGCGGCGGCCGGAATGCCGGGGCCGGTATCCGCCACCACGATGGCCAGACTGCCGCCGCCATCTACGATGTCGACATTGACGCTTACTTGGCCGCCATCGGTGAACTTGATCGCATTCGACAACAGGTTTGCAAGAATCTGTGCGAGCTTGGTGGGATCGCTGATGAATACCGCCGGTACGACTCCGGCGATATCAAGCACCAGATCAAGGCCTTTCTGCTGCGCCTGAATGCTGAACAACTGCACCGACTGGGCCAGCAGCTTGCGGATATCCACCGCGGCAAATTGCGCCTCGATATTGTCCTTTTCCTTGCGCGACAAATCCAGAATGCCGTTGATCACCATGCGCAGATGTTCACCGGCGGCACAGATGGTTTTGCCAAAGCCCTGGATCTCTTTATCCCCTTCGAACTCACCAACCAGAAAAGCGTAGCCCAGTATGCTGGTGAGCGGCGTTCTTAACTCGTGTGAGACGCTCGCGATCATGCGCGCCTGGAACGCATTGGCCGCCGCCAGATCATGCTCGCGCGCACGCAAGGCCGCCATCACGGCGATTTCAGACAACCTGACCCGCACAATTGAAACCGTCGCAGCGATCGTGATGGCGATCAAGAGGAGACTCAAAATCAAAGAGCTCTGTACCGCTGCCCACCATTCTCTGCGCAATTCAGGCAGTGGTACGTTGATAAAGAGTTTCAGCCCGTACTCCTCGATCGAATCGAAAACATAGAGCTTCTCTATACCATCGAGCCGCGACACCGCTTGCGCATGGCCGGCCTTAATATTTTTTGTTTTGCCGAACATGCTGTCGTCGCCGAGTTGCACACCGTAGTGGGTTCTTTGCGTATCCGAATACGCACGGACAAAGCCGTCATTGCCCACCAGAGAGATCCCTATCTTTTTACTGCCGACGACCGCGACACTGGAAAAATAGTCCATGAAATAGTCGGGCGAACAAGACGCGACAATCATGCCGCCAAACGCCCCCTGCGGCCCTCGCAGGCGGCGCGAAAGTTGTATCGACAGCTTGCCGCTGGCGCGCCCCATCACCACTGGACTCACGTGCGCCACATCCTCGGCGTGCTCGACGTGCCAGAGAAAATGTGGCCGGTCGGCGAGATTGACCGCACGCGTCGCTGCCGTACTTAGGGCGCCGGAAGTCGCCACCATCATGCCGCTTTGATCGGCAATCGCGACCTGGTGCCAGAGCTTGCCGATTTGATTGAGTTCGGCGCCAAGCAAAGGCAGGGTGTGAACATGATGCGTTAGCTCGTATTCACGCCGCATGACGCGGATTGTTTGATCGCCGCTGTCAAACACCCGCCGTATGTTTTCAGTAAGGGTGCGTGAGAGCTGGGTTAATGTTTCAACCCGACCACGGTAAACCGCATCCCAGGCCGCCATCGAAAACAGCAGCATGCCGATGACCGTCGTCACGAGAAAAAACAGGCCCGCACCAACGGCGATACGACATTGGCGGTCGGCGCGGATACGGCCGAGCAATTTTTGATTCATGTGCACTCGCCACCGCACTGCTATGCAGGCACGGCGCACATGCCATACCTCGCACGTTCTGCAGCCCACTCGCATCGGCCACACGCAATGCTGCGAGGGCGACGGCGTGCCACCGGGCAGCAGCGCAATAACCGCGTCACACTCAAACCGACGGCCTCGCGAGGCGCGCAATCACCGCACACCAGTTCTCCACTGCGACGGCCTTGTCCAGCACCTCATGCACCCCAACCGCACGGCACGCCTCGATCACCTCATCCGAAACAAACCCCGAGGCTATTGTTGCGGGGAGATCGGCACGGATCTGCCGTACGCTGCGCACCACGTCAGGGCCCATCATGCCGGGCATGTTGTAATCGACCACCACCAGATCAAAAGACGCCGGCGCGGCGCGCAGCGCCGCTAGCGCATCGTCTTGCTGGTGAAACACGCTGACACGAAAACCGCCGCGGGTCAGTATGCGACCTGCGACGAATGCGAGGTCACAATCATCGTCAAGGTAGAGGATATGCTGGCGCGCGTCTGCGGCAGGTGTAATAGTGACCTCCGGAACCGCAACATCGCGGACGGACGGCAGGTAAAGCGTAAAAGTACTGCCTTCTCCGGGCGTGCTATCTATCGTCATGGCGCCCTCGTGTAAACGCACGAGGCTGTGCACCACCGCCAGCCCCAACCCGCTGCCTTCGCCCTTCGCTTTGGTGGTAAAAAACGGCTCGAATATTTTTGCGCGGCTCGCCACATCCATGCCACAGCCGTTGTCACTCACCGATAGCCACACTGCAGGACCGGGATGACGCGCGTACATACCCTGCAGTTCAGGCCGTCGCGCCACCAATGCCGCGTCCAGCATCACCGAACCCGAGCGGATGACGATACTCCCCGAGCGTTCGCGCAGGGCGTAGACGGCGTTGGTGACAAGGTTAGTGATGATTTGCTGAATCTGATGGGCATCGACCAGCACCGGCGGCAGATCAGTGTTACGGTGGATTTCGATCTCCAGATGAAATGGCAGCGTCACACGCAACAATTGCACCGTTTCGGCGATCAGCGCATCCAGCACGACTGGCTTGCGCGTTGCGCCCTGTCGACGACTGAATGCGAGGATTTGTTGCACCAGGCTGCGCGCGCGTACGGCGGTCTTATTGATCTCACCTACGCTCTCGACCACGCCTGCCGGATCGGTGTGAGCATCCTGCAGCGCGAGATCGGCATTACCCAGAATAATGGCGATCATGTTGTTGAAGTCATGTGCGACACCGCCGGCCAGCGTGCAGAGCGCTTCCGTCTTCTGCGCTTCGCGCAATTCCACTTCGAGTGCCGCGAGAGTGCTCTGGGCCTGTTTGCGCGCCGTGATGTCGCGCGCGATCTTCGATAGACCGATCACATGGCCGTGTTGATCACGTATCGGCGACATCGTGGCGGATATCTGCACCAAATCACCGTTTTTGTGCCGACGCACCGTTTCCAGATGCGCCACTTTTTCGCCGCGCGCAACGCGCACTAAAATATCCTGATCTTCGGCGGCCTGATCCAGCGGAATAATCGTGTCGATGGGGCGGCCGATCATCTCTTCGGCGGTGTAACCGAAAATGCTTTCGGCGGCCGCGTTCCAGCTGAGGACGATGCCCTGCAGGCTCTTGCTGATGATCGCGTCGTCATTCGCATCAACGATCGCCTTGAAGTGGAACTGATCAATACCGCTTGCCGTTCTGCCGGCGTGGTTTTGATCACTACCGTGGCCGCGCAGCGCGGCGGCCGGCGTGGGCTTTACTATGTCGTCCATCGCCCCCCCCCTCCCCCGTGAGAACAGCTGCGGTGCGGCTGAGATAGCCGCTGGGCGCAATGCACTGACCAATTGTGGAGAAGTTGCCCGCAGCACGATGCGGGCGATCTTGATAATGATTGATAATTTTTTACACTTTCACATCCCGCTGTACGCGGTAACAGCGCGAGAGCATAGAGTGCCACTGAAAAAAACTCAGCTTAGCGCAGACCATGACTGGGCGTCTGTAGGGAAAACTCAACACCGTCCCGCCTTGCCAGGATTTATGCCGGATCTTTTCGCGCGAGGGCGCTGCAGCGTTGATATTTGCCGCTTCGTCGGGCTAACACTGGGAGTCCAACCTATTTGGGCGGCTATTCGAGCGGCGTCAAGCCGTGCAGGATCGCCAGTTTGATCAGACCATAGAGGTCTTTCACCTGCAGCTTTTGCATCAAACGGCTGCGGTAGGTATCAACTGTTTTCGGTGACAGATGCAGATCAAGGCCGATGGCAGCACTCGACCGCCCCTCGGCGACCAGTTGCAGAATCTGGCGCTCGCGCGATGACAGCGTTTCAAACAGCCCGCTGGGCGCCGGCCGCCCCATTTGTTCGGCGATGATGGCCGACACCTCGCGGCTCATGAAACGCCTGCCGGCAGCCACCGCGCGCACCGCCGCAGCAACCTCCTCGCCGGCCGATTGTTTGAGCAGATAGCTGTGCGCGCCTGCCCCCAGCGCCTGAAAAATATGCTGCGCGCCGGCATGCATGGAAAGAACGATGACGCGCACCCCGGGCAGGCGCTCGGCGAGTTCACGCGTGGCATCAATGCCGTTGAGTTCCGGCATCGAGATATCGAAGATAGCGACCTGCGGCTGATGCTCACTCGCCAGCCGTACCGCCTCGCGGCCGTTGGCGGCGGTGGCGACCACTTTGATATCGGCGTGCTTTTTCAACAACTCGACCAGACCCTCGCGCATCAGCGCATGATCATCGGCCACCAACACTGTGATCGGTGCGGGCATGGTGCTCTACTCCGTGGCCACGACGGCGCGACGTTCGAGCGCTGCGGGCACGCGCACCGTCACGCGAGTGCCGCGGCCTGAATCTGATTCAAACTCAAATTGCGCACCGATCGCTTCGGCGCGCTCGCGCATACCCAACACGCCGCGCCGCGAACCGGGCATCATGTTTTCTCCGTCGACGATACCTCTGCCGTTGTCGCTGATGCACAAACTGACATCCTGCCCATGAATGCCGATCACGATGGCAGCCTCGCTCGCATGGGCGTGCTTGGCGATATTGGTCACCGCCTCCTGCGCAATGCGGTAGAGCGCGGTTTCTATGCCGAGCGGCAGTTGCGGCTCGCCGTTCTCCGCTCGCACGCTGACGCGAAAACCGGCACGCAGCCCCGCCTGCTCGGCATAGAAGCCCAGCGCCTGCAGCAGACCGAAGTCATCGAGTTCGGCCGGCCGCAATTCGCTCATGACGCTGCGTACTTCGCCAACCACCTGGCCGAGCAACTGCGTTGAATCATCAAACCATTTGCCGCTACGCTCGATTACCGCAGCGGGCATTTCACTCTTCATCCGGTTCAGACTCATGATTAGCGACGAGAGGTTTTGGCCGACGCGATCGTGCAACTCACGCGCCAGACGCCGCCGCGCCGCCGCATCCACCTCGGTTAACTGGCGTGACAACACACGCAGACGTTGCGCCTGGTTGGCGATCGCCCTTTCGGCAGCCTTGCGCTCGCTCAAATCATGCACGATGCACAGATAGCTGCCGTCATCGAGTATGCGTGTACTGACCTCAACCGGAAAACAAGAACCGTCCTTGCGCTGCTGTTCCCACTCGGCAAAGTTCGGCCGGTCGGGCAGCAGCATGTCGGCAGCCGCCTGCAGACGGCTACGCTCATGCGGCGCGAGGATCTCCGCCACCGTCATGCCGGCAAGCAATTCCTCGCGTGTATAGCCGAGCATCTCGGCGTAGCGCGCATTGACCTCCAGCACTTTGAATTCGACGGATAACACCACGATGCCCGAGCCGGCCTGTTCAAACAGGCGACGACTACGACTCTCGCTCTGGCGCAAGGCCTGTTCCAGTTCCTTGATCGAGGTGATATCAATGTGGCAACCGAGCATGCGGGCAGGCTCGCCTTTGTCGCCGAACAACACCAGGCCACGCGCGAGTATCCACAAATAGCGGCCATCCTTGTGCCGGAAACGAAATTCGTTTTCGAGGCCGCCTGCCGGATTGGCCAGAAAGGTCCGCACCTTGGCGGTCGCCGGTTCGAGATCATCCGGATGCACGCGGCTTGACCACTCCTCTAAACGGTTTTCGATCTCGTCGTCGGCATAGCCGATCTGGCGCTTGTATGGGCTGGAAAAAACCACCGCGTCGTTATGCAGATTCCAGTCCCAGAGTCCGATACTGGCCGCCTGTACGACCAGTTGCAAACGCGTGGACTCTTCGAATTGCAAGTCGAGCATGCGATTGAACTGCGCTGCGATATTTCCCGCCTCGACCAATCCGGCGGTGCTGGCGCGCGCACTGAAGTCACCCGCGGCCACCCGGTCGGCCACCGCGCCCAGCGCACGCAGCGGGATGACGATGCGCCGGATTGCAATACGCCCGCCGAATGCGGCGAGCACGGCTGCCGCCAGCGTGATCAGCAACGCCTCCATCAAATTGCGATTGATCGCTGCGAACGCGGAGTTCACTGGCCTACCCGCATACACATACCAGTCGCTACCAGGCACTGGCTTGAAGGCGTAAATACGTTCGATATTGTCCGCACCGACACCGCGGGCGATGCCTTCGCCTTCTCGCAATATGGTTTGGGTTAGAGGCAATTCGAGCACGCTGGTGCCAACGACCGTCTCGGGATCCGTCAGACTGGCCACCACCACGCCGCG
>CANHZX010000029.1 GCA_947465215.1 Betaproteobacteria bacterium | reverse complement strand
TTTGCATTTTGGTTTCCTCAGGTTGTTACAGCGAGGCAGAAAACCGCCGCAGGCGGTGTGCTGCTTCGACGCATTCTTCGACAGTTGCGACAAGGGCGATCCGTATCCGGTTTTTCCCTGGGTTGATGCCGCGGGCTTCGCGTGCCAGATAACTGCCGGGCAACACGCTGACCGCTTCGGCATCGTGCAGGCGGCGGGTGAAATCGACGTCAGCGATGGGCGTTTTGACCCAAAGGTAAAACGCCGCATCCGGCCACTCGACCGGGAGTGCCGGCTTCAGGATATCGATCACGGCTTCGAATTTCTGGCGGTAAAGCCGGCGGTTCTCTACCACGTGGGTTTCGTCCTGCCATGCTGCGATGCTGGCGGCCTGCACCGGCGGGCTCATCGCGCCGCCGTGGTAGGTGCGGTAGAGATAGAATTTTTTCAGGATCGCGGCATCACCGGCAACGAAACCAGAGCGCATGCCCGGTACATTGGAGCGTTTGGACAGACTGGAGAATACGACCAGGTTGCGGAAATCGCTGCGTCCCAACTGAATAGCGGCAGCCAGCGCGCCCAGCGGAGGCTTGTTTTCGTCGAAATAGATTTCCGAATAACACTCGTCGGATGCAATGACGTAGTTGTAACGGTCGGCGTGTTCAAACAACAGCTTCCAATCGGCCAGCGTCAGTACTTTGCCGGTCGGGTTTCCGGGAGAGCAGGCAATCAGTAGCTGCGTGCGCCGCCAGATGTCCTCGCTCAACTGTCCGAGGTCAAACGAATAGTCATTTTCGGACAGGGTATGAATGAACTGCGGTTCGGCTCCGGCCAGCAGGGCCGCGCCTTCGTATATTTGATAGAACGGGTTCGGGCAGACCACCACCGGGGCAGGTTGCGTCGGGTCGATGACCGCTTGCGCAAACGAGAACAGGGCTTCGCGGCTGCCGTTGACCGGCAATACCTGGGTGGCGGCGTCCGGCGCCGGAATGCCGTAACGCCGACCGATCCATCCGGCCACTGACTGGCGCAGTGCGTCTGTTCCCAGCGTCGCCGGATAGACCGAAAGGCCGTCCAAGCTGTTGATCAGGGTTTCGCGAATAAAGGCGGGAGTCGGGTGCTTCGGTTCGCCGATGTGCAGGCTGACGATCTTGCGGCCCGGCGGGGGTGTGCTGCCAGCCAGCAATGCGCTGAGCCGCTGGAAGGGGTAACTGTGCAACCGGTCAAGACGTGGATTCAACGGAATGTCGCCAAAGGGTTAAGCCGCCCGGGTTGCCGGCGGCACGACTTGCAATTATAAGGCGGTCGGCAAGGATGAAGCCCCTAGGCCGGGTCAGGCTTCAGCGGGTCGGTAAACCCGGGTCCTGTTCCGGCATCTCGGGGACGCTGGCCAGTTTGAAGCCGCGTTTGACATGCTGGACTGTGACTGTGGTGAAGATGCCGCCACGCACGTAAAAGCGGGCCGTCAGGCGCATATAACGGGGTTTTGTCGCTTTGACGAGGTCGTCCAGAATGCGGTTGGTGACGGCTTCGTGAAACGCACCCTCGTTACGAAATGACCAGGCATACAGCTTCAGGCTTTTCAGTTCAACGCATAGCCGGTCCGGCACGTAATCCAGGATCAGGGTCGCGAAATCCGGCTGCCCGGTTTTCGGGCAGAGGCACGTAAACTCCGGAATTTCCATGTGAATCCGGAAGTCGCGCGACGGCGCCGGGTTGGGAAAGGTCTCCAAATCGCGGGATGGTTTGCTTGGCATGGCGGTTATATCAATTCAGTGAGTCAATTCAGTTAAAATGCGCGCTGAATTCTACCCGTTTTCGCTGAACAACCACTTTTCTTGGCAGAACAGCACCTTGCGCCTCAAGCAAATCAATCTCGCCGGTTTTAAATCTTTCGTCGATCCCACGCATATTCCCGTTCCGGGGAATCTGATCGGTGTCGTCGGCCCCAACGGCTGCGGCAAATCAAACATCATTGATGCCGTGCGCTGGGTGCTCGGCGAAACGTCGGCAAAACATTTGCGCGGCGCCACCATGCAAGACGTGCTGTTCAACGGTTCCGGAGACCGCAAACCGGTCAACCGCGCCAGCGTCGAGCTGGTATTCGACAACAGTCTGGGCAAGGCGGCGGGCCAGTGGTCGAGTTATGCCGAGATTTCGGTCAAACGCATGCTGGAGCGCGATGGCGACTCCAGCTACTACATCAACAATATCCATGTCCGCCGCCGCGATATCGCCGATATTTTCCTCGGCACCGGCCTTGGTGCACGCGCTTACGCGATCATCGAGCAGGGCATGATTT
Organism: Betaproteobacteria bacterium; assembly: GCA_947465215.1. GTDB lineage: Bacteria > Pseudomonadota > Gammaproteobacteria > Burkholderiales > SG8-41. The sequence goes on along the minus strand of CANHZX010000029.1, from coordinate 17,509 downwards.
CGCGGGTAATCGAGGCGAAACCGGAAGAGCTGCGGGTTTTTCTGGAAGAAGCTGCGGGTGTATCCAAATACCGCGAACGCCGCCGTGAAACCGAACTGCGTCTTCGAGATACACGTGAAAACCTCGCCCGTGTCGACGATATCCGTCAGGAACTCGACAAGCAGCTGGAACATCTGCAGAGCCAGGCCGAGGTGGCGACTCGCTATCACGCATTGCAGGAGCAGGTTACCGGTACGCAGCATTTGCTGTGGTTCGTGCGCCGTAACGAAGCCGCAGCGACCCGTGCGCGTCATGCCCGCGACATTGAGCGCATGGGTACCGAGCTTGAGGCTGAAACCGCGCGTTTACGCGATGCCGAGCGCCGACTCGAAGAGTTGCGCAGCCAGCACTACCGAAGCGGCGACGAAGTGCACGCCGCACAGGGCGCTCTGTACGAGACCAATGCTGAAATCGCCCGTCTTGAACAGCAGATCGCCCATATCCGCGAAAACCGCAGCCGAGTCGAACAGCAGATCGGCAGTCTGACCGCGCAGGCTGAGAGCGCGCGCGGTACTCTGCAGCAGTCCCAGTCGAGTCTCGCAGAGTGGCGTGAAGAACATGCGCGCTCTGAAGCCAGTGTGGCCTCTTGCGAAGGACGAATCGCTGAAGAACGCGAGAAGCTGCCCTTGGCCGAAGAGGCCTGGCAGTCAGCCAGCGGTCGCCGGGATGAAATGCAGCAGGCCGTCAGCCGTGCCGAACAATCGCGTCAGGTCGAGCAGACCAAACTGGCCCACGCGGCCAAGGTCCTCGAGCAGCTTTCCCAGCGGAATGCGCGACTGTTTGAAGAGCAGAATGCGCTCGAAAAACCGGACACTGCAGCCGTTGAGGAATTGCAAGGGCAGATCAACGAAGCCGTTTCTCTATTGGAATCGCAGCGCGAGGCGCTGGCCGAACGCGAACGGAGTCTGCCCGGTCTTGAACAGACTCTGGAGCAGCGTACCTCTGAAGTCGATCAGGCGGCTCAAGCCCTCGCGGCAATGGAAGCCCGCGTCGAAGCACTGCGCCAGCTGCAGGACAATCTGGCTCATGGTGCTGATATGGAAGCCTGGATGTCCACGCGCGGCCTTGATCACGCACCGCGAGTCTGGCAGGGCATCACGATTGAAACCGGCTACGAGGATGCTCTCGAAGCCGTGCTGCGCGAACGTCTGAATGCAGTGGCTGTTTCGGGCCTGGATGCCTGCGGCAACTGGTCCGGTAATGCGCCTCCAGGAAAAGTGTCTGTTGCCGACGTCAGTGTCTCAGGTAGCGATATGCTGGTTGCGCCCATGCCGGCCCGTGCGCGGCCGCTGGCGCAATTTGTGACCTGCCGTGATGCTCATCTCGCGCCGGCATTGGCCGATTGGCTGCACAGCGCCTTCGTTGTCGAAGATCTGGCAACGGGCCTGAGCCTTCGTAACCAACTGAGCGCGGGCGCAGTCCTGGTTTCGAAAGATGGCTATCTATTTACCCGCAACAGCCTGACCTTCCATGCACCGGATTCGGAGCTGCATGGCGTATTGTCCCGGCAGCGCGAAATTGAAAGCCTGGATCAGGAGATTACGGGTCGCAAAACCGCAATTGCTGCGATGCGAGCTACCGTTGAAGAGCAGTCTGCAAGGATTGCCAGCGAAAAAGCAGCTCTTGGCGAGTTGCGCAGCGACGTCTCTCGCCTGCAGCAGGAAAACCATGCACTGCAGGTTGAAAATGTACGTCTCAACGAGCAGACCCAGCGCCTGACACAGCGTGGCGAGCAGATCGCATCTGAACTGGCCGAAATTGCCGCTCAGGTCGACATCGAAAGCCAGCAACAGGAGGCGACTGCCGGTGCCCTTGAGCTCCTCAGCGAAGAAGCCGGTGGCTACGCTGCTGAGCTGGAGAACGCCCAGGAGCAGTTCCGGCAGGCGCAATCCGTTCTGGAAGCGCAACGGATTACCTTGCAGCAGTCTGACCGGGAACTTCAGGAAGCGATTTTCCAGGCCAAAACTTCGATCGGCAAAATCGGTGAAGTTGAGCGTGCGATGGCAGCGGCCAACGAAACTATGGAGCGCGTCGAACTGGCAATGGCAACTGAGCAGGAGGCTCTGGAGCGTCTCGACGAGTCGCCCTGGCAAAGCCAGCTGCAGATCTGCCTGTCGCTTCGCGGCACCAAGGAAGAAGCACTGGCACAGGCCCGCGACGTGCTGGAAGCCACCGAGTCCCAGCTAAAAGCCGTTGAAGAAGAGCGCATGACCTCGGAGCAGAAGCTGGGGCCGTTGCGAGACCGCATCAACGAGGTCAAGCTCAAAGAGCAGGAAGCGCGTATCAACGAAGAGCAGTATGCGCAGCAGCTGGTGGAGGCCGCGGCAAACGAGGAGGTTCTGGCGCAGAACGTGGAGAAGGGACAGCGTTCCGGCTCCCTGCAATCCGAGATCAACCGCCTCAACGATGAAATCAAGAGCCTCGGCGCAGTCAATCTTGCCGCGCTGGAAGAACTGGAAGCCGGTCGCGAAAGGAAGACCTATCTGGACGCGCAATCGACCGACCTGACTTCGGCGATGACCACGCTGGAAGACGCCATTCGCCGCATTGACCGTGAAACGCGCGAACGCCTGCAAACCACCTTTGACGAGGTCAACGCGCATTTCTCACGCATGTTCCCGGTGCTGTTCGGTGGCGGTAACGCGAAACTGACGCTGACCGGCGAAGAGATTCTGGACGCAGGCATTCAGGTCACGGCGCAGCCGCCAGGCAAAAAGAACAGCTCGATTCATTTGCTGTCCGGCGGTGAAAAGGCACTGACCGCAATGTCGCTGGTGTTCGCGATATTCCAGCTCAACCCCGCGCCGTTCTGCATGCTGGATGAGGTTGACGCACCGCTCGATGACCACAACACGAGCCGTCTGTGCGAACTGGTCAAGCGTATGTCGGAGCAGTCGCAGTTCGTCTTCATCACGCACAACAAGATCACGATGGAAATCGCCAACCAGTTGCTCGGCATCACGATGCAGGAGCCTGGCGTTTCCCGTGTCGTGGCTGTGGACATCGAGGCGGCCATGAAACTCACCGAAGAGGCGGCCTGACGGCTGAACCGAAATGAGCGACCTGCAGATCGCGTTGGCGGTATTCGGAGTCGTCGTCATCGGCGGGGTTTACGCCTACAACCTCTGGCAGGAGCGCAAACTGCGCCAGCGCCTCGAGCGGGCCTTCGAGGGGCAGCGTGATGATGTGTTGCTCAGCAAACCTGCTGCAATGCCGGCATCGTCAATGGCGGGTGCGGCGCCCCGCATTGAGCCACGACTGGGTGAGGGGGCTTCGCCTGCCGGTGCCGCTACCGTAAAACATGCCGCAGCTTCTTCGTTGCCGGTAACCGCTGACGGTGCGGACTCCCTGATTGAATTTGTTGTAAATATCGAGTCGGATGGCACTGTTGCCGAATCCGCACTGCATGAGTTGCAAAGCCAGATTGCGACTTTCGGCAAGCCGGCGCGGGTTCTTGGTTGGGATGATGCATCCGATGCATGGTTGTCATTGGGCCGCGAGGCGCACGGCGGTTTCAACCGTCTGCAGGTCGCCATTCAGCTGGCCAATCGCAGTGGACCGGTGCATGCACCGCAACTCAACGGTTTTTGTGATGCCGTGCACAGCTGGGCTGAGCGGCATGCCGCTATCTCGGAAATTCCCGATGTTGCTGCGGGACTAAAGGCCGCTCAGGAACTCGACGCTTTGTGCGGCGACATGGATGTCGCCATCGGACTTAATGTGGTGGCACAGCCCGGCGATGCGTTCAGCGGCGATCAGGTTGCTGCTGCAGCTACAGACGCCGGATTCAGTCTTGAGTCGAACGGTGTATTCCAATGGCGTGACGCCGAAGGCAAAACCCTGTTCACCATGGAGAATCACGACGCCGAACCTTTCGCGGCAGATCGTCTTGAGGCCATGCAGACTTCCGGCCTGACGCTGCTGCTGGATGTGCCTAAAGTCGCGGATGCAGGCGCGGCGCTCGACGAAATGGCGCGGGTTGGCGGACTGCTGGCGCATGCTCTTGGCGGCTTCTTGGTCGATGACAATCGCGTGGCGCTGCAAGCTGCAGGCGTAGAGCGGATCAAGGCGCAGTTGCAGGAAATTCACGGCACAATGGCTGCACGCGATATTCCGGCTGGCGGCCAGCGGGCGCAGCGTCTGTTTGCATGATTGCGGACGAGCTGCGGGCGCGCGCTGCGTGCCTGCGCGAGGATATCGAGCAGCACAATTACCGGTATTACGTTCTCGATGATCCGCTGATCTCCGATCCGGAATTTGATCGTCTTTTTCGCGAGCTTCAGAGTCTTGAAGCCGAACATCCCGAACTGCTGACAGCGGATTCCCCGACCCAGCGGGTTGGCGGTGCCCCTGCCGCGGAATTTTCGCAGGCAACCCATCGTCAGCCGATGTTGTCGCTGAATAATGCTTTTGAAGACGCCGAAGTCGAGGCCTTTGACCGCCGGATACGGGAGGCGCTCGAGATTGACGCCGTTGAATATGCGGTTGAACCCAAATTCGATGGTCTTGCGATCAGCCTGGTGTATGAGCGGGGGTTGCTGACCCGCGGAGCGACGCGCGGCGATGGTTACACCGGTGAAGACGTTACTGGCAACCTGCGAACGGTGCGCTCCATACCTTTGCATCTTCCCGAAGGTGCGCCAGAAGTCCTTGAGGTTCGCGGCGAAGTATTGATGCTGCGCGAAGACTTCGAACAACTGAATCGCAATCAGCAGGCCATCGACGGCAAGTTGTTTGCGAATCCGCGCAATGCAGCAGCCGGATCCCTGCGTCAGCTGGATTCGCGCATTACAGCTGGCCGCAAATTGACCTTCTATGCTTATGGTCTGGGTTATGCCGAGGGTTTGGCTGGATTCGGATCGCATAGTCAAGTAATTGATTATTTTAAGAAAAATAGATTCCTCGTTGCGCCCGAATGCACAGTCGTAAAAGGACTGGCGGGCCTTCTGGATTACTACCGCACGATCGGCACCGCGCGCAAAGGTTTGCCTTACGACATTGACGGTGTGGTCTATAAGGTCAACAGCTTGACGGCACAGCAGCAATTGGGTTTTGTCTCCAGAGCTCCGCGGTTTGCAGTCGCGCACAAATTTCCCGCCGAGGAAGCTACCAGCACGGTGCTGGGCATCGACGTGCAGGTAGGACGTACCGGCGCGCTGACCCCGGTGGCCAGGCTGCAACCGGTGTTTGTCGGTGGCGTCAATGTCACCAACGCGACACTGCACAACGAAGATGAAGTGCGGCGCAAGGATGTGCATGTCGGCGATACGGTGATTGTGCGACGCGCTGGCGACGTGATTCCGGAAGTGGTTCGGGTTTCAGTGCCGGGCCCCAGGCGCGCTGAAGACCGTTTTGAAATGCCGGTTCGTTGTCCGGTCTGCGAGTCCCAGGTGGTGCGCAGTGAAGGCGAGGCGATTGCGCGTTGCAGCGGCGGCTTGTATTGCAGCGCCCAGCGTAAACAGGCTTTGCTGCATTTCGCTTCCCGGCGTGCGATGGATATTGAGGGCCTGGGCGAGCGTCTGGTCGATCAGTTGGTTGATCTGGATCTGGTGCGTACGCCGGCTGATCTCTATGCACTTGCTGAAGAGAAACTCGCCGCGCTTGATCGCATGGCCGAGAAATCAGCGGCCAACATTACTGCAGCCATCAGCAAAAGTAAAAATACGACATTGGCGCGGCTGATTTACTCGCTCGGTATCCGCAATGTCGGAGAGAGCACCGCGCGTGACCTTGCCGCGCATTTCGGCAATCTTGATGCCTTGATGCAGGCCGGTATCGACGATTTGCAGCAGGTGTCTGATGTCGGTCCCGTTGTTGCGGAAAGCTTGGCGCAGTTTTTTTCCGAACCGCATAATCGCGAAGTCATCAGCGGCTTGCTGGCTGCAGGGGTGCATTACGAAACGGCTGCACCGAGACCGGTGGCGAATGGGGCAGCAGCTGGCCGGATTTTTGTGCTGACGGGCACCTTGCCCGGCTTGACCCGTGACGACGCCAAGGCTCGTATCGAAGCCGCTGGCGGACGGGTAACCGGCAGCGTGTCGAAAAAAACGGATTTTGTGGTGGCCGGCGCTGAGGCGGGAAGCAAGCTGGAAAAGGCGCTGGAGCTTGGTATCACCGTGCTGGATGAGCAGGGTCTGCTGGCCTTGCTCGACAAAAATGATTGAAGAGGGAGTCTGATTCGTGGTGAAAAATAGTTCCATCCGCAAGGCTGTTTTCCCGGTTGCAGGGTTGGGTACCCGTTTTCTGCCGGCGACAAAAGCCAGTCCCAAGGAAATGCTGCCGATTGTCGATAAGCCGCTAATCCAGTACGCCGTTGAAGAGGCAGTGGCCGCTGGTGTTAAGGAGCTGATTTTCGTGACCGGGCGCGGCAAGCGCGCGATTGAAGACCATTTCGATCAGGCTGTTGAGTTGGAAATGGCGCTGTCGCGAAGCGGTAAATCAAAGTTGCTGGCTGAGGTGCGTAGCATCCTGCCTCGCGGGGTCAGCTGCGTATTTGTACGGCAGGCCGAACCGCTGGGGCTCGGGCATGCGGTGCTGTGTGCTCAGCCGGCAGTCGGCAATGAGCCATTTGCCGTATTGCTGGCTGATGATCTTATCCATGCCGAGGTTCCGGTTCTGGCGCAGATGGAGCGCCTGCATCGCGACAACGGGCAATCGATGGTTGCTGTGGCGAAAGTTCCCAGAGCCGAAATATCCCGCTATGGTGTGGTTGCCGTGCCCCCACGGTCAAAGTCGCCGCATGTAATCAGCGGCATCGTTGAGAAACCGCCTGCTGCCAAGGCACCATCTTTGCTGGGCGTCGTGGGCCGTTATATTCTGACTCCGGGCATTTTCAAGGAACTGCGAAAGTCCGGCACCGGCAGCGGCGGGGAAATCCAACTGACCGATGCCATCGCAAGGCTGCAGCAGCATGAACCTGTCCTGGCTTATGAATTTGAGGGCCGACGCTACGATTGCGGCAGCAAGCTGGGCTATCTCGAAGCCAATGTGGAACTCGGAATGCGTCACCCCGAGATCGGTGCGGCATTCAAGCGTTATCTGCATGCGCTGATTCGCTGAGCAGGGTGCGAAGGCTATATGATGCTGATTCTGGGTTTATCGCACTTCATCAAGCTTTAACAGGTATACCGTCGGAAAAATGGCTAACAAACTGATGATCATCATGGTCAACACCGACCCGAACAGCAGCGCCGAGCTGGGGGCGCCGTTTTTCCAGGCCACGGTGGCGGCTGCCATGGATTACCAAGTCGAAGTCATTCTGACGGCCCGCGCCGGTGAGCTGGCGAAAAAGGGCGTGGCTGAGAAATTGCATGTCAAGGAAGGCTCGCTCAAAAACGTCTATGACTTCATGAAAGACGCGCACGAGGCGGGCGTTCAGTTCAAGGTCTGCACCCCAACGCTGGAGCTCTGGGGTGATGACCTGATTCCGGAAATCACTGAAATCGTCGGCGGAGCCTACATCATCGAGCAGGCCATGGATGATGATGTGGTGACGTTCACCTATTGATGGCTGCGCTGCCACCACGCGCCGAATTGCTGTTGGCGCCTGACGCTGTTGCTGCTGCGGTTACCCGGGTGGCCAATGCGCTCAACGCATCGTTGGCTGCTTCCCCTGAACGCCCCCTGGCTATCGTCGTTATGCGCGGCGGTCTGATTTTTGCGGGACATCTGCTGCCGCAGCTGGGCTTTCCTGTTGATGTCGATTATGTTGATGCCACCCGATACGGCGCGGCTACCCGCGGCGGCGAACTGGCCTGGCGCGGGGGTATTCCGGATTCGGTTGTCGGCCGCATCGTATTGCTGATTGACGATATTCTGGATGAAGGCCTGACGATTGCGGCCATCAAGAGCAAATTGCTGGAGGCCGGCGCAGCCAAGGTTCTGATTGTCGTTTTTTCCGATAAAGATCTCCAGCGTCAGAAACCCGTTGCAGCGGATTTTGTCGGCGTGACGCTTCCGAACCGTTATGTGTTCGGCTTCGGCATGGATGTTCGGGGCCAGTGGCGCAACCTGCCTGCAGTTTATGCATTGGCGCAAGATCAACAGGATTGAATAACAGCATGCTCGGCATTATTGGCGGCAGCGGACTTGATCAGTTGTCCGGCCTCGAAATCACGGAAAGACGGGCTTGTGCCACGCCTTATGGTGAACCTTCGTCGGATCTGGTCTTCGGAATATTGCGCGGGCAGACGCTGGTTTTCCTGCCACGTCATGGCGCCGATCATTCGATTGCGCCGCACCGCATCAACTATCGCGCAAATTTGTGGGCTCTGCATGCGCAGGGTGTGCGCAATGTCGTCGCGGTTTCCACGGTCGGGGGGATCACAAAGCGGATGGTTGCCGGCGCGCTGGTTGTGCCGGATCAGGTCATCGACTATACCCATGGCCGTGAAAGCACCTACTTCGACGGCATCAAACAGCCTTTGCAGCATATCGATTTCACCCTTCCGTTCTGTGCTGACATGCGAGGCCGCTTGCTGGCAGCGGGACGCGTGGCCGGATATGAGTTGCTGGACGGCGCCACTTATGGCGCTACCCAGGGGCCTCGGCTTGAGACCGCTGCAGAAATCAGCCGGATGGAACGCGACGGTGCTGATCTCGTTGGCATGACCGGAATGCCAGAGGCAGTTCTCGCGAGGGAACTTGGCCTCAGCTATGCGATGCTGGCTGTGGTGGTCAATTCCGCAGCGGGTAAAGGTGATAACGCCAAGGCGGTATCCCTTGATGACATCCAGGCGGTATCTGAGGCGGCAATGAAAAAAGTGCGTCTGATTCTCAAAGCAATGGAGCTGGATCATGGCGGTTAAGGCGGTACTGCGCATGGGTGATCCACGCCTGCTCGAGGTGTCCCGATCGGTTGAGCGCTTTGATACGGCAGAGCTGCGTGAACTGTTGATCGACATGCAGGACACCATGCATGCGCTCAATGGTGCGGGTCTGGCCGCCCCTCAGATCGGCGTTCCCCTTCGGGTCGTCATATTCGGCATGCAATCGAATCCGCGATATCCGGATGCGGAGCCGGTGCCGTTCACCGTTCTCGTCAATCCGGTGCTCGAGACGCTGGGTGATGATCTCGAGGAGGGCTGGGAGGGATGCCTGTCGGTACCCGGCATGCGTGGTTTGGTTCCACGCTACAAGCGGCTGCGTTACAGGGGGTTTGATGCTTCAGGCCATGCCATCGACCGTACGGTTGATGATTTTCATGCGCGGGTTGTTCAGCATGAGTGCGATCATCTGGACGGTGTGCTGTATCCGATGCGGGTTCGCGACTTGCGCGATTTCGGATTTACCGAAGAACTCTTCCCAGGCGAAAACCTGGGTGACGACTGATCTATCGGGCGATCAGATTCTCAACTGATCCAGTAGTTCGCTTTCGAAGCGGACCGTCGTTTTGGGATTGTTCAGTGCGTTGCCGCTGACGACAAAGGTATCTTCGGCACGGAAACCCAGGGTATTGATCTTGGCGGAGTGCAGATTGATATCGAATGCCGTCAACGTCCGGGAGATACGCGACAGCAGTCCCGGCCTGTCACCCGCCACAATCGACATCATCCGGTAGGCACCTCGCTCATCGGTCTGGATGACCACTTCAGGAGTGATGGGAAAGTGGCGCAACTGGCGGCTGATCCGGGGTTTCGAAAGCGGCGGCAGGGGTGCGTTATTGGTCAGACGATCCGTCAGCTCGTATTCGATATAGCTGATCAGGTCGCGGTATTCGGAAGCCTGACGACCCGAGGTGTCCTGGATCTGGAAGGTGTCGAGCGCGTAGCCGTGCTGTGTCGTGTGCACCTTGGCCTCGAAAATATCGAAGCTGATGCTCTCAAAAAAACTGCAGATTCTCGAAAAAAGTTCTTTCTGGTCGGCGAGGTAGACCATGACCTGCAGGCCTTCCCCGATCGGCGACAGGCGTGCCCGGACAACAGGGGTTGGTGACTTGAAGCGCTGATAAAGCTGGCGCGTGTGCCAGGCTATTTCCTGAGGTTCATGACGCAGAAAATAGCCCGTATCGAGCTGCTGCCAGAATTCCTTGTAGGCGTTTTCGGGGATTGCGTAGAGCAGGAGCTTGGCGATGGCCTCTTCCTGACGCGCGCGCTGTCCGTCCTGTCGTTCGCTCCGCTCGCCACTTAGCAGGCGACGGGTACTGTAAAAGAGGTTCTCCAGCAGTCGCGCCTTCCAGGCATTCCAGACTTTGGGGCTGGTGCCGCGAACATCGGCGACGGTAAGCAGATAAAGAGCGACAAGATGACGTTCATTGCCAGCTCTTTTGGCGAAATCCTGAATGACCTCGGGATCGGACAGATCCTGTTTTTGAGCCGTGGCTGACATCACCAGGTGCTGCTCAACCAGCCACGTAACCAGTTCGCAGTCTGCGGTGCTGAGTCCGTGGGCTTTGCAGAAACGCATTGCATCCGGTTTGCCGAGTTCGGAATGGTCTCCGCCGCGACCTTTGGCGATGTCGTGAAATAAGCCGGCAAGATAGAGCAGTTCAGGACGGTCAAACTCGCTCATTAGCCGGCTGCACAGCGGGAACTCGTGGGCCAATTCAGGTACTGCAAAGCGCCGCAGGTTCCGCACAACTTTCAGGATGTGTTCGTCGACTGTATAAACGTGGTAAAGGTCGTGCTGCATCTGGCCGACGATACGACCGAAAGCGGGTATGTAGCGTCCCAGGATGTCGTACTGGTGCATGCGGCGCAGTTCGCGGATAACACTCGTCGGACTGCGCAGGATTTCCATAAACAATTCCCGCATTCGCGGGTCGCGCCGCGCGGCGGGATTGATGCGACGTCTGGCGCGCCACATTGCCCGCAGCGTAAATGCGCCGATGGCCTTGATCTCGCGATGCTTCTGCATCAACACGAAAACTTCGAGGATGGCGCAAGGGTCGCGATCAAAAATGGTTTCGTCTGGTGCGGAAAGCAGTTCGCCCAGAATGACGAAGCGTTCATTCAGCGGTTTGATCTGGCGGTTACCCGGAGGCGCGATGCGCCGCTCCAGATTCTGAAGCAGAATCGTATTCAGCTGAGAAACGGATTTTGCGGTCTGGTAATAGCGCTGCATCAGGCGCTCGCTGGCACGCTTGCCGGTGCGTTCGGCGAAACCCAGTTGTTGGGCCAGTGCCGTCTGGTGATCAAACAGCAGGCGGTCCTCACGACGGCCAGCGAGATAGTGCAGCCGGATGCGTAGCATGCCCAATACCCGTTCGTGGCGGCTGATGGCAGCGGCTTCATCCCGGGTAATGAATCCCCGGCGGGCCAGCTCCAGCCAGGTACGGCCCAGACCCGCAGCCCGGGAAATCCACAGAATGGTGTTCAGATCACGCAGGCCACCTGCGCTTTCTTTCAGATTGGGCTCGAGGTTGGTTTCCTGATGTCGGGAATGACGGTCATGCTGTTCGATCATTTTCGCCCGCAGGAATGTGACGGGGTCAATTGACTGAAGCAGTCTGCGGGTGAATTTGCGGTATAAATCCCGGTTTCCGGATATTAGGCGCGACTCCAGCAAGGTTGTCTGCACCGTGATATCGCTTGCTGCGACTTCGAAGCATTCCTCGAGGGTTCTCACGCTGTGGCCGGTTTCCAGGCCGATATCCCAGAAATGTCCAACCAGTGATTCCAGCTTGGATTTGAGGGCGTCGTCCGGGGATGCCGGTAGCAGGATCAGGATGTCGACGTCGGAATACGGGAACAATTGCCCACGGCCATAACCTCCGACGGCAATCAGCGCAGCGCCTGCCGGCATCTGCTGCGCTTTCCATGCCTGACGCAGATGACGGTCGGTCAGTAGCGCCAGTCCATGCAGAAGATCGTGACCGAGTTGACCCGACTCAAAGCGCTCGCGGATGGCAAGGCGATCTGCTGACAGCGCAATGCGTTGCGCGGCAACTCCGTTAGGTGGGGCGTTCCGGGGGCTATGTTCGGACCCTGCGCGCATCGGTTTTGGCCTCAGGCCGGCGGGGGCGGACTGCCGTCCGACAGTGTTAGGACTTCAAACCCGTCGGCCGTGACAAGCACGGTATGTTCCCATTGTGCTGACAGGCTGTGATCTTTGGTGACGATGGTCCAGCCATCGGCCATCTGGCGGATTTCGGGTCGTCCGGCATTGATCATCGGTTCGACGGTGAAAATCATGCCTTCTTCCAGTTTCATGCCCATACCCGGGCTACCGTAGTGCAGGATCTGTGGATCCTCATGAAATTTCAGGCCAATACCGTGGCCGCAGAATTCACGAACAATGCTGCAGCCGTTGCGTTCGGCATGGTTCTGGATGGCGTGACCGATGTCCCCCAAGGTTTTCCCGGGTTTGATTACACGGATACCGCGCCACATGCAGTCATAGGTCAATTCAATCAGTCGGCGCGCCTGGATTGATGGCGGACCAACGTAGAACATGCGACTGGTATCACCGTGATAACCGTCCTTGATCACGGTGATATCCAGATTCACGATATCTCCGTTTTTCAGGCGTTTTTCTCCGGGTACACCGTGGCAAACCACGTGGTTCACAGAAGTGCAGATCGACTTTGGGTAGGGCGTGTAGCCGGGCGGGGTGTAGTTCAGCGGCGCCGGGATGGTGCCCTGCTGGTTAACCATATAGTCGTGGCATAACCGGTCAAGTTCGCCCGTGGTGATGCCGGGCTGGACGTGGGGGGTGATGAAATCCAGGACTTCGGAGGCGAGGCGTCCTGCCACGCGCATGTGTTCAATGTCTTTAGGGGTTTTGATTTCTACGGCCATGACGGCGCTTTCGATGCGCGCCATGGGGGCTGCGCGGGGTTGCGGTGAAAAGGGCGGCGACGATTCTAACAGGTTGTAACCATTCAAAAAATTCGCCAGACCGAGGCTCAATGCCCTACTTAGCGGGCCGGTATTTGGGGATCATCTGTGGCTTGAGAAATGGTGGCTTTGCGTGCTAAAATAACAAGTTAGCTCGATCTGGTTTACTTTTTCGATCGGGTATTACACACACCTGCCGACGTTAAGGGTGCCCGGATGTTCCGGGTTCGTTTCGGGCAGGTGGCGGATTAACCCTAACAGGAGAAATACCATCATGTCAGTCACCATGCGTGAAATGCTGGAAGCCGGCGTCCACTTCGGCCACCAGACCCGTTACTGGAACCCGAAAATGGCACCTTACATTTTCGGTCACCGCAACAAGATTCACATCGTCAATCTTGAAAAGACGATGGCAATGTATCTGGAAGCGCTGAAATTCGTGCGCCAGATCACCTCCAACAAAGGCACTATCCTTTTTGTCGGCACCAAACGTCAGGCCCGCGAAATCGTTCGCGAAGAAGCCCTGCGTTGCAGCTCGCCTTACGTCGATTACCGCTGGCTTGGCGGCATGCTGACCAACTACAAGACGGTCAAGGGTTCGATCCAGCGCCTGAAAGAAATGATGGCGATGCGCGAAGACGGCTCTTTCGAGAAGCTGTCGAAAAAGGAAGGCCTGCAGTACGAGCGCGAGATTGCCAAGCTTGAGCGCAGCCTCGGCGGCATCAAGGACATGGCCAGCCTTCCCGATGCGATTTTTGTTATCGACGTCGGTTACCAGAAGGGCGCCATCACGGAAGCCAAGAAACTGGGTATCCCGGTCATCGGCGTGGTGGATACCAATCATTCCCCCGAAGGCGTTGACTACATCATCCCGGGTAATGATGACTCGAGCCGTGCGATCAAACTGTACGCCCGCGGAATGGCGGACGCTGTTCTGGAAGGCCGCAACAACAGCATCAAGGAAATCGTCAGTGGCGGAGCCGATGAATTTGTCGAGGTTGAGGACGGCGAATCAGCTGCCGCCTGATACCGCTCCACAGCTTATTCAAGGGGCTGGCTCAGCCCCTTTTTTTTAAATTGGCGTAAGAGGAATTGCAGCAATGGCAGAAATTACAGCGGGCATGGTGCGGGAACTCCGCGAAAAAACCGATGCACCGATGATGGAATGCAAAAAGGCGCTGACCGAAGCGGGCGGCGATCTGGGCAAAGCCGAAGAAATCCTGCGGGTCAAACTCGGCAACAAGGCGAGCAAAGCTTCTTCGCGCGTGACCGCAGAGGGCGTGGTTGCCGTGCATATTGCGGCTGATGGCAAGATGGGCGCCATTATTGAACTCAACTGCGAAACCGATTTCGTTGCCAAAAACGACGATTTCCTGGCGTTCGCCGCTGCGCTGGCAAAACTGGCTGCCGAACAGAAGCCCGCGGACGTTGCGGCAATGTCCGCTTTGACGGTCGACGGCACCGTGGTCGAAGAGCGTCGCAAGGCGCTGGTTGGCAAAATCGGTGAGAACGTCTCGATCCGCCGTTTTGTTTGCACCGATGCCAAAGGCAAATTCGCGTCATACATCCACGGCGGCGCCAAGATCGGCGTTCTGGTGGATCTGGTCGGTGGTGATGAAACCCTCGGTAAAGACATCGCGATGCATATAGCCGCGAGCAAGCCCAAAGCGCTGGATTCTTCCGGTGTTGCGCCGGAGGCCATTGAGGCAGAGCGTCGTGTAGCGACTGAAAAAGCGGCTGAAGACGCTGCTAAGTCCGGCAAGTCGATCCCACCGGAAATCATGTCGAAGCGCGTCGAAGGCTCTGTGCAGAAATTCCTCAAGGAAGTGACTTTGCTCGGTCAGATTTTTGTCAAGAATGACAAGCAGACGATCGAACAGTTGCTGAAATCAGCGAATGCCAGCGTCGCCCGTTTTGACCTGTTTGTGGTCGGCGAAGGCATTGAGAAGAAAAAGGATGATTTTGCGGCCGAGGTAATGGCGCAGGTCGGCCAAGCCAAGCAGAAGGCTTAATCGTTAAAAAAACAAAGGGTTAAAATATGGCTCAAGCCCCTGCCTACAAGCGTATCCTGCTCAAATTGAGCGGTGAGGCGCTGATGGGCGACGACAGCTACGGCATTAACCGGGACACCATCAACCGCATTGTTGCAGAGGTTGCGGAGGTTGCAAGACTCGGGGTTGAAATCGCTGTCGTCATCGGGGGTGGCAATATTTTCCGCGGCGTGGCACCCGGCGCCTCTCACATGGATCGGGCAACTGCCGATTACATGGGTATGCTGGCAACCGTCATGAATGCACTGGCGATCCAGGACGCAATGCGTCAGGTCGGATTGCTGAGCCGGGTGCAATCCGCACTCAATATCGAACAGGTGGTCGAACCCTACATCCGCGGCAAGGCCATGCGCTATCTGGAAGAGGGCAAGATCGTGATTTTTGCCGCAGGTACCGGCAATCCCTTTTTCACGACGGATACTGCAGCGGCGCTACGCGGTATGGAAATGAACGTCGATCTGGTTCTGAAAGCGACCAAGGTTGACGGCGTCTATACCGATGATCCGAAGACTCACCCCGATGCCATGCGCTACCGGAGTCTGACTTTTGATGAGGCCATCATTAAGAACTTGAAGGTCATGGATGCCACGGCGCTGACGCTATGCCGTGACCAGAGGCTCCCGATCAATGTCTTCAGCATCTTCAAACCGCAGGCTTTGAAGCGGGTGGTGATGGGTGAAGATGAAGGTACGATGGTTCATGTTTGACTGGAGGCGAAAATGATTGCTGACATCAAGAAAAACGCTGAGCAGAAAATGAAGAAGACGATCGAGGCGCTCAAGACCGACCTCGGCAAGGTTCGCACCGGCCGTGCGCATACCGGCCTTCTTGATCATGTGATGGTTGATTATTACGGTAACCCGACGCCGCTGCCCCAGGTCGCCAGCGTGACGCTGCTCGACGGCCGCACCATCGGCGTCAGTCCTTACGAAAAAAAGATGGCTCAAGCTATCGAGAAAGCGATCCGGGACGGTGATTTGGGTCTTAATCCGATGACGCAGGGCGACATCGTGCGGGTGCCGATGCCAGCTTTGACTGAAGAGCGACGCAAGGACCTGATCAAGGTGGTGAAGCACGAAGGGGAGAACGCTCGGGTTGCTGTCCGTAATATCCGCCGTGATGCGAATACCCAGCTCAAGGATCTCCTGAAGAAAAAAGAAGTGGCGGAGGATGACGAGCGCCGCGCTCAGGATGAAGTGCAGAAGCTGACCGACCGTTCGATCGCTGAAATCGACAAACTGTTGGAGGTCAAGGAAGCCGACCTCCTAGCAATCTGATACGTGGCCAGTTCTACTCAGGGAATTCCGGTTATCGGTGATGTGCCGCGCCATGTGGCTATCATCATGGACGGCAACGGACGCTGGGCCAAGCGGCGCTTCCTTCCCCGGGTGGCAGGGCATCACAAGGGTGTAGAGGCCGTACGCAATACGGTGCGGACCTGCGCCGAGCGTGGTGTTACCGCATTGACGCTTTTTGCTTTCAGCAGCGAAA
Organism: Betaproteobacteria bacterium; assembly: GCA_947465215.1. Lineage (GTDB taxonomy): Bacteria > Pseudomonadota > Gammaproteobacteria > Burkholderiales > SG8-41. The sequence goes on along the minus strand of CANHZX010000029.1, from coordinate 1,152 downwards.
ACTGGCGTCGCCCGCAGGAAGAAGTTTCACTGTTGATGCAGCTTTTTATCAGTGCTTTGCAGCAAGAGGTTGAACGCCTGCACCAGAGTGGCATCTGCTTCCGGGTCATTGGCGATTTATCCCGCTTTGACCGCAAGCTGGTTGATCTGATCGAGTCCGCGCAAAAACTGACTGCAGCCAATACAGGTCTAATACTTACCGTTGCAGCCAACTATGGCGGTCGCTGGGATATTCTTCAGGCGGTCAACAAGCTGCGGCAAAGCAATGGTGGCGATAATTCTCCGTGGACCGAGGAGCAGCTGATGCCGCATCTCTCGATGGGAAATCTGCCAGAACCGGATCTCTTCATCCGTACCGGCGGCGAGCAGCGCATCAGCAATTTCCTGCTCTGGCAACTGGCGTACACGGAACTGTATTTCACTGACACCCTGTGGCCTGATTTTGATGCTCAAGCGCTGGACCTGGCGATAACGTCCTATCGTAAGCGCGAACGGCGTTTTGGCCGAACCAGTGAACAGGTTTCGGTCGCCACCGAAACAACCGACCGCACGGCTAACGCCTGAGCGCGCCTCTCCGGCGTCCCACGCCATGCTTCTAAAACGAATTCTTACCGTAGCCGTATTGCTGCCGTTGTTTGTCGGCGGTCTTTTTTATCTTTCCGGTGAGTGGTGGTCCATCGCCTTGCTGCCATTGGTTCTGGCCGGCGCCTGGGAGTGGGCAAATCTCGCAGGTTTCAAACCGGTGTTTCGCGGTTTGTATGTCCTGCTGTTGATGGTTTCAGCTATTGCTATTTTGTCAGCGCAGGGAATTGCCCAATTATTTCTGATCGATAGAACCATTTTTGCTGCTTCGGCGATTTTCTGGTTGGTGCTGGCGCCGCTTTGGTTGAAATTTGGCTGGAAAATCAAATCACCGCCATTGATGGCAGTCACGGGTTGGGTGCTGCTGATGCCGACATGGCTGGCACTGGCACGACTCCGGGAACGGCCGTGGCTGCTGCTGGCGCTGATGGGGATCGTCTGGGTAGCCGACAGCGCTGCCTATTTTGCCGGGCACCAGTGGGGACAAAGGAAACTGGCGCCGTCTGTCAGTCCCGGGAAGACCTGGGAGGGCGTTGCGGGGGCCGCACTGGCAGTGGCGGTGTATCATTCC
>CANHZX010000028.1 GCA_947465215.1 Betaproteobacteria bacterium | reverse complement strand
GATCCGCCGCGTGGCCTACACCTACAACGACACGCCGGTCGAATACCGCCGCAGCTGGATCAACACCGGTGACCATGAATACCTGAGCGATCTGTGGAAAAGCGCCGCGCGCTGAGCGCGGAGCCGGACTAGAAGCCGAGTTCCCGCCGCGCCAAGGCAATCTGCGCTGGATCCCGTGCGTTTTTCAGCACCCATTCAAACTGCGTCCGCGCATCCTCGCGCAGGCCGCCGCGCGCCAGATTGAATCCAGCACGCAGGCGGGATTCTGCAGCCGCATCGGGCTGCGGCGCACTTGTCGCCAGGCGCAACTGATATTCAGCAGCGAGCAGCGGCTGACTGCCGGATTCCAAGACGCGCGCTGTCGCAGCCAGCAGCAGGCGCGCCTGCGCGGCATCGGCATGCGGTGTAACCCGCGCCGCCAGCAGTTGCGTTTCCGCAGACAGACCATGATCCGCGAGTTGCGCCGTCAGACCGAGCCACTCCGGCAGCTGCGCGGGCGGAATCGGCGTACTGGCTGTCGCCAGTTGCCGGGTGACGGCGGAAACCATATCGCCGCGTCCGGCACGCAGCGCGAGACCCGCCATGCGCAGGTCCCAGACTGCGGCGGTGGTACCTTCGGGCGGCGGCAAACCCTGCCGGTATTGGAGGACGCGTGCATGCTGTTGCAGCGCCTCAGCAGCGCCGCCCAGCTGATAACGCGTTTCCGCCGACAACGCCGCCGGATCGGCGGGCCAGGCATCGAACAGTGCCAACGCCAAACGCGGCAGACGCGCGGCCATCAGGCTGAATGCGAGTTGCGCCTGTGCGCTGCGGCGCAGGGTTTCGCCACGGCCCTCGCGTGCGAGATAGGCGAAATAGGCGCGCGCTACAACCGGATCGGCATCCTTGCGCTTGAGCGCGAACTCCAGCCAGCTGCCTTCGTCTCCGGCCAACAGCTGATGCGTGTTCGCCGCACTGCGTGCGTAGGCAACATAGTCAGCCCAGAGCCGGTGCGCATCTGCAGCCGGCGCATCGGGGCGATCAAGTAGTTGTTCAAGCGCTTCGATCTTCAGTAACGCAGCGGGCTGGCGTTCACCGGCCTCGAGCAATACCCGCCACCAATCCGGATCTTCGCTGCGCGCAATGCCGGCCCGCGCCTGGACCACGGCATCCGCCGGCGACAGCAGTCCGGTGTGCAGACGCAGGCGCAATTTTGCTGCTCCGCGGTCATCCAGCAGCGCCAGCCAGCCCACGGCTTCCTTGACCATTTTCAGATCCAGAAGACCGTCGACAAACTGCGTCGCCGTCGCAGAATCAAGCGGGCGGTAGTCCTGCTGGAAACGGAGCATGCTGCGATAGGCATCGTCCGCCTGTCCGTCCGCCACCTGGCTGCGGATCACCAGCAGGCGCAATTCGCGCAGACGCGCCGCGTCAATGCCCGCGGTCCACACGGCGCGCGCCGCCTGATCGCGTGCCGCAACGCCGCGCCGGAGGATCAACGCCGAACGGGCGGCAAGGGCATGAAACTCCGCAGCAGCAGCCGCATCGACGCCGGCGGGCATTGCGGCGACGCGCTGCAACAGCAAGCCATGTGATCCGGCGGAAAACAGCAATTGCAGACGCAGACGCTCCCAATCCGTCCAGCCTGCCACAGAGGAGGTCGTCTTGGCCGGCGATGCGATCAATACCGCCGGCTGCAGCACATCCACTCGCTGCAGCGCCAGTTGGATCGCACCGGCTTCGGCAAGACTGCGCGTAGCGGCGAATTCGTCGGCGGCATGCACTGCCGGCGCGACCATCACCAGGGTCACGAACAGCCATGCAAAAAGGGGAGCGGTCAGGCGTTGCAGAAACATGCGGATATTGTAGCGGCGCCCCGGCACCGGGCGCCGCCGCGACGGCAGCCCCAAAAGAAAAAGGCGGCCGCAGCCGCCTTGTTCAGGATGAGGAAAGGCTTACTTCTCGGCCGGTGCAGCTTCCGCTTCGACCTCGGCAGCCACCGCGGTGCTGACGGTCAGCTTTTCCTTGATGCGGGCCGCTTTGCCCGACAGGCCGCGCAGATAGTAAAGCTTCGAACGGCCGACGTCGCCGCGGCGCTTCACCTCGATGCTGGCGATCGATGGCGAATAAGTCTGGAAGGTCCGCTCGACGCCCTCGCCCGAGGAGATCTTGCGCACGATGAACGAGGAGTTGATGCCCCGGTTGCGCTTGGCGATGACCACGCCCTCGTAGGCCTGGACGCGCTTGCGCTCGCCCTCGACCACGTTGACGTTGACGATGACCGTGTCGCCGGCGACAAACTCCGGCAACTTGCGGCCCAGACGGTTCATTTCTTCCTGTTCCAGCTGCTGTATGACGTTCATCTCTTGACTCCCTCAAACTTGATTGCGTCCGCCATCATGGCGTTCGCGGTTAAACCCTGCCGCTGTCCTGTTCGCGGCGAAACTCGTCGAGCAGTGACCGTTCTTCCGCAGTCAAAACCCGCCGTTCCAGCAAATCCGGCCGTCGCTGCCAGGTGCGTCCCAGCGACTGCTTCAAACGCCAGCGCGTGATCACCGCGTGGTTGCCTGACAACAGCACCGCCGGCACCGCCGCGCCCTCATACACTTCCGGGCGGGTGTAGTGCGGGTGGTCCAGCAGGCCGTCAACAAACGAATCCTGGCTGGCGGATTCGGCATCGCCCAAGGCACCGGGCAACTGCCGCACCACACTGTCCATCAACACCATCGCAGCGAGTTCACCGCCGCTCAATACATAGTCGCCGATCGAGACTTCCTCGATGGTCTGGCGATCGATCAGACGTTCATCCACACCTTCGTAGCGTCCGGCCAGCAACACCAGTCCCGGCTCCCGCGCCAACTCTGCCACCAGCGCGTGATCCAGCAATCTTCCCTGCGGCGTCAGATGCACAACCCGCGGCTTCTCAACACCCGCGCTCATCTGCCGCTGTCGCGCTGCTGCGAGCGCTTTGTCCAGAGGCTCCGCCATCATCACCATGCCGGGACCGCCGCCATAAGGCCGGTCATCGACGGTGCGGTGCACGTTTGTCGTGAAATCCCGCGGATTCCACGCCACAAACTGATACAGACCGCGCTCCCGGGCCCGACCGGTAACCCCCAATTCGGTTACCGCATCGAACATCGCCGGAAACAGTGTGACGACATCAAACTGCAACATCAGTAATCTGCTTCCCAGTCGACGGTTATGCTGCCGCCGGCGACATCCACCTGCCGGACCACCGTCTCGATGAAAGGCAGCAAGCGTTCGCGCTCATCACCAGACACCTTATCTTCCACCACCAGTACATCATTGGCCCCGGTTTCAAACACCCGGGACACAGTACCCAGCTCGATCCCGGCTGAATTCACCACCTTCAGCCCGACCAGATCGGCCCAGTAAAACTCTCCAGTTGCCGCATCGGGAAAAGCATCGCGCGATATCGCGACCCGCATTCCCTGCAACACCGCCGCCTGATCGCGGTCAGTGATGCCTGCCAGCTTTGCAACCACCGCGGCGCCGTGCACTTTGGCCGACTCCACGGATCGCGGCTGCCAGGCGCCTTCGCGTCCGACCTGCCACAACGAATAATCGAGCAATCCCCGGCTTTCCTGCGTGAACGGCTGAATCTTGATCCAGCCGTTGACACCGTAGGGCGCAACCACGCGCCCCATGACTACCAGCCGTTCAGCGACCGACTGCTCAGGCAGCTGCTTTTTGGGCACCAGCCTGCTTGACGAGACGGGTCACTGTATCCGACAGTTGCGCACCCTTGTCTTGCCAGAATGCAAGGCGCTCACTGTTGATACGCAGACGTTCGCGGCCTTCCGGCGCTTTGGGATCGTAAAACCCCAGGCGCTCGATAAAGCGGCCGTCGCGAGGAAACCGCGAGTCGGCTACGACGAGATTGAAAAACGGGCGCTTTTTGGCGCCTCCACGAGCTAAACGGACCACCACCATGACGGATTTCCCGGTGACTGAAAAAGTCGAAAGGGGCGGATTTTACGCCACTTTCACTCCCTGAGGCAATGTTTAATGACGACGGCCGCAAAAGCATGGGTTAACGCCGCAGCCACCCAAAATCAACATAACCAATTGTTTTAATTGATATTTAATGAATAATCCTGAAAAAACCCCGGCCGAGCGTCTCTCCGCCGCCTTCAAAACCCGTTACGGCAGCACCATCGGGATGCCAAATCTACAGCCGGGCGCCGCTGAACTGGCCCGCATGGCCGAACACCGGTCGCTGCGCCGTTATCGCCCGGATCCGGTCAGCCCGGAACTGCTGAAGCTGCTGTTTGCCTGCGCATTGTCGGCGCCGACCAAGAGCGATCTGCAGCAGGCAGACATCATTCATGTCGTCGATCCGGAAAAACGCCGGCGCATCGTGGCGCACCTGCCGGACATGGCCTGGATCCTCGACGCACCGGTATTCCTGGTGTTCTGCGGCAACAACCGGCGCATCCGTCACATCGGACAGTGGCGTGGCAAACCCTTTGCCAACGAGCACCTCGACCACTTCATGAATGCGGCAGTGGACGCCGGCATCGTGATGACGAATTTCATCAATGCCGCCGAGGTCGCGGGCCTCGGCACCTGCCCGATCAGCGCCATCCGCAACGCCATCGACACCGTCAGCAAGGAATTGGGGCTGCCGGAAGGCGTGTTCCCGATTGCCGGTTTATGCGTGGGTTATCCGGCTGCGGCCGGACACATCAGCCCGCGACTGCCGCTCGAGGTGACGGTACATACCGACCGTTACGACGAAAGCCGGTTGCGCGAGCATGTCGATGCCTACGACCAGCGGCGCCATGCCAACCACCCATACGGCAAGCAGCGACGCATCAAGCAGTTTGGCGCTGCGGATTTTTACGGCTGGTCGGAAGACAAGGCCCGGCAATATGCCGAACCGGAACGCGCGGACTTCGGCGATTACATTCGGCGACAGGGCTTCAGCCTGAAATAGGCGGGGAACGCCGGAAACCGGGGATGCTCAACGCATTCCCGGGAACATGCCCTTCATTGAGCGCATCATTTTCGCCATGCCGCCTTTAGCGACCATTTTCATCATCTTCTGCGTCTGCTCGAACTGGCTGAGCAGCCGGTTCACTTCCTGAACCGTCACCCCGGCGCCGGCGGCAATGCGCCGCTTGCGGGAAGCCTTGATCAGTTCCGGTTTTGTGCGCTCGAGCCGCGTCATCGAATTGATGATGCCTTCGATACGGCGCGTCGCCTTGTCGTCCATCTGCGGCGCACCCTGCGCCGCCGCCTGCGCCAGGTGCGCCGGCAGCTTGTCCATCAGTGCCGTTACGCCGCCCATCTTGCGCATCTGGGCAATCTGCTGCTTGAAGTCTTCAAGATCAAAACCCTTGCCGCTTTTGACCTTACGCGCCAGCTTTTCGGCCTCATCGCGGTCAACCGATTTGGTGACATCCTCGATCAGTGACAGCACATCGCCCATGCCGAGAATGCGCGAAGCGAGCCGGTCGGGGTGGAAAGCTTCCAGTCCGGTAACTTTCTCGCCGGTGCCGGCAAACTTGATCGGTTTGCCGGTGACATGGCGCACCGACAGCGCGGCGCCACCGCGCGAATCACCATCGAGTTTGGTCAGAATGACGCCGGTCAGCGGTAACGCTTCACCAAACGCTTTCGCCACATTCACCGCATCCTGGCCCTGCATCGCGTCAACCACGAACAGCGTTTCGACGGGATGCACCGCGGCATGCAGCTCGCGGATTTCCTGCATCATCGCCTCGTCGATGGCGAGACGGCCCGCGGTGTCGACAATCAGCACATCGTGATAATGCGTGCGCGCGTATTGCAGCGCGTGCTTCGCGATGTCGACCGGCTTCTCGCCTTCGGCGGCAGGATGAAAATCCACCTCGACCTGTCCTGCCAGGATTTTCAGCTGTTCGATCGCCGCGGGACGGTAAACGTCGCAACTGACCAGCAGCACTTTCTTTTTCTGTTCGATGCGTAACCAGCGCGCGAGCTTACCCGCCGTCGTCGTTTTACCGGCGCCCTGCAGACCGGCCATCAGGATCACCGCCGGCGGCTGCACGGCAAGATTCAACGACTCGTTGTGTTCGCCCATCAGGGCGACCAGTTCGCGGTGCACAACGCCGACCAGCGCCTGACCAGGCGTCAGGCTGCCGACGACTTCCTCGCCAACCGCCTTTTCGCGAACGCGATCAATGAAGGCCTTGACCACCGGCAAGGCAACATCCGCCTCGAGCAGCGCCATGCGCACTTCACGCAGTGCGTCCTGGGTATTGGCCTCGGTCAGCCGCGCTTCACCGCGAAGCGTCTTGACGACGCGCGCCAGACGGCCGGTCAGGTTGTCGAACATGGCTTAAGGGGTGGCTTCAGGTAAACTGGATACATGCAGTCCATTTTACCGTATCTCGTCAGCGCTCTTCTCTACGCTGCCATGGCCGCCTACTTCTGGCGGCTGCATTGGTCGCCGGCGGCGCAGGACATGACGCCGGCGCGCGCCGTGGTCGAACGATCCTGCGTATTGGCCACGCTGACTGTGCACGGACTCGTGCTGTTCGGCGTCATGTTCGCCGACCACACGCTTCGCATCGGCGTCGGCGACGCCATTTCCGCGATCCTCTGGCTGACTGTGCTGATTTACTGGCTGGGCAGTCTGTTCTACCGGCTGGAGGGGCTGCAGGCGCTGATTCTGCCCGTTGCTGCGGCGGCTGCCTTTCTGCCCGCGCTGCTGCCAGCGGCGAAACCACTACCCAATACAGACATGCTGGCTTTCAAGCTGCACCTGGTGATGTCGATGGCAGCCTACAGCCTGTTCACCATCGCCTCGCTGCATGTGTTGCTGATGGCGATGCTTGAGCGACGGCTGCACCTGGGCTTGTTGCCTGCAGGACTTCGTCGGCTGCCGCCGCTGCTGACCATGGAAAACCTGCTGTTCCGCATCATCTGGGCAGGCTTCATCATGCTGACGCTGACGCTGGTCAGCGGTGTATTTTTTTCCGAGGAAGTTTTCGGCAAGGCCGCACGGCTCAACCACAAAACTGTTTTCGGATTCGTGTCCTGGATTGTATTCGCAGCGCTGCTGCTGGGCCGCCATTTCCGCGGCTGGCGCGGCCGCGTCGCCGTGCGCTGGACACTCGCAGGATTCCTGCTGCTGGTGCTCGCCTATCTCGGCAGCAAGTTCGTCCTGGAAATACTGCTCGGACGGGTCTGACCGGACCGGCGCCTGCGCCGGCTTCGTTTTCGAGGTGCATAAATGGAAGTCCTGATACTCGCCTGCCTGATTCTTCTCAACGGCGCCTTTGCCATGTCCGAGGTCGCCCTGCTGACCGCACGCCAGTCGAAACTGTCGACGCTGGCGCAACGCGGTGACAAACTCGCGGCGGCAGCCATCAAGCTCAGCGCCAATCCAACACGGTTTCTGTCGACCGTGCAGATCGGAATTACCGCAATTAGCCTGCTCAACGGCATCGTCGGCGAAGCCGTCCTCGCCGAGCCTTTTGCTGCGTGGCTACAACTGCAGGGCCTGGAGGCAAAGACGGCCAACATTACGGCAACCCTGATTGTCGTTGTCGTAATCACCTATGCGACCATCGTTGTCGGCGAAATCGTGCCCAAGCGGCTCGGCCAGCACAGCGCCGAAAACATCTCCCGTTTCGTGGCATGGCCAATGCGCGTACTGGCCTGGGTTACGGCACCATTTGTGCACTTACTGACAAAATCCACGGACACCCTGCTCGGCATGGCGCTCAAGGCGCTGCGTCTGCAACCGCAGGAATCCGGTTCGCAGCCGCTGTCGATTGACGAGATCCGCACCATTGTTCTCGAATCATCGAACGTGCTGCCGAAAAAACATGCATCGGTATTGCTCAATCTGCTCGAACTCGGTGCCATCACCGTGGATGACGTGATGGTGCCGCGCAACCAGATCGAAAGCATCAACCTCGACCTTCCGATCGAGGAAATCACCGCACAGCTGTCGACCGCACATCATCGCCGCGTCGTGGCTTATCAGGACCAGTTCGACAATGTTGTCGGCACCCTGCGCGTGCGCCATGCGCTGACGCTGATCCAGCGTGATGAACTGACGCCGGAGAGCCTGCGGGACATGATCCGCGAGGCGCATTTTGTACCCTCCGCGACACCGCTGCTCGCACAGATCCAGAACTTCCAGGAACATGCCAACGGCGTCAGCCTGGTCGTCGACGAGTACGGCGAAATCATGGTACTGGTGACATTGGAAGACATCCTTGAGGAAATCATCGGCGAGTTCACCACGCAGTCGCCGCTGATGGCCCGCGGCCTGCACCCGCAACCGGACGGCAGCTACGTCGTCGAGGGCGGCACCCTGCTGCGCGAACTCAACCGCAAGCTGGGATTCAGTTTCCCGCTGGACGGCCCGAAAACCCTGAACGGCCTGATCCTGGAACATCTGCAGGACATCCCGGAACCCAATACCAGCGTGCGTATCGCCGGCCATCCACTGGAAATCGTGCAAACCCAGGACCGGGTGATCAAAAGCGTCAGGGTGCTGCCCCCGGTCAGGTCCTGAGCGCCCCCCCATTGTGAGTTATCGCCTTTACAAAGGGGACCAGTAAAGGCATCATTCCATCAATAACCACTCGTAACTTATTGGTTCCTTGAGAGATTTTGGAGGCTTGCCATGGCCACAGCCGCTGCCGCACGTAAACCCGCCGAGGTCGTCGAAGTCACGTTCCGCTGGGTCGGGCAGGATCGCGCCGGGAAAACCGTACGCGGCGAAATGCAGGCCAGCGGCGAAGCGCAGGTCAACGCAGTACTGCGCCGCCAGGGCATCAAGGTCACCGAGGTCAAGAAACAGCGGCTCGGCAAAGGCGGCTCGGTTTCCGAAAAAGACATCACGCTGTTTACCCGCCAGCTGGCGACGATGATGAAATCCGGCGTGCCGCTGCTGCAGGCCTTCGATATCGTCGGCAAAGGCCACGCCAATCCCGCGGTCGCGCGGCTCCTGATGACCATCAAGGCCGACGTTGAAACCGGCATGAACCTGAAACAGGCCTTCGAGAAACACCCGCTGCATTTCGATGCACTGTTCTGCAATCTGGTCGGTGCCGGCGAAGCTGCCGGTATTCTGGAAAGCCTGCTTGACCGCCTGGCGACCTACAAGGAAAAGATTCTCGGCATCAAGGCTAAGATCAAGTCGGCGCTGTTCTACCCGATCGCGATTATCGTGGTTGCGGTGGTGATCACTGCAATCATCATGATTTTCGTGATCCCGGCATTCAAGGAAGTGTTCAAGAGTTTCGGCGCCGATCTGCCGACCCCGACCCTGATTGTGATGGCCATGTCCGACTTCGTTGTCGCCAACTGGTTCCTCCTGTTCGGCACCATGGGCGGCAGCATTTATGCGTTTTTCTGGACCTGGAAACGTTCCGTCAAAATGCAGATGTTCATGGACAAGGTGGTCCTGAAGATTCCGGTTTTCGGCGATCTGATCCGCAAGTCGTCGATCGCACGCTGGACGCGCACGCTGGCCACCATGTTTGCCGCCGGCGTGCCGCTGGTCGAGGCGTTGGGTTCAGTCGCCGGTGCATCGGGCAACTATGTGTATTACATGGCCACCAAGAAAATCCAGGCCGAAGTCTCCACCGGATCAAGCCTGACTTCTTCGATGCAGGGCACCGAAGTGTTTCCCAACATGGTGATCCAGATGGCGATGATCGGCGAGGAAGCCGGCTCTCTCGACGCGATGCTCGGCAAGGTCGCTGACTTCTTCGAGCAGGAAGTGGATGACACCGTGGAGGCGCTGTCGAGCCTGATGGAACCGATGATCATGGTGGTGCTGGGCACGCTGATCGGCGGCATGGTGATCGCGATGTATCTGCCCATCTTCAAGCTGGGTTCCGCTGTATAAACAACGACGGCGCCTTAACGGGCGCCGCTCCCTGCCCGGCGCGCATCCGGCATCGTCGCGCCGGCCCAACCCTGAAACGCAGAGGCCGGCCCCTTCATGATGAGCGTACTGTCGACCACCCCCGTCTTCGCCGCCTGTGCCGCATTGCTCGGCCTGTGCATCGGCAGCTTCCTGAATGTGGTGATCCACCGCCTGCCGAAAATGATGGAAAGGCAATGGCGCGCCGAATGCGCCGAACTGTCCGGTCAGGAAGCCGTCCCGGGCCCGCGCTATAACCTGGTAGTGCCGCGCTCCGCCTGCCCGTCCTGCGGACACCTGATATCAGCGATTGAAAACGTGCCGGTGTTGAGCTGGCTCGCGCTGGGCGGCAAATGCAAGGGCTGCAAGACAGCGATCTCACCGCGCTACCCGATCGTCGAACTACTTACCGGCGCGCTGTCCGGTTACATCGCCTGGCATTTCGGCTTCGGCATAGCGGCTGCAGGCGCGCTGATGTTCACCTGGGCGATGATCGCGCTGACCTTCATCGACCTCGACACCTTCTTCCTGCCAGACAGCATCACGCTGCCGCTGCTGTGGCTGGGCCTGCTGTTCAACATCAATGCCACCTTTGTCAGCCTGTCATCGGCTGTCATCGGTGCGGTCGCCGGCTACCTGTCGCTATGGTCGGTCTACTGGGTATTCAAGTGGGCAACCGGCAAGGAAGGCATGGGTTATGGCGATTTCAAGCTGCTTGCAGCCATCGGCGCCTGGCTGGGCTGGACCATGCTGCCGCTGACCATCCTGCTGTCCTCACTGGTCGGCGCCGCCATCGGTATCGTTCTGATCGTTTTTGCCGGCCGGGGACGCAGCGTGCCGATTCCCTTCGGACCATATCTCGCCATCGCCGGCATGATCGCACTCCTTTACGGCCCGGCGCTGAACCGCGCCTACCTTGGTCCGCTCTGATGGTGTACTGCGTCGGCGTCACCGGCGGCATCGGTTCCGGCAAATCCAGTGCTGCCGCCCTGTTTGCCGAACGGGGCGCAGGCATTGTCGATACCGACGACATCGCACACGAAATGACGCGTCCGGGCGGACGTGCAATGCCCGCAATCATCACCGCCTTCGGCCCGGGCATTGCGGCCGCCGACGGCAGCCTGGATCGCGCCGTAATGCGGCAACGTGTTTTTGCCGAACCGGCACAGCGCAAGGTGCTGGAAGGCATCCTGCATCCGCTGATCCGCGCCGAAGCCCGTGACCGGGTGAGCAGTTCAACGGCGCCCTATGTCATGCTGGTCGTGCCGCTGCTGCTCGAAACCGGCGGTTACCCCGATCTGGTGCGGCGCGTGCTGGTGATCGACTGCGAGGAGTCGCAGCAGATCAGCCGCACGATGCAGCGCAGCGCACTGACCGAAGAGGCCGTGCGCGCGATCATGGCCGCGCAATTGCCGCGACAGCAGCGTCTGGCAGGCGCCGATGACGTGCTGCTCAACGACGGCGACCTGTCCCGTTTGCGCAGTCAGATCGACCACTTGCATGACCGCTATCTGGCCCTGGCCGCTGCGTCCCGGAACCCGCAATGAAGGCGTTCATTAACCCTTTATTTTTTCTGGGTTTTGCCCGATACTCCGGCAACTGCATTCTTACCCAACTCCATCGGGCGCACCGGGCGTGATTGTCTACGAGCATCCACTGAGCGAGCGCATTCGCACACTGCTGCGCCTCGAGGATCTGTTCGAGCGTATCGACTACTTCGTCGGCAAAACAGACGGCGAAGAGCATCATGTCGCGCTGCTGCTGATCTTCGAAATCCTTGAAGTCGCCAGCCGTGCCGATCTCAAATCCGACCTGTTGCAGGAACTGGAGCGCCAGAAACAGGTGCTGGAAGCGCTGCGCGACAACCCGGACATTTCCGAAGAAGCCCTTGAGAACGTGCTATGGCAGATCGACCAGTCGTCATCGCGGCTGTTCCAGGCCTCCGGAAAAGTCGGCCAGGAATTGCGTGAAAACGAATGGCTGATGAGCATCAAGCAGCGCACTGCAATACCGGGTGGCGTCTGCGAATTCGATCTGCCGTCGTACCACTACTGGCTGCAGCAGGAAACCGACCTGCGGCGCCATGACCTGCAGCAATGGCTGGCGCCCTTCCTGCCGACGCGTGATGCCATTGGTATCGTGCTGCGTCTGCTCCGTGAAAGCGGCAAGACCACCGCACAGGTCGCTCAGCAGGGCGTCTATCAGCAGATGATGGCCGGGCGCATGGCGCAGATGCTGCGCATCGGACTGGCCGGCGACCACGCCTGTGTGCCCGAAATCAGCGCCAACAAATATGCGCTGAACATCCGCTTCACCACCCAGGAAGGCATGCAACGGCCAAAGGCATCGGAAAGCGATGTCGAATTTGAACTGACCTTCTGCAATCTCTGAACCATGGCCGGAAGAATTGTCGCCTGCCCGCAATGCGGTGCAAGCATCGAATGGAATCCTGAAAACCGCTTTCGCCCGTTCTGCTCCGAACGCTGCAAGATGATTGATCTCGGCGCATGGGCCACGGAACGTTACCGCGTTCCGGTCGCGGAGAGCGACGAATCCGAAGAACTGCCGACGGCAGATCCCGACTACCGGCCGAATTAGCCGGCAGAAGAATCCGGCATCCAGGCGCCGCGAATCATCGCCAGTCCGTGCGCACCGCTGACCAGCGACTGTGCGCGATCGGCTTCCCGCAAACCGCCCAGTGCAAACACCGGAATCCGGTTGCCGGCAACCGCTCCGGCAAAGCCTGCCCAACCCAGCAGAGACGCATCCGGATGCGTCGGTGTCGCCAGCACCGGCCCCATCACCGCGAAATCCGCACCTGCCGCCTCCGCGCAGCGCAGCTCTTCAGCGCTGTGACAGGACGCGCCGACCAGCGGCAGCGGCGGCCGCGAGGTCAGGGTTTGCAACTGTAGCGACGTCAGATGCACGCCGTCGGCGCCGCAGCGCTGCGCCAGTTCCGCATCACCATTGATCAGCACCCGGGCACCCGCGGCATGCGCACGGGTCACAATCGCCCGCGCATAATCAGCGAAGGCATCGGCAGGCCAGTCCTTGCCGCGCACTTGAATCAGACGAAGGCCGCGTTGCAGAGCCGCGTCCACAACCGACAACGCCTGCGCCTGTTCAGAAGCGGCAAATCCGGTAACGCCGTAGGTTTCAGGAATAGCCAGCGCATTGAGGATAGGACCATTGGCGGGCAGCAGCGGCGACACATCAATCGCGTCAATGCGCTGCCAGGCGAATGCCTGTGCCTCTCGACCGTGCAACTCGCCGTGCCAGCCGCGTACGCGAAAAAAGTACAGGCGCACATCGGCATGTTCGTAATCGAATTCGCGGATCAGCCAGGGATAAGCTTCAATGACTTCAATGCCGAGCTCTTCATGCAGCTCGCGCTGCAGGGCCTGCAATGGCGACTCACCGGGCTCGACCTTGCCGCCCGGAAATTCCCAGTAACCGGCGTAGACCTTGCCCTGCGGCCGTTGCGCCAGCAGGAATCGCCCGTCGGGTTGCTGCAGCACCGCCGCGACAACCGCAATGCGGCGGCGCCCCGGGGATACGCTCATCGGATTTATTTACGCCGCGCGAGGCGGGTGCGGCCGGCCCAGTCACGGGCAAACTGCCAGGCAACACGGCCGCTGCGCGAACTGCGGGTCAGCGCCCATTGCAGCGCGGCCTTTTCGACCTCGGCGCTTTTGATACCGGACACCTTGAAGTGCTCCAGCCAGACATGGACGATGCGCAGGTATTCGTCCTGGTCGAAGGAATGGAAGGACACCCACAAACCGAAACGCTCCGAGAGTGAAATTTTCTCTTCGCTGGTTTCACCGGGATGAATTTCCTCGCCGACATGCTGGTATTCAAGATTTTCATTCATGAATTCCGGCATCAGATGGCGGCGGTTCGACGTCGCATACACCAGACAGTTATCGGAAGCCGCAGCCACCGAGCCATCGAGCACGACCTTCAGAGCCTTGTAGCCGTGTTCATCCGCTTCAAACGACAGATCGTCACAGTACAGAATGAAACATTCGGGCCGCGCGTGAATCAGTTCGACAATATCCGGCAGATCGGTGAGGTCGCGCTTTTCGACTTCGATCAACCGCAGTCCGCGCGAGGCGTATTTGTTCAGCAGCGCCTTGACCAGCGAAGACTTGCCGGTACCGCGTGCGCCGGTGAGCAGCACATTGTTGGCCGGCATGCCTTCGACGAACTGGCGCGTATTCTGCTCGACCAGTTTTTTCTGTTCATCAATGCCCTGCAGATCGCGCAGGTCGATGTGATGCACCTGGTGGATGGGCTCCAGCGCCGCACTCTCACCCTTGCGCCGCCAGCGGAATGCGATGGAGGCTTTCCAATCCACTGCAGCGGCCGGCGCCGGCAGCATCTGCTCAAGGCGCGCGAGCACAGATTCAGCGCGGCCGAGTAGCGATACTGCGTCGGAAGATCCGCCGACAGCCTTGGAATTCTTTTTAACCATTTGTTTTTAAAAGACTTTTAGCTGCGGTAATCCGCATTGATGCTGACGTAGTCATGCGACAGGTCGCAGGTCCACACCGTCGTCATGGCACGGCCGCGATTGAGCACGACACGCACAGTAATTTCCGCCTGCTTCATCACGCGCTGGCCCTGCGCCTCTTCGTACGAAGGACTGCGACCGCCGCGTTCGGCGACCAGCACATCATCGAGATAGAGTTCGACGCCTTCCACTTCAAGATCATTGACGCCGGCATAACCGATGGCGGCGAGGATGCGTCCGAGATTCGGATCGGACGCAAAAAACGCGGTCTTGATCAGCGGCGAATGTGCAATCGCGAATGCGACCTTGCGGCACTCCTCCTCGTCACGCCCCGCCTCGACCTTGATGGTGATGAACTTGGTCGCGCCTTCGCCGTCACGGACAATGGCCTGCGCCAGCGTGATGGAGACTGCAGTCACGGCATCGCGAAAGGCGAGATATTCCGGGCTTTTCGCATCGGTAATTTCCGCCATCGCCGCCTTGCCGGTAGCGATCAGCATGAAACTGTCATTGGTCGAGGTATCGCCATCGACGGTGATCGCATTGAATGAGTGCTGAGCGGCGTAAGTCACCGCGGCCTTGACCAGCGGCTGGCTGACTTTGGCATCCGTCGCTACAAAACCGAGCATGGTTGCCATGCCCGGATGAATCATGCCGGCGCCTTTGGAAATGCCGGTCACCGTGATCGTTGCGCCGCCGACGGCAAACTGCCGTGACACCGCTTTCGGTACCGTATCCGTAGTCATGATCGCTGCGGCGGCATCCGCCCAGGCATCCGCTTTCAGCGCGGCGATGCATTGCGGCAGGCCCGCGGCAATGCGATCCACCGGCAGCGGCTCCATGATCACACCTGTTGAGAACGGCAACACCTGCGATGCATTGCAGCCGAGCAGCTGTGCCGCATCGGCACAGGTCTGGCGTGCATGAGCAAGACCTGCAGCACCAGTGCCGGCATTGGCAACACCGGTATTGATTACCAGCGCACGCACGCCTTTACCCGGGTCGATCATCGACAGATGCTGGCGCGAAACAATAACCGGCGCGGCACAGAAACGGTTCTGGGTGAAAACGCCGGCAACACAGGCGCCTTCATCAAGGCTTATCAGCAGCAGATCCTTACGCCCGGACTTGCGAACGCCGGCCTGGGTGATCCCGAGCCTGACACCGGAAACCGGCAGCAGGGATTTTGCATCAGGTGGATTCAGATTGACGGGCATGACAGACTCCCCAGATTCACCTCAACCGAGCTCAGCTCAGCTTGCCGTGGCACTGCTTGTATTTTTTTCCTGAACCGCAGGGACAGGGGTCGTTGCGGCCCAGCTTCTGGCCGCCGCGGACATAGGGTTGCGCCGGCTCGCTGTCTTCCGGTGAAATCTCGGGCTGTGCAGCGACCGTTTCAAGCGCTTCCGCAGGGGCTTCGGCATGCTGGTATTGCACGTTCTGCAGCGCCTCATGTTCTTCGGCGGCACGCAGCTCTTCAGCGCTGCGGATCTGCACTGTCATCAACGTGCGCGTGACATCGGTCTTGATCATGTCGAGCAGCATCGAGAACAGTTCAAATGCCTCGCGCTTGTATTCCTGCGTCGGATTTTTTTGCGCATAACCGCGCAGATGAATGCCCTGCCGCAGATGATCCAGCGCGGACAGATGTTCCCGCCAGTGCGAATCCACGCTCTGCAGCATGATGGCGCGTTCGTACTGTCGCATCGCGCCCTGCTCGACGGAACCGGTCTTCTCGAGATAACGCGCGCGCGCAGCTTCGATGACACGCTCGCGCAACGTAGCCTCTTCCATATCCGGGTCGGCCTGAAGCCACTGCTGAACCGGCAGTTCCAGTCCGAGCTCGCCGCGCAGTACCGTCTCGAGGCCCGGGATGTCCCACTGCTCCTCAAGGCTGCCCGGCGGTACATGGGTGGCCAGATGCGCGCTGACAACATCCGTGCACATCGCGGTGATCGTCACCGAAATGTCCGTGCTTTCGAGGAGCTCGTTGCGCTGCTGGTAAATCACCTTGCGCTGGTCGTTGGCGACATCATCGTATTCGAGCAGATGCTTGCGCATGTCGAAGTTGCGCGCCTCTACCTTGCGCTGCGCGTTTTCGATCGACCGGGTCACCCAGGGGTGTTCGATCGCTTCGCCGTCCGGCATTTTCAGCCGCTCCATGATCGCCGAAACACGATCGGAAGCGAATATGCGCAGCAGTGAGTCGTCGAGCGCCAGATAAAACCGGCTGGAGCCGGCATCACCCTGGCGACCGGCACGGCCGCGCAGCTGATTGTCGATACGCCGCGATTCGTGGCGTTCGGTGCCGATGATGTGCAGACCGCCGGCCTTCAGAACCTGGTCATGACGCTCTTTCCATTCGGCACGTAGCGTTGCGGCGCGCTGCTCGCGCGCGGCCATGTCCAGGCTCTCGTCGGCCATGACGCGGGCGATTTCCGGCTCGGGATTGCCGCCCAGGACGATGTCCGTGCCGCGACCGGCCATGTTGGTCGCGATAGTAATGACTTGCGGGCGGCCGGCCTGGGTGATGATTTCCGCCTCACGCGCATGCTGCTTGGCATTGAGCACGTTGTGCGGCAGCTTTTCCTTTAGCAGGATGCCGGCAATGTACTCGGAGTTTTCAATCGAGGTCGTGCCGACAAGTACCGGCTGTCCGCGCTCGTGACAGGCGCGGATGTCGTTGATGATGGCCTGGTATTTTTCCCGAGAGGTGCGGAATACCTGGTCCATGCGGTCATCGCGGATCATCGGGTGGTGGGTCGGGATCACCACGGTTTCCAGGCCGTAAATCTGCTGGAATTCGTAGGCTTCCGTATCCGCCGTGCCGGTCATGCCGGCGAGCTTGCCGTACATGCGGAAATAATTCTGGAAGGTGATCGTGGCCAGCGTCTGGTTTTCCTTCTGGATCTCCACGCCTTCCTTGGCCTCGATCGCCTGATGCAGGCCCTCCGACCAGCGCCGCCCCGGCATCAGCCGGCCGGTGAACTCATCGACAATGATGATCTCATTGTCCTGCACCACGTACTGCTGGTCGCGATGGAACAGGCTGTGCGCGCGCAGTGCCGCATTCAGGTGATGCATCAGCGAAATGTTGGCCGCGTCGTAAAGACTGCCGCCTTCGGCCAGCATGCCCGCCTGTCCTAGCAGCGCCTCGGCGTGTTCATGGCCTTCCTCGGACAGGATGACCTGGTGCCCTTTTTCATCGACCCAGTAATCGCCCGGGTCTTTTTCGTCCTTCTGACGGACCAGCTGGGGGGCGACGGAATTCATACGGACGTAAAGATCGGTCGTGTCTTCAGCCTGGCCGGAGATGATCAGCGGCGTACGCGCCTCGTCGATCAGGATCGAGTCCACTTCGTCGACGATGGCGTAGCCGAGGCCGCGCTGCACCTTCTCCGACAACTCGTACACCATGTTGTCGCGCAGGTAGTCGAAGCCGAATTCGTTGTTGGTGCCGTAGGTGATGTCGGCGCGGTAGGCTTCCTGCTTGAGTCCGTGCTCCATCTGCGACAGGTTGACGCCCACGGTCAGCCCGAGGAAACGATAGATACGCCCCATCCAATCGGAGTCACGCTGCGCCAGATAGTCGTTGACGGTGACGATGTGCACGCCCTTGCCGGCAAGTGCGTTCAGGTAGGCCGGCAGTGTCGCCACCAGGGTCTTGCCCTCGCCTGTACGCATTTCCGCAATCTTGCCGTTATGGAGCGCGATGCCGCCGACCAACTGAACGTCGAAATGGCGCATGCCCATCACGCGTTTGCCGGCTTCACGAACCACGGCAAAGGCTTCAGGCAGCAGTTCGTCGAGGGCGTCGCGACGACGGCGTTCGGTTTCCGCGGCCTGTTCTTCGCTGGCTGCGGACGATTCAGGCGCGGCAACCGCCTTGCGGATGCGTTCGCGGAATTCCTCGGTCTTGGCGCGAAGCTGATCGTCGGACAGCGCCGAGATCTGCGGCTCCAGTGCATTGATCGTCCGCACGGTGCGCCGATACTGCTTGAGGAGCCGTTCGTTGCGGCTGCCGAACACTTTTTTCAATAAACCGGTAATCATGAACTTCCCGAATAAAAAAGGGGTGGGATAACCCCACCCCCTGCAATTCTTGCGTTTGGTTCAGCCGGTCAGCCGGGCAACTGCAGAAACCGCGCGGGGTTCAATGCGGCACCGCGCTGGCGCACTTCAAAGTGCAGATGTGAGCCTGTCGCGCGACCGGTCCGGCCAACATCAGCGATCCTGGTTCCGCGCAAAACCACATCGCCGACTTTCACGTATTTCTTCGATGCGTGCGCGTAACGCGAGATCAGATCGTTGCCGTGATCAATCTCTATCATATTACCATATTGAGGGTGAAACTCGGCGTAGACGACCACGCCCGCAGCCGCAGAAAACACCGGCGTTCCTTCCTCCGCCATGAAGTCGATGCCCTCATGAAAAGCACGCTGTCCGGTGAAAGGATCAATGCGCCAGCCGAAGTTCGAGGAATACCAGCCGCCCTCAACCGGCAGCTTGGTCGGGATCATTTTCTTGCGCGCGCTTTCCTGCGTATACATCGATTCCAGCAGGCCCAGTTTGTCGCCGCGGTCTTCCAACTGACGGGTCAGCTGGTCGATCTGCTGCGTGAAATCGCCGAGCGACAGATTCTGGCTTGGTATCGATGAAGGCGCGCCGCCGCGGCCGGGCACCTCGTTGAACATCAGATCCTGCGGCTTGAATCCGGCAAGTTTGGCCAGGCGTTCACCCAGTGTTTCCAGGCGCAGCAGCTGGGCCTGCATCTGGCCAAGGCGGACCGCCATGGCATTCAGGTTATCCTGCAGGTAAGACTGGTTTTTTTCCTGTTGCTGGCGCTGGATCGACACCAGAACTTCACGAACATAGGGAATATTCAGCTCTGCAGCAAAGCGCAGAATGCCGTAATTAAGCGCGCCGGCAAGCAGAATGACCAGCCCAAACATGGCCATGCCTGACGCGATCAGGTGCGGCCAACCCAAAGTAATGGTCCGCGCCTTAGGCAGTCTCTCGGAAACCAGAATAATATTCATGGTCAACATCCCCTTTTCGCCATGTCCAACCGCAAACTAAGCGCCCTGATCGGCAACACCACGGGCTTATCAGCTCTCAATCGGACCCTGCAACGCATTGCTGCGCTGCAACGGCTATATGAAGTCTGCGCACCTGCCGAACTCATTCCGGCCAGCCGCGTGGTCGGAGACCGTGGCGGCATACTGATGATAGCGGCAGACAACGGTGCAGTCGCGGCAAAACTGCGCCAGCTGGCGCCCCGACTGCTCAAGAACCTGCAAAAACAGAGGGCGGAGGTTACTGGAATTCACATCCAAGTTCAAGTTTTCCAGCCCGTGCGCCAGCCCAAACCGGCGCCCGAAAAAACGCCCTTAAGCATTGATTCTATTGATAATATTGAAAAATTGTCGCAGCGCGTCAAAGATCCCGGCCTGAGCGCGGCACTGGCCCGCTTCGCCGCGCGGCGGCGCGCGAGGGCCTGAACGGGACATAACCCCGTCCGGTCAAACCACCAGCAGCAGGCGTTCCGCAGCGTAGAAAGCCATCAGCACAAGCACAAAAGCGATCGCACCCAAAAACACCCGCCAGGCAAACCGCAGGTAACGCGGCTCCCGATTCCAGGCATATAGCGCCAGCGAAACACCGATGGTGATCAGCGCCAGCAACCCGATCAGGCGAAGCAGCAACATGG
>CANHZX010000027.1 GCA_947465215.1 Betaproteobacteria bacterium | reverse complement strand
CGCCGGCATCAAGTCGGCCTATGACCCGGCGACGCTGGTCGGTCGCCTGACGGTGATGGTCGCCAACCTCGCGCCGCGCAAGATGAAATTCGGCATGTCCGAAGGCATGGTGCTCGCCGCCAGCGGCGACGCTCCCGGCCTGTTCATCCTGTCCCCGGATTCCGGCGCGCAACCGGGCATGCGGGTCAAGTAACCCGGACCAAAGACAGCAACACACCATGAGCGGCAACCGCAACTTCATCTGCACCGTCGTCTTCATCGACATCGTCGAGTTTTCGAAAAAGCCGGTGGCGGACCAGATGCGAATCAAGGATCAGCTCAATCAGCTGCTCGCCGCTGCACTACGCGAAGTGCCCGTCAAAGACCGCATCATTCTCGATACCGGCGACGGCGCGGCAGTGAGCTTCCTGGGGGACCCAGAGGATGGCCTGTTCCTCGGCCTCGCACTGCGCGACGCAATGGCCGCCGGCAGCCCCCTGCAATTGCGCACCGGCATCAATCTCGGGCCTGTGCGTCTGGTCAAAGATATCAACAACCAGCCCAACATCATCGGCGACGGCATCAATGTTGCGCAGCGGGTGATGGGATTTGCTGCAGTAAACCAGGTATTGGCCTCGCGCTCTTACCATGAAGTCGTTGCCGCGCTGTCGACCGAGCACGCCAATCTGTTCACCTTCGAAGGTTCGCGCACCGACAAACATGTGCGCGAGCATGAGGTTTATGCACTGGGCACAGCGCCCGCGCCGCAGCGTCTACCGCGAAAAAAGGCCGCGCATGCCGCAGCCTTTGAAAAACTCGGTAACACGGCATCCACTGCCCATAGTGGCGTGATGCGGCGCCCGCTGCTGGCCACGATGCTGGCCGTCATGCTGATCATCGGCGCATCTATTGTCTTGCGCATGACACTGCGCAAGCCGGCCCCGGCCCCCGAGGCGCCTGTGGCGGTGGCGCAAACCGAGACCCCACTCGCCACGCCCCCGGCGCCGGCGCCTGAAATCAAAAGCCCGCCGGCAAAAACCAAAGCTGAAAGCAAACCCGAGACTTCAGCATCCGCCAAGTCAACCCGCAAATCCGAATCCCGGCCCATGCCTACGGAACCCGTTGCCGATGCCGCAACCGGTACCGTGCGCCTGAACGTCCTGCCGTGGGGCGAGGTTTATGTGGATGACCGCAAGTTCGGTGTGGCGCCGCCGCTGCGCGACGTGGCACTGAAACCCGGCACGCACCGTATCGAAATCCGCAACCCCGGTTTCGCCTCATACGTACAACTGGTCGACGTCAAGGCCGGAGAAGAGATTAGAATCCGGCATCAGTTCCGATGAGACCCGTCATGCGCGCATTTGCCCTGCTGCTGTTGATCCTTCCCCTGCTGACCGGCTGCGAAGCCGTACAAAAGAGCGTGAAGGACTTCTCCGACTCGATGGACTTCGACAAGGAGCGCGCCAAGTCCCAGGAAGCCGCGCTACCCAGTGCGGAAGCCCGCCTCAAAACGGGCATCGCGCAATATGAAGAAGGCAATTACGCCCAGGCCCAGCGCACACTGCAGTCCGCACTGCTCAACGGACTGACGTCTCGCACCGACCAGGCGCGGGCCTATAAATACCTCGCATTCATCTACTGCGTCACCGACCGTATCCCGCAGTGCCGGCAAGAATTCAGCAACGCGATCACCGCTGACCCGAAATTCACATTGAGCGCCGCCGAGGCAGGACACCCGACATGGGGTCCGGTGTACCGCAGCGTGCGCGGCCGCTGAGAGCCGCAGGAAAATGACCCAGCCCGCACAACTCGGCCGCTACGATGTCGTCGCCGAGATCGGGCGCGGCGCGATGGGCGTGGTCTACCGCGCCGTTGATCCGATGCTGGAACGCACGGTCGCGATCAAGACCATCAATATGGCGCTGGATCCCGGCGAGATGGAGCACTACGAAAAGCGCTTCACCATCGAGGCGCGTGCTGCCGGCGGCCTGAACCATCCCAATATCGTCATCATTTACGACATCGGCCGCAGCGGCGACCTCGCCTACATGGCGATGGAATATCTTGAAGGCCGCGAACTGAAGGAACTGATCACCGGCAACGAAATCACGCCGGAGCGCGCACTGGACATCGCAGCACTGGTCGCCGACGGCCTCGCTTACGCACACGCTCACGAGGTGGTGCACCGCGACGTCAAGCCAGCCAACATCATGATCCTCAAGGACGGCCGGGTGAAAATCACCGACTTCGGCATCGCGCGCATGCGCACTGCGGATGTGCGCACGCAAACCGGCGTCGTCCTCGGCTCACCGCGCTATCTGTCGCCGGAACAGGTTCTGGGCAAACGCTGCGATGCACGCGCCGACACCTTCTCGCTGGGCGTGATTCTTTACGAAATGGTCACCGGGCAGGCGCCGTTCAACGGCATCGACGTCAATTCACTGATGTTCCAGATTGTCAATTTCACGCCGCCGCCGCCGAGTAGCGTCAATCCGGCGCTACCGGCAATGCTCGACCTGATCATCGCGAAGGCGCTGGCCAAAAACGCCGAAGACCGTTACGCCGGCATCGCCGAGTTAGCAGCTGACCTGCGCGCCTGCCGCCAGCAGGGCGTGGCAGCGACCCCGACGACCGTGACTGCCGCAACAACAGCACCGCGGATGATCCCGGACCCGACCGACCCGTTTGCCGACACCCTGCCCTCTTCTCGCGCTGATGACAGCACCCTACCCGATAGCGGCGTTGCCGATACGCTGCCCTCCCGAGGACTGGCGAAAGGTTTTGATTCGATGGCAGCAACAATGCGCCTCGCAGTCCAGACAGGTGCGGTCACCGATCCAGATGCCCTGGCCGCTACCTTCGGCGTCAGCCGCCACGACATCGACAACATGGTCATCGCCTCCGATACCCTGCCGCCGCAAGAACCGCCCGTGCAGCCGCAACTGGCGCCCGGCTGGTCACTTCGGGACCGGCAGATATTTGTTGTTTCCGTTGCTGCAGCCACCGTAATCGGTGCGCTGATCCTTATCCTCTGAAAGAATACTGATGCGTATCACTGCCGTTGAAGCCATCGCCATCGACATCCCGCTGAGCAAGAATTTCGGCGGCTCCACCTACAGCGTGCTCAAGCGTTCCACAGTGATCACGCGGCTGCGAACCGATGCAGGACTGGTCAGCGAGGTTTACAACGGCGACAACCGCGCCCACGGCCCGCAGATTGCCGCGATGGTGCAGAACGAGCTGTTCAATGCCGTCAAAGGCCTCTCGATTTACGAACGCGAACTCGCCTGGCAGCGGATGTTTGCGCTGACCCATTCCGCCGCCGACAAAAAGCTGCTGCTGGAAGCCATCGCCTGCATGGACTGTGCAATCTGGGATCTCACCGGCAAGGCGCTGGGCAAGCCGGTTCGGGAACTGCTCGGCGGCTATACCGACCATCTGCCGATCATTTCCATCGGCGGTTATTACATGCCGGGCAAGACACACGCTGACATCGCCCGCGAAATCGAGTCCTACCGCGACTTCGGCATGGCAGGTTGCAAGTTCAAGGTCGGCGGCCTGTCGCCGGAAGAAGATGCCCAGCGCGTTGCCGTTGCGCGCAAGGCTGTGGGCGATGACTTCATTATCTGCGTCGACGCCAACCGCGGCTGGATCGCTGAAGACGCGATCCGCTTCGCGCGGCTGGTCGAACCGTACAACATTCGCTGGTTCGAGGAACCCTGCCACTGGTATGACGATGCCGCGCAGATGGCGCGCGTGCGCCAGGCCATTGCGATGCCGGTCACCGCAGGCCAGTGTGAAATCACCAGCCACGCGATCCGCCGCCTGATTGATGCTCGTGCGATCGACCTGATCAACTACGATGCTTCTGAAGGCGGTGGCGTCACCGACTGGCTGCGCGCAGCCGGCATGGCTGCAGCCGCCGGACTGTCGATGGCTCACCATGAAGAAGCGCAGATCGCCAGCCACCTGTTGGCTGCGGTGCCACACGGCACCTACGCCGAATGTTTCGCCGATCCGCAGCGCGATCCGGTGTGGCAGCAGATGTGGGTGAACCGCCCCGCAATAAAGAATGGAGTGATGATGGTCGCCACTGACCCTGGTTTCGGCATTGAGCTGGATCAGGAGATGGTGCGCCGGTTCCGCAGCAACTGAACCGGGGCACAAACCTTAGCCAGGAAGCACAATGATCCGTTTGCCCGCGTTTCGCCCTCGTCTGCTTGAAATGTACGGCGAGTACACCGCCGCCCGGCTGCGCGCCGACATCCTCTCCGGCATCACCGTGGGCATTCTCGCACTGCCCCTGGCGATTGCTTTTGCTATTGCATCCGGCATGACCCCGGAGTCCGGCATCTACACCGCGATCATTGCCGGTTTCATCATTTCTGCGCTTGGCGGCTCGCGGGTGCAGATCGGTGGACCGACTGGCGCTTTTATCGTCATCGTCTACGGCATAGTCGTCAATTATGGGGTTGCCAACCTGCTGATCTGCACACTGATGGCGGGCGTGATGCTGCTGGCGATGGGCCTGCTGCGCATGGGCACCTGGATCCGTTTTATTCCGGTTTCGGTAATCAGCGGCTTTACCAAGGGCATCGCAGTGCTGATCCTGTTGTCGCAGTTCAAGGATTTTCTCGGACTCACCACCGAAAAACTGCCGGCGGAATTTTTCGCGCAGATCCGCGTGCTGTGGCATGCGCTGCACACCATCAGCTGGCCGACCGTCGGCCTGAGCTTGGCCTGTCTGATCCTGATCCTCTCCTGGCCGAAAAAATGGCGAATCGTACCCAGCCCGATCGTCGCCCTGGTGTTCGGCACGCTGGCGGTGGCGATCCTCGGCCTGCCGGTGGAAACCATCGGCAGCAAATTCGGCGGTATCCCGCAGTCACTGCCGGGATTCGCTTTTCCGGAACTGTCGCTGGAGACACTGCGCCATCTGGTATCGCCGGCAATCGCCATTGCCCTGCTGGGCGCCATCGAATCGCTGCTGTCGGCAACCGTCGCCGACAACATGATCGACGACCGCCACAATCCCAATCAGGAACTGATCGCGCAGGGTATCGCCAACATCGTGGCGCCCCTGCTCGGCGGATTCTGCGCCACCGGTGCCATCGCCCGCACCAGCACTAATGTTCGCATGGGCGCCTTCGGCCCGATCGCCGGTATCGTGCACGCGCTGACGCTGCTGGCGGTGATACTTGTCGCGGCGCCGCTCGCCAAACACGTGCCGCTCGCGGCACTGTCCGCCATTCTCGTGGTGGTCGCCTGGAATATGGGCGAATGGAGCCAGTTCGCCGAGATGCGTCGCTACACGATGAACTACCGCGCCATCCTGCTCGCCACCTTCGTGCTCACCGTGGTCTTTGACCTGACGGTCGCGGTGGAGGTCGGCATGGTGATGGCCGCGCTGTTTTTCATTACCCGGGTTTCCTCATTGACCGATATTGTCGACGACGGCCCCGACACCATCGCCGGCAACCGCGTGCGATCCTACGAACTGTTCGGTTCTCTGTTTTTCGGATCGGCCAACCGCATCGAGCCGCTACTCGAACGCGCAGACCCGGCGGATCCGGCGCGCGTCATCGTGCTCGACATGCAGAAGGCGCTCAACGTCGACACCACCGGCCTCGACATCCTCGAAACGCTTCGGCGGAAAATGAAAAAAAACGGCAAGACCCTGATCATCACCGGTGCGGGTTCGCAGCCGCTATCGCTGTTCAAACGCTCCGGATTTGCGGACAAACTGGGCGCAGACCACCTGCTGCCTCATCGCGCCACCGGCATAGCTCGTGCGCGTGAAATCGCCGTGAGTTGAACGATGCCGGTAAATGAGCCCGTTTCCAGGCATCTGGTAGTGCGCGGACACGTGCAGGGCGTGGGCTACCGCAACTACATCCAATACAAGGCCGGTCTGCTGAACGTCAAAGGCTGGGTGCGCAATCGTCTTGATGGCAGTGTGGAGGCCGTTGTGCACGGCAGTCCCGAAGCAGTTGCTGAAATCATCGATTGCGCAAAGCGCGGACCACGCGCCGCTGAGGTCACTGCCGTTACAGTCAGTGATGCTGAAGGCCGGCACGAGCAGTTCGTCGTGCGCCCCACAGAATAATCATTTAAAAACAAATATTTATATTACTTCGCCGGGGCAGACGCCCCGCGATGGATAGCGGCGGCACGTGTCGCCAGCCTCTCCGCCTCAGCCTTGCGGCCCAGCGCATCCAGCACCTGCGCCAGATTGTTCAGCGTATGCGCGACGCTGGGATTATTCGGTCCCAGCGTTTTTTCCTTCATCGCCAGCGCACGCCGAAGCACCGGCTCGGCATCGGCATAACGTTCCTGGGCCTGCAGCACCGCACCGAGGTTATTCAGGCTCGCCGCAGTTTTCGGATCCTCGCCGTAGGTTTTCTCGAAAATCGCCAGCACGCGACGATGCAGCTTTTCCGCTTCGGCGTATTTTTTCTGCGCCTGCACGACATCAGCAAGATTGTTGAGCAGGATGCCCACCGAAGCTGCCCGAGGTCCGAGCGCTTTTTCGCGCATCGCCAGTGCGCGGCGCAATTCTTTTTCCGATTCAGGATAACGCTGCGCAAAACGCAGCACCAGGCCTAGCGTTGCGATGCTCTGGTCAACCGGCCGGCTGCTGCGGCCGAAGCTGCGTTCCGCTTCGGCGATGGCCTCTCGCGCAAACAGCTCGGCCTGCTCGACATTGCCGCGCTGCAGATGCAGACCGGCCTGATCGAACAGCAGCTTCCACTCGGCCTCGCCCGCGGCTGCCGGGGTCACCCACAGCAAGGCCAACAGGACAACAGCGCGAAACCAGTTATTCGCCAGCACCCTGTTCGACATTGCTGCCATAAACGACTTTGACGTTCTCCGGATGCAGCCAGTCGGACAGCGAACGGATCAGGTCTTCATTGATGTTGACCTGCCACGCCGGTCCGAGCTTGACCTCGCAACGTGCACCGTTGCTCGAATACTCGATGGCTACCGGACAGGAACCCTGGCGATGCGGCGCCAGCAGCTCCTTGAGCTTGTTGCCCGAAGACTGGCCGTTGCAGATCAGACGGATGCCGCGGGCATAGCGGTTGCGCGCCTCGTTGAGATCCAGAACGTTCAGCGCTTCCAGACGCAGCGAGTTGTCGGCGCCGTTGCCGTTATCGGACTCCGATTCAGCGCTGCGGTAACGCTGACGGCCGCGGATTTCCATGACCAGCAGTTCATCCTCGCGCAGCTTGTGGCGAAAACGGTCAAAGGCTTCGCGGAACACCACGATCTCGTGTTTGCCGGTGTCATCGGAAAGCAGCACGATGCCCATGCGGCCGCTGGCGGTGTTCTGCACGCGCAGCGAGAGCACTACGCCGGCAACCGTCACCGAACGCCCGGCGATGTCACTGGCAGTCTGCAATTCGCCGAGCTTGCGGCCGACCATCCGCCGCACTTCGTCGCGATAGACATTGAACAGGTGGTCGCTGTGATAGAAACCCAGCGCCAGCTTTTCGTTCTGCAGCAGTTCCTTCTTGCTCCAGCGCGGTACATTCGCCGGTGCCACCACACGCGGCGCGTCCACTGCATCACCGAACAGGCTGTTCTGCGATGCAGACCGGCTGGCCTGCTCTGCCGACTCCAGCGCGAGCCCGACGCAAGCCATCAGTTCAGCACGGTTGTCGTTGACGCTGTCAAAGGCGCCGGCACGTACCAGAGACTCAACGACACGGCGGTTGACCAACCGTTTATCGACGCGATGACAGAAATCGAACAGATCCTTGAACGGGCCGTCGGCTTCGCGCACCTCGACGATATGGTTGATCGCGCCTTCGCCGGTACCCTTGATGCCGCCCAGTCCGTAACGGATGCGCTTCATATCGACCGGCGCAAAGCGGTAGCCACCGGCATTGACGTCCGGAGCCAGCACCTGAAGACCGTTTTCGCGCGAGTCATCGACCAGCTGCTGCACCTTGTCGGTGTCGTTCATTACTGCCGACATGTTGGCAGCCATGAACGCGGCGGTGTGGTGCGCCTTCATGTACGCGGTGTGATAGGCCACCAGCGCGTACGCCGCGGCGTGCGACTTGTTGAAGCCGTAACCCGCGAACTTTTCCATCAAGTCGAACAGTTCGTCCGCCTTGGCCTGCGACAGTCCGTTTTTCGCAGCACCTTCGCGGAACAGGCCGCGATGCTCGGCCATTTCCTCGGGCTTTTTCTTGCCCATCGCACGGCGCAGCAGGTCGGCGCCGCCGAGACTGTAGCCGCCGATGATCTGCGCCATCTGCATCACCTGCTCCTGATACACCATGATGGCGTAGGTCTCGGAGAGGATGCTTTCAACGCGCGGATCGGGATAACTGAAACGCTTGCCGTGTTTGCGCGCGCAGAATTCCGGGATCAGCTCCATCGGGCCCGGACGGTACAGCGCGACCAGCGCGATAATGTCGCCGAAGCGGTCGGGCTTGGCGCTTTTCAGCATGTCGCGCATGCCGCGCGATTCAAACTGGAACACGGCCGAGGTATTGGCCTGCTGGAAGATTGCGTAGGACGCCTTGTCATCCAGAGGCAGTTTTTCGAGCTGCAGCGTCGATGACGGATCGAGCAGGCGAATGTAACGAAGCGTCCAGTCGAGAATGGTCAGCGTGGTGAGGCCCAGAAAGTCGAACTTCACCAGGCCGATGGCTTCGACGTCATCCTTGTCGAACTGACTGACTGCCGAGTTCGATGCGTCGGCGACGTACAAGGGGCAGAAATCGGTGAGTTTTCCCGGCGCGATCAGCACGCCGCCGGCATGCATGCCGACGTTGCGGGTCATGCCTTCGAGCGTGCCCGCCAGCTCCAACAGTTCGGCGACTTCCTCTTCGTTTTTCTCGCGCTCGGCCAACTGCGGCTCCATCTTTCGCGCCTCTTCCAGCGTAATCAACTTGCCGGGCTGGAAGGGAATCAGCTTGGCCAACTGGTCGCAAAAGTTATAACCGAGGTCGAGTACGCGACCAACGTCACGGACCACCGCCTTGGCCGCCATGGTGCCGAAGGTGGCGATCTGTGACACCGAGTCCGCGCCGTAACGCTGCTTCACGTAATCGATGACGCGATCACGACCGTCCTGACAGAAGTCGATATCGAAGTCGGGCATCGAAACCCGTTCCGGATTGAGGAAGCGCTCAAACAGCAGGTTGTAGCGAAGCGGATCGAGATCAGTAATACCGAGGCTGTAGGCCACCAGTGAACCAGCGCCCGAACCGCGACCCGGACCGACCGGGACTCCGTTATTCTTGGCCCAGTTGATGAAGTCAGCAACGATCAGGAAGTATCCGGGAAAGCCCATCTGCACAATGGTTTTTGTTTCAAATTCCAGACGCTCGCGATAGGCGGGCTCCTGTTTCCCGCGTTCCGCGACATCCGGATACAGTTCGGCGAGACGTGCGGTCAACCCGTCACCGGCGCAGGCGCGCAGATGCTGTTCGAGGCTGACGCCTTCGGGCGTCGGAAAATGCGGCAACTTGCTCTTGCCCAGCGTCAGGCCCAGCGTGCAGCGCTTGGCGATCTCCACCGAGTTCTCCAGCACTTCCGGCACATCGGCAAACAGCGCCGCCATCTCGGCCTGGGTCTTGAAATACTGTTCCGTACTGAATTTCCGCGGGCGGCGCTGATCGGACAGGATGTAGCCCTCGGAGATACACACCCGCGCCTCATGCGCCCGGTATTCGTCAGACTTGAGGAACTGCACCGGATGGGTGGCCACCGCCGGCAGACCCAGCTCGCCGGCCAGTTGCAGCGCACGGCCGACATGCAACTCCACCGGCACCGAAGCCGCGCCGGCAGTCATCGCCTGCGGCCCCAGCCGTTGCACTTCCAGATAAAAACGTCCGGGGAAAAGCTGCGCCCAGTCCTGCGCGAGACGGCGCGCATTGTCCTCCTGTCCGGCGATCAGCGCCTGGCCGACGTCGCCATGGTGTGCACCCGAAAGCGCAATCAGGCCGCCGGTACCGATGTCCTCAAACCACGACTTCATCACTTCGGCACGACCGCGATACTGGTTGCCGCGGTAAGCCCGGGTCAGAAGTTCGCACAGGCGCAGATAACCCTCGTGGTTCTGTGCCAGCAGCAGCAGGCGGAAAGAATTATCGCGGTCGGTCTCGTTGCTGAGCAGCAGGTCGCAACCGATGATCGGCTTGACACCCTTGGCGCGGGCCTCCTTGTAGAACTTGACCATGCCGAAGACGTTGCCGAGATCGGTCAGCGCCAGCGCAGGCATGCCGTCGGCCTTGGCTGCAGCTACCGCATCGTCGATGCGCACGATGCCATCAACGATGGAGAACTCGCTGTGCAGGCGGAGGTGGACGAACGACGGTTGCATAACGCGCTATTTTACGGTGTGGCGGCGCCGGGATTAATGCATGCGCGCAGGATAGTTTTAGGCCAATAAAATCCGCCACATAGCGATGGCTGCTGCCCATAACGTACGCAGCAGCCGGCGCCGCGCAGCGCCGGTCCGGCTGAATCGTGGTGCAAATGCCGCATAATGCTGCGCATTCCACAAGATCCGCAGTCCGTACCGTTACCGATGAAACCCGGCCACACCACCTTTCACCAATTCAATGGCCTGCTCCATCATGTGCGCAGTTGGGGCCCCGCATCGGCGCCGCCGCTGTTTCTGCTGCACGGCTGGATGGATGCTTCGGCGTCATTCCAGTTCGTCGTCAATGAACTGAAACGCGACTGGCATGTCATCGCACCCGACTGGCGCGGTTGCGGCCACTCGGGATGGTCCCTCAATGGTTACTGGTTTCCCGACTATTACGCCGACCTTGATGCGCTGCTGGCCATCTACTCGCCGGACGCGCCGGCGCGGCTGGTCGGACACAGCATGGGCGGCGTCATTGCCTGCACCTATGCCGGGATACGGCCGCAACGGGTGGCAAAGGTGATGTCGCTGGAAGGCTTCGGCCTGGCCCGCACCAGTCCGGGCGATGCGCCGGCGCGTTACCGCCGCTGGCTGGATGAAATGACCGAGGAACCGCGCTTCCGCATCTACGGCTCCTTCGATGTGTTGGCGGCGCGCCTGCAAAGTGACAACCCGCGGCTGACGACGGAAAAAGCGCAGTTCATCGCCCGTGCCTGGGCCCATGAAACCGCCAGTGACAAGATTGAACTGCTGCATGACCCGCGCCACAAGCGCGCGAATCCGGTACTGTTCAGGATTGATGAACTGATCGCCTGCTGGCGGGAATGCACTGCGACGGTGCAATGGGTATTCGCGCGGGATTCAAAGGGCACGGGTTACCTGAAAGACACGCCTGAACAGCTCGCAGAACGCAAAAACGCGTTTCGTGACTATCGCGAAACCTGGATCGAGGATGCCGGGCACATGATGCACCACGACCAGCCGGCAGCGGTCGCGCGACTTATTGAAACGTTTATCGACTGAAGCGGGAGCAGGGGCTTCGATCAATCCGGGACGCCGGAGCGCCCCGGATGATGCAAGATCAGTCCTGCAGAATATGCGGATAGGCAAATCCGGCCGTCAGCAGAAACACGAACACCTTGCCGACAAACTTGATTTTCTCCGCTCCGTTCATCTCTCCGAACTTCTTGCTGCTTGGCGCCGCACTCCCCTGCGCAGCCTTGATTTCTTTAGACATGGAAACACTCCTGTGATTAATGGGTTGATCGTCTAAATACGGCCGGTCAGATTCAACCGGCTGAACAGTTCTGTCGCGTAACGCCAGCCCCGGCAGATGCCGGAGCCGCGGGAGCAAGCCGCCCGCAACGGAACCGCGGAACCCACGTTGCGCCACCTGACGTGAAGCTTGCGTGAAGCCCTTGAGCGACATTTCCGGAAATGCACCGGTCCGGTGCCTGAGCACCTCGCTAAACGTCTGTAAACAATCAGGATTCTTAATACTCCTGACAGCAAAGCCGCTAGACAAAGAACTCGCCTTCCCTTAGATTGAACCGCCCGGTCATGCACGGCAATCCGCCCGGTCATGATGCGGCGGCCCAACGACCCGCTACAGGAGATTTCCCATGTTTCACGTCAAACATCTGGCACTTGCCGCGGCAAGCGCAAGTCTGTTCATGTTGCCGGCCCATGCTCAGGAACTCGCCGGCACGCTAAAAAAAATCAAGGACACCGGCACGATCACCATCGGCCATCGCGAAGCATCGATCCCCTTCTCCTATCTCGATGACAAGCAGCAGCCGGTCGGCTACGCCATGGATTTGTGCATGAAAGTGGTTGATGCCGTCAAAGCCGAACTGAAGATGCCCGGCCTCAAGATCGCGCTGCAACCGGTCACCTCGGCCAACCGCATTCCGCTGCTGCAGAACGGCACCATCGACATCGAATGCGGATCGACCACCAATTCTGTCGAACGCCAGAAACAAGTCGCATTCGGCCCGACCTATTTCGTCATCAACGTGTCGGCCGTGGTCAAGAAAACCTCGGGTATCAAGACGCTGGCCGAACTCAACGGCAAGGCGATCTCGACGACCTCAGGCACGACCGCCGTGCCACTACTGAAGAAATACGAAAAAACAGCGAACATCGACGTCAAGGAAATCTACGGCAAGGACCACGCCGAATCGATGCAACTGCTGGCTACCGACCGCGTTACAGCATTTGTCATGGATGACATCCTGCTCGCCGGTCAGGTCGCCAACCAGCCGCGTCCCGATGACTACCTGATCTTCGCCGAATCACTGCGCACCGAGCCCTACGGCATGATGCTGCGACGTGATGATCCGCAATTCAAGGGACTGGTCGACCGTGCCGTCGGCGCCGTCTACAAATCCGGCGAGATCGAGAAAATTTTCGCCAAATGGTTCACCAGCCAGATTCCACCGCGCGGCGTAAACCTCAACTTCCAGATCACTCCCGCAATCCGGGATGCCTTCAAGAACCCCAACGACCGCGGCGTACAGTAAGCGCGATGGACAAACAGCCGGCCGACCGGACCTTTCCGGCGTGCCGGCTTTTTTGCGGAATTGCTGAGCGATGAACTATCACTGGAACTGGGGTGTGTTTTTCCAGGAGACGCCGGAAGGCGGCACCTTCTACTGGGAAATCCTGCTCTCCGGTCTGGGATGGACGCTCGCCGTTTCTGTCGTCGCCTGGCTGATCGCGATGCTCGCCGGCTCGGTCATCGGCACGCTGCGCACCACGCAAAACCGCTGGCTCACTGCCACCGGCCACTGCTGGGTCGAACTGTTCCGCAACATCCCGCTGCTCGTGCAGATGTTCCTGTGGTATTTCGTCATCCCGGAATTCGTGCCGCCGCTGAAACGATGGATGGTGTCGACCGACCCGGTATACGCCCAGTTCATCTCGGCGGTGTTATGCCTGGGGCTGTTCACCTCGGCGCGAATCGCCGAACAGGTGCGCGCCGGCATCCAGTCCCTGCCGCGCGGGCAACGTCTCGCCGGCATGGCCCTGGGCCTGACGCCATTGCAGACCTACCGCCACGTACTGCTGCCCGAGGCCTTCCGCATCATCATTCCGCCGCTGACCAGCGAAACCATGAACCTGATCAAGAATTCGTCAATCGCGCTGACCATCGGACTGGCCGAACTCACTTTCCGCGCGCGCGAAATCGGCGAATACACCTTCAGCTTTTTCGAAGCCTTCACCGCGGCAACCCTTGTCTACGTCATCATTTCGATGTCGGCCAACCGCGTGATGGCCGTCGTGGAACGTCGTGTGGCCGTGCCCGGCCTGATCACGGCGGGCGGGAATTAAGCACATGGATTTCGATGTAGCGATCATCACCGCTGCACTGCCCTATCTGTGGAAGGGCTTTCTTTACACTGTTGAACTGACGGCCGTATCCGCAGTGGGTGGCCTCTTTTTCGGCACACTGCTGGCGCTGGCGAGACTGTCTTCATTGAAGCCGCTGCAGACGGTTGCCGCCGCCTACGTCAATCTGATGCGCTCGATTCCGCTGGTGCTGGTGATCTTCTGGTTTTTTTTCTTGGTACCGCTGATGCTACAGTCGGTCACCGGCGCAGAACGCCCACCGCAGGTCGGCGCAGAGCGCACCGCCATCATCACCTTCATCCTGTTCGAGGCCGCTTATTTCTGCGAAATCATGCGTGCCGGCATCCAGTCGATCCCGCGCGGTCAGGTCTGGTCGGCCTATGCACTGGGACTGAATTACAGCCAGACCATGCGCCTGGTGATCCTGCCGCAGGCCTTCCGCAACATGATCCCGGTACTGCTGACCCAGATCATCATCCTGTTCCAGGACACCTCACTGGTCTATGTCATCTCGGCCACCGATTTTGTCGGCGCCGCGGCCAAGGTCGCGCAGCGCGACTCCAAGCTGGTGGAGATGTACCTGTTTGTTGCTGTGGTTTATTTCGTGCTCTGCTACTCCCTGTCATTCGCAGTGAAACACCTGCAACGCAAAATTGCCGTCATCCGCTGAGGAAAACCGCGCATGCCCATGATCGAATTCAAGAACGTCAGCAAGTGGTATGGCCACTTCCAGGTGCTGAAAGACTGCACGACAAAGGTCGAGAAAGGCGAAGTCGTCGTGGTCTGCGGCCCTTCGGGCTCCGGCAAATCGACGCTGATAAAATGCGTTAACGCCCTCGAACCCTTCCAGCAGGGCGAAGTCATCGTCAACAGCCAGTCGGTCGGCGCCCCGACCACGCAATTGCCGCAACTGCGCGCCAAGATCGGCATGGTGTTCCAGCATTTCGAGCTGTTTCCGCACATGAACGTCACCGAAAACCTGAATCTTGCCCAGATCAAGGTGC
Organism: Betaproteobacteria bacterium; assembly: GCA_947465215.1. Lineage (GTDB taxonomy): Bacteria > Pseudomonadota > Gammaproteobacteria > Burkholderiales > SG8-41. Next base: position 5,464 of record CANHZX010000027.1, on the reverse strand, counting down.
TGGGGCGCAGCCTCGACGAAGCCACCGCCAAATCGCAAATGCTTCTCAAACGTGTCGGCATGACCGACCATGCACATAAATTCCCAGGCCAGCTCTCCGGCGGCCAGCAACAGCGGATCGCCATTGCCCGCGGCCTGGCGATGGACCCGGTAGCCATGCTCTTTGACGAGCCGACTTCGGCGCTGGATCCCGAGATGATCAACGAGGTGCTCGACGTGATGGTCGAACTCGCCCAGGAGGGCATGACCATGATGTGCGTGACCCATGAGATGGGTTTCGCCCGCAAGGTCGCCCACCGCGTGATCTTCATGGACCGCGGCGAAATCGTCGAGGACTCGCCGAAGGCCGAATTCTTCGGCACGCCGCGTTCGGAACGGGCGCAGCAGTTCCTGTCGAAAATCCTCCACCACTGAAATTCCCCGCACGGCTGCACGCGCGCGGGTAAAATGCGCGCTTTTCAACGGAAACGCGCCGCCACAGCGGCGCCTGAGAGACCATGGCCGCCAGCACCGCAAAAAAGAAATCCGCCGTCCAGTACGATTGCAGCAAATGCCCCGGATACTGCTGCAGCTACCCGCTGATCGAAGTCGGCAAGCGCGATATCGCCCGGCTGGCCAAACATTTCGACATTACCTACGCCCAGGCCGAATCGCGTTACACGCGTTTTGACCGCTCGGAAAAAGTGCGTTCGCTGAAACAGCAGGACGACAAACACTTCGGCAAGATCTGCAAGATGTTCGACACCAAAAAACGGTGTTGCACGGTATACGAGGCGCGCCCCAGCGTGTGTCACTCCTACCCGGACGGCAAACGCTGCGGCTATTACGAGTTCCTGCAGTTCGAACGCGAACACCAGGACGATCCGAAGTTCGTCGCCACCACCGACAACTGATCCGCAGGCTTAAGGGTTCCCGGTGACCAGCCGGGTACCCAGACGGCGCAGGAAGTCTTCGCATTGCACGATCTGCGCCAGAGTGACGAATTCGTCGGGCTTGTGCGCCTCGCGGATCGAGCCCGGACCGCAGACGATGGTCGGCACCCCCGCCACCTGAAAATGCGCGGCTTCAGTGCCGAATGACACCTTGGCGATATCGCCGTTGCCTGACAGCTCCTGCGCCAGCGCGGTAATACCCGCCTCCGGCGCCGTATTCAGCGCCGGCATCTCCGACATTTTCACCAGGGTAAAACCGCTGCGCGGATCGACCGTCTGCATTTCCGGCTCAATCATAGTGCGCAAATGCTGCTCGAATTCGTGCAGCAGCGCCTGCGGATCATCCCCCGGCAGGTTGCGGAACTCGAAATCAAACACGCATTCGTGCGGCACGATATTCAATGCGGTGCCGCCGTTGATAACGCCGGTGTGTACCGTCGTATAGGCGACATCAAAACCGCGGTCATAGGGACCGCGGTCGCGGTGGCGCCGCGCCATCTGCTTCAGGAAGGCCACGGCCTCGGCAGCCGCCTCCACCGCATTGACGCCGAAAGGCGCATACGCCGAATGTGAGGCCAGCCCGCGCACGGTGCAGCGGTAACTCTGCTTGCCCTTGTGCGCGATCACCGGACGCATTTCCGTGGGTTCACCGACAATGCAGGAACGCGGCCGGATGCCCGCCTGCTGCAGATCACTCAGCAAACCGCGCACACCCAGACAACCGACTTCCTCGTCATAACTGAAGGCGAGATGCACCGGCGTGCGCAGGCCCTTCTTCGCCACGCCGGGGATTACCGCAAGCACGCAGGCGATGAAACCCTTCATATCTGAAGTGCCGCGGCCGTAAAGCTTTCCGTCGCGTTCGGTCAGCACAAAGGGATCGGTCGCCCAGTCCTGGCCGTCCACCGGCACAACATCGGTATGCCCCGACAGCACGATACCCGGCTCGCCGCGCGGGCCCAGCGTCGCAAACAGATTGGCCTTGCGCCGGTCACGGTCGTAAGTCAGCCGGCAATCAGCATCCAGCGGACGCAGATATTCGCGCAGATAGTCGATCAGTTCGAGATTGGAATCGCGGCTGACGGTCGGAAACGCGATCAGCGTCTTGAGCAGCGCCAGTGTTTCCGCGGAGGCTGCAGCTTGCTGCTTCATCAGAACATCCCTTGTTAAAGAGTCAGCATAGGCAGCCCTCCATACCCTGTCAACGCAGGCGGAAACCCGCGCGGCATGCGGTATCCTTGCACTATGAAACACCGCCCGCTGACAAAACACCTGCGACTGCTTTGCGCCGCACTGGGTCTGCTCGCCGCCGGTGCCGGCGCTGCCGAACTGCGCATCGGCCTCTCCGGCGAAGTCACCTCACTGGATCCGCAATACCTCGCGGCACAACCCAATCTGACGGTGGCGCGGCATGTCTTTGAATCGCTGACCGACGTGGATCCGCAGACCCGTCTCATTCCCGGCCTCGCAGAACGCTGGCGCGCGATCGACGCGAACACATGGGAATTCAATCTGCGGCGCGGCGTCAAATTCCATGACGGCTCACCGTTCACCGCGGACGATGTGGCGTTCTCGCTTGCGCGGCCGCTGTCGATCAAAGGCAGCCCCGGCGGATTTGCCGCCTATGTGCGCGCCGTAGCATCGACCACGGTGGTTGATGCTCACACGCTGCGCGTCAAGACAAAATACCCCTACGGCGCGCTGCCCGAAGACCTTAACTCGATTCTGATCGTGTCGAAAAAACACGCACAGAACGCCGGCCCCGAAGACTTTGATTCCGGCCGCGCCCTGGTCGGCACCGGCCCGTACAAATATTTGCGTTACCAGCGCGGCGACCGGCTGGAACTGACGCGTAATGAACACTGGTGGGGCAAGACGCCAGCTTGGAACAAGGTCACGCTGCGCATCCTGCCCGCCGATCCTTCGCGAACTGCAGCGCTGCTTTCCGGCGAACTCGACGCGATTGAACATGTGCCGTCGGCAGACATAAAAAACATCAATAAAAACAATAAATTAAACGTCACCCAGACGACCTCCTGGCGAACCATCCTGCTGCATCTGGACCAGTATCGGAGCCAGCCACCCGGTGTCAGCGATGTCAACGGAAAACCGTTGCCCGCGAATCCTTTTATGGATTTGCGCGTGCGGCGCGCCATGTCCAAAGCCATCAATCGCAGCGCCATCGCCGAACGGGTGATGGAAGGCCTAGCAGTACCCGCCGCCAACATCGTGTCGCCGGGCGTTTTCGGTCACAACAGTGCGCTGAAGGCCGAGCCCTATGACCCCGATGGCGCCAAGCGTTTGCTCAGCGAAGCCGGCTACCCGAACGGTTTCAGGGTGACGCTCGCCGGCCCGAATAATCGCTACATTAATGATGAGCAGGTATTACAGACCGTCGCGCAACTGCTGACGCGCGTCGGCATCCAGACCCGCGTTGAAGCGGCACCGATGTCGGCCTTTCTCGGCCGCGTACGCAAGGAAGAAACCAGTTTCGCGCTGCTCGGCTGGGGTTCTTTTGCCGCCGATCTGTCGCTGCGGTCGCTGGTCGCGGCGCCCGACACCGAAAAAGGCTATGGTGCATGGAACTGGGGCCGATACGCCAATCCGAAAGTCGAAAGCCTGATGGAACAGGCATTGGGCAGCGTTGATCGCAACAAACGTGAGGCCTTGGCACGTGAAGCCGGCACGCTGGCGATGCAGGACCTCGCCTTCATCCCCCTGCATCACCAGGTGGTCAGCTGGGCGATGCGCGCGGACCTGGCTTATGTGCCGCGCACTGACGAGTTCACCTTTGCCCACCACTTTACCCCGCGCTGAGGCGCCATCGTGCTGAGCTACGCACTGCGCCGGCTGGCCTGGAGTGCAGCCACGCTGTTCGTGATGTCGCTGCTGGTTTTCGCCGGCGTCTATGCCATCGGCAATCCGGTGGATCTGCTGATCAACCCGCAGGCCGATCAGGCGGAAATAGCCCGCGCCACCGCATTGCTCGGCCTCGACCGGCCGCTGTGGGAACAATATTGGCTGTTTTTCCGCGGCGTACTCGGCGGCAACCTCGGCATTTCCTTTGCCGCCAGCGTACCGGCGATAACGCTGATTCTCGAACGTATGCCGGCGACGCTGGAACTGGCGCTGACGGCAATGCTGATCGCCATCACGCTGGGCATCCCGCTGGGACTGCTCTCCGGTCTGCGTCCTCGATCCTGGCTGGCGCGCACGATCATGGTGCTGTCGACACTGGGCTTCGCGCTGCCGACTTTCTGGGTCGGGCTGATGCTGATCATGGTGTTTTCGGTGCAGCTGGGCTGGCTGCCGACGACCGGCCGCGGCGCAACCGTCGATGTCTTCGGCATTCCGCTAAGCATTTTTACCGTTGACGGCCTGCGCCACCTGTTGCTGCCGGCCACTACACTGGCACTGTTCAAGCTGGCACTGCTGATCCGCCTGACCCGGGCCGGCACCCAGGATGCCATGCTGCAGGATTACGTACGTTACGCCCGCGCCAAAGGACTCAGTGAACGAGCAGTCGTGCAGTCGCATGTGTTGCCCAACATCCTGATCCCCATTGTCACCGTCGCCGGACTGGAACTGGGCTCACTGATTGCTTTCGCGATCGTTACCGAAACCGTGTTCGCATGGCCCGGCATGGGCAAGCTGCTGATCGATTCGATCAACGTACTCGACAGGCCGGTAATCGTCGCCTATCTGCTGGCAACCGTATGCCTGTTCATCCTGATCAATCTGCTCGTTGACCTGCTCTATGCCGTGCTCGATCCTCGGGTGCGGGCCAGAGACACGCAATGACAGCTGCCACAGCACCAGCCAACATCCTCGCCGCGCACTATGGCCGCGACCGTGTTGCCCTGGTGGCGTTCTGGCTGCTGATGGCACTGTTGTGCGCAGCAATTGCCGCGCCTTGGATCGCCGCGCAAAACCCTTATGATCTGGCACAACTCGACATCCTCGACGCCAAACTCGCACCCGGCGCAACCAGCAGCACCGGACTGAGCTACTGGCTGGGCACCGACGATCAGGGCCGCGACATGCTGTCGGCCATCCTGTACGGTCTGCGCATCAGCATTGGCGTCGGCATGGCCTCAACCGTTTTAGCGCTGGGACTCGGACTGATCGCCGGACTGGTCGCGGCCCGCGCCGGCGGCTGGATTGACGGCCTGATCATGCGCGTGGTCGATCTGCAACTGTCTTTTCCCGCCATTCTGGTCGCACTGATCCTGCTCGCCCTGACCGGCCAGGGCATTGACCGCATCATCCTCGCGCTGGTTGTCGTGCAGTGGGCCTATTACGCACGCACCGTGCGCGCTGCAGCACTGGTGGAAATGCGCAAGGAATATGTCGATGCAGCAGTCTGCATGGGCGTCGGCGATGCGCGCATCCTGCTGCGCCATGTTCTGCCCAATGTGTTGCCGCCGGTGATGGTGGTGGCCACCGTGCAGATTGCACAGGCCGTTGCATTGGAAGCCACCCTGTCTTTCCTCGGCCTCGGCCTGCCGATCACCGAGCCGTCGCTGGGACTGT
>CANHZX010000026.1 GCA_947465215.1 Betaproteobacteria bacterium | reverse complement strand
GTTTGATTTCATGGAGATATTCGGCAATCGCCAGCGTGTCCCAGACCTTGATGCCGTCCTGCTGCAGGCAAGGCACGAGAATCGACGGCGCCAACAGCAGCAATTCACGCTTGGCACTGGCATCGTCCGGCGATACGATGACCTCGCGGAAATCGAGACCGGAAAAACGCGCCAGCAGCCAGCCGCGGAGCGACCACGAAGAATAGTTCTTGCTGCTGATGCTCAAAGTCGCCTGCGCCATGATGCCCAACCTCCATGCAGCTATTCGCCGTAGCGCACCCGGATGGTGCCGGCGAACGCCGTCATATTGCTGTTAGCAGGAGTCATGCCACACCGCCCGGGGTGGTGGTGCGATTATTGCGTAACGTTGGATTGCGCCCGGCCGTCCGCCGATTTTTCAGAGGTTGCAGATGATTTACCACGCCTACCAGACGCAAGAGCGCTTACTCAATCCGATGCGCGAAGCAGCCCTGCTTGCTGCGCCGGGGTTACACGACCTCAATACCTGGGGCCTCAATCCGCTGAACCCGATTAACCCGCTACGGCGTTTTGCCGCCGCCTGCGAGGTGTTTTCACTGGCGCGGCTGACCCACCACCGGCCGGCATTCGGCATTGAATCGGTACTGTGCGGCAAACGTGAACTGCAAGTCACCGAGGAAATCGTACATAGCACGCCGTTTGCGACACTGCTGCGCTTCCGCAAACACACCAGCGCGGTGCAGCCGCGGGTGCTGATCGTCGCGCCGATGTCCGGCCACTTCGCCACGCTGCTGCGCGAGACCGCTCGCACCATGCTGCGTGACCATGACGTCTACATCACCGACTGGCATAACGCACGCGACGTGCCGCTCGAAGCAGGCCGCTTCGGCATCGACGAATACATCGACCATATCATCGAATTCCTCGACGTGATGGGCCCCGGCGCGCACCTGGTGGCGATCTGCCAGCCCTGCGTTGAAGCGCTGGCCGCGGTGGCCGTGATGGCCGAAGACAAACACCCCGCCACGCCGCACAGCCTGACGCTGATGGCCGGTCCGATCGATTGCCGGGTTAACCCGACTGAAGTGAACCAGCTCGCCACCAGCAAGCCAATGAGCTGGTTCGAACACAACCTGATCGAGCATGTCCCGGTGCAGTTCGCCGGCATGCGGCGTCGCGTCTACCCGGGCTTCGTGCAGCTCTCGGCCTTTCTCAACATGAATCTGCAGCGGCACATCAAGTCGTTCAAGGATTATTACCACCAGATCGTCGAAGGTGATCATGAAAAAGCGGCTGCCACGCGCCGTTTCTACGAGGAATATTTCGCCGTCTCCGACCTGAGCGCCGACTTCTACCTCGAAACCGTGAAGCTGGTGTTTCAGGAACATGCGCTGGCCTGCGGCAAGCTGAAGTGGCGCGACCGCCCGATCAAACCGGCATTGATCCGTCGCACGGCGCTGCTGACGATTGAAGGGGAACGCGACGATATCTGCGCGCTGGGCCAGACGCTGGCGGCGCAGGATTTATGCGAAAAGCTGCCGCAATACCTGCGCACACATTATGTGCAGGCGGGCGTCGGCCACTACGGCGTTTTCAGCGGCAAGCGCTGGGAGAATCTGGTCTATCCGGCCGTGCGCGAAGTCATCTACGCCGCCGACTGAGCAACGGACTCATATGCCTTCGTTTACTGCGCCGTCCAACCGCCGTCGATGGATTGAATCGTCCCGGTGATTGAGGCGGCATCATCCCCGGCAAGAAAACACGCCAGCGCCGCGACCTGCTCCACCGTGACGAACTGCTTAGTCGGCTGTGCAGCAAGCAGCACATCGCTGACCACCTGTGCCTCGGTGATGCCGCGTGCCTTTGCCGTATCCGGAATCTGCTTTTCGACCAGCGGGGTCAGTACATAGCCGGGGCAGATCGCGTTGCAGGTGATGCCGGAGGTCGCAGTTTCAAGGGCGACGGTCTTGGTCAGCCCGGCGACGCCGTGTTTGGCAGCGACATAGGCCGACTTGAACGGGGAAGCAACCAGCGCGTGCGCCGAGGCAATATTGATGATGCGCCCCCATTTGCGCTTTTTCATACCGGGAACGGTATGGCGGATGGTATGGAACAGGGCCACCAGGTTGATGGCGATGATGGCATCCCATTTCTCCGGCGGAAAATCCTCAATGGGCGATACGAACTGGATTCCGGCGTTGTTGACCAGAATATCAACGGCACCGAAGGAGGATTCCGCCTGCCTCATCATCGCCTCGATATCTGCGGGCTTGCTCATGTCGGCACCATGGTACTCGACACGGACACCGTGTTCCTTCGCCAGCCGCGCACACAGCACCTTGATTTCCGCAGGATCGCCGAAGCCGTTGAGCATGACGTTGACGCCGCGGGCGGCCAATGCCCTGGCGACACCAAGTCCGATGCCGCTGGTGGAACCGGTGACAACCGCGTTTTTGCCTTTGAGCATAAGCAAGACTCCGAAACGAGTTCAATCGATGATGACGCAAATAATGATGCAAAATGCGGGCCAGCATCACTTCATGAAAAAGGCCAGCAATCCTGGAGAAGGATCTGCCGGCCCGCCACCAACACCAGACGAAATTACAGCTTTTTCAGCTCGGCGAGCAGTTCTTCACTGGTCGGGATCGCGCCTTGCGGATAAACCTTGGCGTAACGGATGATGCCTTTGGCATCAATCACGTAGGCTGCACGTTTATCGATGCCACGCTCTTCATTAAAAATACCGAAGGCCTTGCCCACCGCGCCATGCGGCCAGAAATCGGACAACAGCGGAAACGGCACACCACCGAGGAAATCGGCCCATCCCTTCAGGCTCGGCACCGGATCGATGCTCAACTGGAGGATCTCGACATTCAGCTTCTTGAATTCTTCGTAGTTCTCACGGAACCCACGGACTTGATTGGTTCATCCGCCCGTGAACGCAAAGGGCATGAACGCCACCACGACCGCACGCCCCTTGAAGCCGGACAGCGTGATTTTCTGGTCGGAACTGTGAGCGGCCAATGTGAAATCGGGCGCGGCACTGCCTGCTTGAATTTCCATGCAAGTTCTCCTGATTATGGTTGAACACCGAACTGCCGGTAAAGAATACACGCCCGCCCCCGCCACGGCAATCACAGCCGGTGAAATCCGGCATCAGCTACGGCGCTCCCCGCGGATCATGTAGAGGCTGCTGCAGACAATCACCGCAGCACCGGCCAGCAGCCACAGCTCCGGGACTTCGCCCCACACCAGAAAACCAAGCAGCGCAGCCCACAACAGCGCGGTGTAACGAATCGGCGCCAGCGCGGAGGCTTCGCCAGTACGCAGCGCTTCGATGATGCAAAAGTGTGCGCTGCCGTTAAAAATTCCTGCGGCAACGAACCAGAACGCGTGTTGCGCACTGACTGGTGCCCAGCCCAGCGGCAGGGTCATGAACCCGCCGGTCATCAGAATGATGTTCGACCAGAACAGGATGGAAATCGAGGTTTCGGTACGCGCCAGCTTGCGGGTAATCACATCGCGCAGCGCATTCACCATTGCGGCCACCAGCGGCAGCAGCAACGCCCACTGAAACCCCGATCCGCCGGGACGCATGATGATCAGCACGCCAGCAAAACCGCCGATCACTGCAATCCACCGGTGGCGGCTAATGCGTTCACCGAGCAGCGGCACCGACAGGATCACCATAAAAATCGGGCTCATGTACAGCATGGTGATCGCGGTCGCCAGCGGCAGTTCGGCGAGACTCCAGACGATCAGCACCGATCCGGTGATGAACAGCGCGCCGCGCTGCAGTTGACCACGAAGATCGACCACCCGCAGCAGATTCCACCGGCTGAAAAAAAACATGTAGGGAATCAGCACCAGCAGTGTCGCGGCCTGGCGCAGCCCGACAACCTGACCGATAGGATGGCTCTGCACCAGGTATTTGCTGGCGGCGTCATTTGCCGTCAGTAGCAGTATGCCAAGGGTCATCAACCCGAGGCTGCGCAGCATTGGGGACATCAATTCCTCTTTCCCGGCGCAGCGCGCCATAACAATATTGCAGTCGACAGCAAGAGTGCACCGGCGACCAGCAGACCGCCGGAGAATCCGTAACCGGCATCGAACAACAGGCCCGCAAGCACCGGGCCGATGATCTGCCCCAACGCAAACGCCGCCGTCATCGCCGCGACCAGCCGCGCCGCGTGACCGCGCGATACTTCCTGCGCTACTTGCAGGCTGGTCATCGTGGTTACCACAAAAGTGCCGCCAACCAGCAGCGCGGAACCGATGACTGCCGTCATTCCCGGCAGCAGCACCGGCAGTAATACGCCGGTCGCCATCAACACATGACTGGCGATCCATACGCTGCGATGACCTATCGCTGCCGCACGGGATGCGGCAATGAATGTCGATACCACCGCTGCCGCGCCGAACACTGGCCACGACCAGCCGAACAGAGAGGCATCGGGTACTACAGCTTTTGCCATCACCGGCAAAAATGTCGCGGGAATGATGTAACCGAAACCCGAAATACCGTAACAGAGCACCAGCAGGCCGGCATGGCGGCTGATGCCGCCGCGCGAATCGCGGGAAGCTGCAGGTGCCGGCGGCAGTACAACGGCGCCGAGCACCGGCAGCACAATCACCGCTGCGGACAGCGCCACCAGGCCGGCAATACGCCAGGCCCATACCGAACCGGCGTCATACTCCATCAACAGCAGGCACAACAGGCCGGCTGCAGCAACACCGCTGCCGACACCGGCATAAACCACGCCGGTAAGCTTCGGACGACCGCGTTCCGCCAGTGCAGCCATGCAACGCGTCGACACAGCGATGAACATCAAAGCACTGGCCACGCCTGCAGCAAAACGCAGGAGCACCCAGAACATGAAGTTTTCAGTAAAGCCCATCGCCACTGTGGTCGCCGCGACTGCGAGCAAGGAGCCCGACAACACGCCGCGGCTGCGCACGGGCCATACCGTGGCCACGAGTGCGCCAGCCAGATAACCTAGATAGTTGCTCGAGGCCAGCCAGCTACCACCGATGATGGAAAGACCGAAATCATCCTGCATCATCGGCAGGATGGGAGTGAAGGCAAAACGGCCGATACCCATGGCCACAGCCAGCGCGGCCATGCCGGCCACTGCGATGCGGGGCGCTGAAACAGGCGTCATGGAAAGCCGACTATAACCGATCAGGACACAGATAATTTTTCAATATAAACAATGGTTTATAATGTGGTCTTAAGCGCCGCAAAACCGCGCCGCACCAGGACTCTCATGACACCCACCGCAGTGAATATCCCGCCCGGCCGCTACCGTCATTACAAAGGTAATGAATACGAAGTGATCGGCATCGCCAAACACTCGGAAACACTGGATCCGATGGTAGTGTATCGGCCGCTGTACGGCGAAGGCGGACTGTGGGTGCGCCCCGCCGGCATGTTTGCCGAGAATGTCACCATCGACGGCAAGACCCAACCGCGTTTCGCCCGGATCTGACATGAGCATCAACTGGTTCCCCGGCCACATGGCCGTCGCCGTCGAGAAAATCAAAAAGGCGATGGCCGATCACGATGTTGTAGTTGAAATCCTCGACGCCCGCTGTCCGATGGCCAGTGCTAATCCGCTGATCGAATCGTTACGACTGCACCGCCAGCGCCCCTGCCTCAAGGTACTGAACAAGGTCGATGCGGCGGACCCGAATGTCACGCCGCAGTGGGTCGCGTATTTCAATGCACAGAAAAATACACACGCCATCGCGCTGTCGGCAAAAAAACCGGGGGATGCCAACAAAATCATCGCCGCAGCGAAAAAACTTGCGCCGCACCGCAATGAGAATCTCAAGCCGCTGCGCATGCTGATCATGGGCGTACCGAACGTCGGCAAATCGACGTTGATTAATGCGCTCCTCAAGCAGCGCACCGCCAAGGTCGGCGACGAGCCCGCCGTTACAAAATCGCTGGCGCGTTATGAACTGTCGCCCACCGTGAGCATGACCGACACGCCGGGTCTGATGTGGCCGAAGATCGGCCATCCCGATGACGGCTGCATGCTCGCTGCCAGCCACATCATCGGAACTAACGCCTATATCGAATCTGAAGTTGCGACCTTTCTTGCCGAAACGCTGATCACTCAGTATCCGAAAGCGCTGCACACGCGTTACGCCACCCCCGCCGACGGTCAGGGCATGGACGGCACCGGCGTCATCGAAGCCGTTGCCGCACGACGCGGCTTCCGCATCAAGGGCGGCGAATTCGACCTCGAAAAAGCGGCGATCACGCTACTCAATGACTACCGCAGCGGCGCGCTGGGACGGATCAGCCTTGAGACACCCGCATCCCGTGCTGCGCGCTCCCAGGTCGCCGGCAACAATGATGCACTGCCGGAATCCGCTGACGATCCGGATTCAGCTGAAACCTGAACGAGTGTCCTGAACCGCATCACCGGATCAGGACGGCTCCCGCAACGCGATTCAGTCGTACGCGGCATCAGCGGGGGGCGTATAGTGAAGTCACACTATCGCGGATCGAGAACAACATGAGCATGACCGAGCAGGCCTATATCGCCGCGTACCAGAAAATCGCCGGCAAATACGAGAACAACCAGTCGACTATGGAAGACTATCTTGAGGCGATGAAAAAGCTCAAGGAGAGCTACCTCAAGGGCAGAACCGAAGCCACGCTGCCCGCAGTGCCCTGATCAGCAGCACAAGCACCGATACCACCGCTCAGTTCCGGCTTAACGCCAGCCACTTGGCCTCGTGCACGGGACGTGAAGTATCGCGAAGCACGAGAAGCTCGCCGCGTTTTTCACGGGTCGGCAGGTAATTGCGGTCGATGCGCCCTTCGAGCGTCATCGCCAGATCCCGCGCAAACACGCGATTGCCGATATGCCATGAGTGATTCCACCAGCCCACCTTGTTCGGCTGCGCGGCGGGATCAAGTCCGCTGAAGTATTCGCTACAGTCGACATTGACCGCCTTCGGATGTGCGTCTTAGCCGAGGCCGACCCTCCCGGCCCGCGGCTCTACCCCCATACGCTTGGCATTGGAAGCGCCCAGCACATCATCAAAACCGTTCTGGTAATTGGTCAGGCGCATGATGCGGCGGAACATCGGTTCGGCTCACTGCGAATCGGCATTCAGGCTGCGCGCCGACACATCACCGCCGATAAATCCGACCTGACCGATACGCCAGTCGTTCTTAAAGAATTCGCCTTTTTTCTCAGCGGCAATGAATGCCTCCATGATGACGAATGCGCCGGTCGAATGGCCCAGTAGATGGACATTGGTCTGGCAGCCGCGCGCCTGCCCTTTGATGATCAGGCCAATGCCGCTGCCGACAAGGTAACGGGCCGTGGCGGCGTTGTCCGCGCGATCCTCCAGATAGTTCAGCGTCTGCTCGCCGGACGGCCAGTCAAAAGACACCAGTAGGCCTTTCCAGCCCTCCGCCGCGAGGTCGGCCTTGAGGATTTCGTGGCGCTTGCGGATTTCTTCAAGGGAATTGTTGTAACCGTGCACGAAGACCAGCACATCACCGCTTGCGGAAATCCGCTTGTCGGCCTGGCCGTCAGCCGCATCCTGCACACACTCCAGCCATTCCGGCGCGTTCATCCGGTACTGGTCGTCGGTGCTGATCGGTTTTCCCTCGGGGATAAGCAGATGGCGCGGCTTTCCCGGTTCAGGAACAAACTCGCCCTTGCTGATCGCGCGTGCGCTCAGAATGAAATTCTGCATCTGCAGTTCCCCTTGGCATTGCATATTCCCGGGATCGATTGTCACGGTCAATGTTTTGCGACGCGCTCTTTAACTGATCGGATCCTAGAGTTCGCCGGGAAGTGGGACAAACTTAACAAAATGATAAGTTTTACCGCAACTTGCGCACGGTGGCAGCGCCGTCATTTTTTTAACTTGCTGTTTTTTAAATAGCATTAAATCAAATCGTCGAGGGTCAAAAAAAACACCGGATCACCACCCCAAAAAACCACAATACAGTCTAATCGGGTCCCTGCCGCGTCAAATGTTCTGCACAACGCGGGGCAAAAACAGGTGCAGCAGCAGGCCGCGCAGCCCCAGAAACGTCGCGACGGCGGCCCACAGGCCGGCGTTGCCGAACACCGGCATCGCCAGATGGAGCACAACCAGAAAACTGATGAATGCAGCGATGACGGTATTGCGCATGATGCGGGTACGCGTGGCGGCGAGATAAACACCGTCATAGGTAAAGGCCCAGACGGCAATCAGCGGCATCAAGGTCGGCCACCAAAGATAGCTCGCCGCCGCGGCACGCACTTCGGGGATGCCGGTCAGCAAGGCAATGATGCCGTGGCCCGCGGCGACGTAAACCAGCACGTTAAGGAGTCCGACCAGGCCAGCCCACAGAAAAACCACACGCATGCCCTGAAGGAAGGCTCGTCGGTCACGGCGGCCCACGGCTTCGCCGAGGATTGCTTCAGCCGCGTGCGCGAAACCGTCAAGTCCAAAGGAAGTGAACATCAGGAAATTGTGCAGCACCTGGTTGGCCGCCAGCGGCAGGTCGCCGAGTTCCGCACTCTTGGCCATAAACATTGCCAGCACCGACACCACGCAGAACGTGCGCAGTACGATATCGCCGTTGATCGATACCATGCGCAGCAACTGCGCGCGGTCCAGCAGGCGGCTGCGCAACCTGTCATCGGGAAGCCGAAGCAATGTTCGATAGACACAAAAAAGCCCCACCAACAGACCGGTGTATTCCGAAATCAGTGACGCAACCGCAACACCGGGCACGCCCCAGCCCAAGCCGAATACAAACAGCAGGCTCAGTACGATGTTGGAGCCGTTGGTGACGAACAGAATGATCAGCGGCGTGCGTGCATCGCGCATGCCGTACAGCCAGCCGATGACGGCATAGGTGCCCAGCACTGCGGGCAGCGCCCAGACCCGTATCAGAAAATATTCGCGGGCAAAATGCTCCACCTCCCGGCTGCCCTTGATCAGCCACATCGCCAGTTCAAGGATCGGCAGTCGCAGCATCAGCAGCAGCACACCGATCACCCCGGCCAGCAGCAGGGCGCGGCCGAGAATGGCCCTCACCTCGGCAAAGTTGCCGGCGCCGCGGGCCTGCGCGGTCGGGCCGGTGGTGCCCATGCGCAAACAGTTAAACAGGTGGTAGATGAAATTAAACAGCATCGCGCCGATGGCCACGGCACCGATGTAGTACGGCTCAGGCAGATGTCCGACGACTGCGGTATTCACCGCGCCCAGCAGGGGTACGGAAATATTCGCGAGAATGATCGGCGCCGCCATCGCCCAGACTTGGCGATGGGTGACAGCAGTGCTGGATGTTGAGGCGGGGGTCACTGGGAGCGCATTCTAAACTGCGGCCACTGCAGCCCGTCAGCGACCGGCACAACGGCGGACGTCAGCACAACGGATTGCCGGATACCCGAAACGCCTACCTGCCGCGCCAGAACCGCTCCATCTCCAGATAAGTAAACGATGCCGTCCACCCGATCATCACGAATCCGGTCAGCGCCTCCATGCCTGACAGAAAACGGATCGGCCCCACAGGCACCACATCGCCAAAACCGACCGTGGTGTAAGTGATAGCGGAAAGGTAGATCGAATCCAGCAGACCCAGTGCACCGAGTTGATGTTCACTGCTCGAAACGATATGCCCGCATTCGGGCCAGTGCAGCAATAACCAGATGATGACGCCGAACACCCAGATCTCGATGACATGCAGGATCAGCATCGAGAATATTCCATACAGCACCTTGATCCGCTGCGGCCCACCCATCAACTGCAGGCCACGCGAGGTCAGCAGCAGGCCTTCGTAATGTAGCAGCACGCACAGCGCAACCGCAGCGCATGCGCTTGCCACGACCACCAGATTTACCGACCAATGTTCATACATTCCAGAAATCCCCCTCATTTTCGCCCTTCACCGGCGGCAAAAACAGGATGCACCACCGCATCTCAAATGACAATGTCGAGCACTGGTTTTCCGACCATGCGACGCTCTTCATAGGCCGCATGCGCCTCCTCGACATTCTCAAGGGTGTAGCGGCCCGAGATACCGATTTTCAGGGAACCGTCGATCAGCGCACTGAAAATGTCATCCGCACGGCGCTGGATTTCATCAGCACTGCGCAAATGATCGGCTAACCGCGGTCGCGTCAGGAACAATGAACCGGATTCACCGAGCTCCAGCGGATCGAGATCTTTCACCGATCCCGACACATTGCCGTAGTTGATGATCAGGCCCCGGGTGCGCGCCGCGCGAAAACTGTCGCGCAATGAAGTCTTGCCGATGGAATCAAACACCACATCCACACCCAGACCGCCGGTCTCCTCGCGCACCGCCTCGACAAAACGACCGCCGTCGTACAACACGACAAGATCGGCGCCGCGTTCGCGCGCCACAGCCGCTTTTTCTGCAGAACTTGTTGTCGCGATGACGCGCGCGCCGCTGCGCTTCGCCAACTGGATCAGTACCTGGCCGATGCCGCCGGAGGCGGCGTGCACCAGACAGGTTTTCCCAGGTCCAAGCTGGCCGACGTCATGCGCCAGATAATGCGCGGTGTAGCCCTGAAACACGGAAGCCGCAGCCAGATCCAGAGGCACCGCATCCGGCACCTTCACCGCCTGCCATGCCGGCACCACGGCGTATTCAGCGTAGCTGCCCCAGACAATGCACCAGGCCACGCGGTCTCCGATGCGATGCGTCGTCACGCCCTCTCCCAGCGTCACTACTTCGCCCGCACCTTCCATGCCCAGCGTGCAGGGCAACCGTACCGGATAGGTCCGTGATTTTTCATACTTGCCCTGTCGGGTGTGAATGTCCATGAAATTAATGCCGGCATGGTGAACACGGACCAAAACACTGCCGGGAGCTGCCCCGGGAACCGGCGCATCGATGCGCTGCAGGACTTCGGGTCCGCCGTACTGGTGGATCTGGATGGTTTTCATTAATGCGAATATCGGGAAGAAGCAAAGGCCTCCATTATCCCGCATCCGGTGCCCGTCTTCAGGTCTGGTGTAAGGACTGATACATTGTCACGACCAAGCCATAACCGTCGGCGCCAGGGAATTTTCCGCAACAGGCGCGGTCAGACGGCGGCACAGGAGAAATCATGAAACGACGTGGATTTTTGCAGGGACTGACGCTGGCGGCATTCGGTGGCACTTTTTACCAAACTGCTGCAGCCGCCCCGGTCGGCACGATGAAGGAAATACAGGGCATGCAGAACAACTGGCGGTCCCTGCTCGCAGCCGGCATCAAGGCACCGGCGGCAAGCGAAGTGCTGAAGCTGTCCAACGACGAATGGCGCAAACGCCTCGACAAGGCGCAGTACAACGTACTGCGTGAAGAAGGCACGGAACGGCCAGGCAGCAGCCCGCTGAATGGCGAGAAGCGTCCCGGCGTATTCGCCTGCGCCGGTTGCGACCTGCCGCTGTTCACCTCCGAGATGAAATACGAGTCGGGAACCGGCTGGCCGAGTTTTTTTACGACCATCCCGGGCGCCTTCGAGACCAAAAAAGACCATCTGCTGTTCACACCGCGTACTGAATACCACTGTGCGCGCTGCGGTGGCCACCACGGCCACGTCTTCGACGACGGACCGGCGCCAACAGGCCAGCGCTGGTGCAATAACGGCGTGGCGCTGAAATTCATTCCCAAAACCGCCTGAGCCGCCACCGACACAGGGCCGACCCCATAACAAGCATCGGCTGATCTCGCAAATATCCGCGATTAGGCTACACTGCGACGCAGGAGTCGGCCCTTTTGTCAAAAATACCCTGCACATTACGCATTGCCCGCGGCAGCGATATCCAGCAGATCGCTGTGATGTCGCGCTGCCTGATCGAAGTCGGCCTGCGTGGCTGGACCTGGCATCCCACCCGTATCGCCCGCGCGCTGCGCAGCCGTGAAACCTGTGTACTGGTTGCCGAAACCGAAGGCCGTTTCGCCGGTTTCGCGATCACCGAATTCGGCGACACCCGCGCCCACCTTTCGCTGTTCGCGGTGCAGCCTGCCCATCAGCGCCGCGGTATCGGACTGGCAATGATCGAATGGATCATGGAATCGGCACTGACGGCCGGCATCAAGCAGATTGATGTCGAAATGCGCTCCAATAATTTTGCCGCGCGCAGCTTTTACGAGGCGCTGGGTTTTGTACCAAAAGGGCAAGTCGCCGGTTATTACCAGAACATCGAGGCCGCAGTGCGAATGCAGCGCCGTATCGGCTCAATGGCTGCCGCACCCGAACAATAGACGCCCACGAACCGCCATTGAAAAAACGCCGGCAAATTGCCGGCGTTTTTTATGGAACACCCATTCAGTGCGCCTCGGTCATAACCCGCCGTGACGCGCCAGCGCCCAGACAACATGCTCGCGCACCAGCGCCGACGGATCGTCCGCTCGCGTGCGCAGCGCAGCAATCACTGCAGCCGAGGTTGGCGCATTGCCGAGACCGATGGCGATATTGCGCAGCCATCGCTCATGGCCAATGCGGTGGATGGCGCTGCCCGCAAGACGTGCGGCGAATGTTCCGGCATCCCAGGAAAACAGCTCAACCAGTGTCACGTCATCCAGTCCGTTGCGCACCATAAAGTCGGCTTCCGCACTGACCTGGGCGTAACGGTTCCACGGACAGACCAGCTGACAATCGTCACAGCCGTAAACACGGTTGCCGATCAGCGGTCGGAGCGGCTCCGGTATGCTGCCTTTGTGCTCGATGGTCAGATAGGAAATGCAGCGCCGCGCCTCCAGCTGGTAGGGGGCAACAATCGCCTGTGTAGGGCAGACCGTGATGCAGCGGGTGCAGGTTCCGCAGTGTTCAGTCTGCGGTGGGTCCAACGGCAACGGCAGGTCGGTATAGATCTCGCCAAGAAAAAACGCCGACCCGCCCTCGCGATTCAGCAGCAGCGTGTGTTTGCCGCGCCAGCCTAGACCGGCCTTTTCAGCCAGCGCCACTTCCATTACCGGTGCGCTGTCGGTGAACACGCGATACTGGTATTCGCCAACCGCCACCTGAATGCGTTCAGCCAGCCGCTGCAGACGGTTGCGCAACACTTTGTGATAATCACGGCCGGTCGCATAGCGCGAGATGAAAGCCTGCGTGCCATCGTTGATAACGGACCAGCTTTCCCGGGCCCCGGGGGGCGTGTAATTCATGCGCACGGCAATTACCCGTAGCGTACCGGGTACTAGTTCCGCGGGACGGGAACGTTTGACGCCATGCCGTGCCATATAATCCATGTCGCCATGCCAGCCCCGCGCCAGCCATTCTGCGAGACGCGGTTCGGCATGTGACAGATCACAGTCGGCGACCGCGATCTGCTGGAAACCGAGTTCGGCGCCCCAGCTTCCGATGTCGCGGCGAAGCGCCGACCAATCGACTATTTTCTGAACTGCACTGTTTTGCATAGCCCTCATCATAAACGCACGCTGCAACTGGCCTCCGAAGAAGAGACGCTGGCACTGGGCCGGGTGCTCGCGCCGCTGCTCGAACCCGGCATGACGGTACACCTGCGCGGCGACCTTGGCGCCGGCAAAACCACCCTGGTCCGGGGGGTCCTGCGCGGCCTGGGTTATGAAGGCCGGGTCAAAAGCCCGACCTTTACCTTGCTTGAACCTTACAATTTTTCTAGGTTATACTTGTATCACTTTGATTTTTATCGGTTCCTTGATCCGCAGGAACTGGAGGAAACGGGCTTCCGGGAATACTTCAACCCGCAGTCCGTATGCCTGATCGAGTGGCCGGAAAAGGCGCCTGACCTGCCACCCGCGGATCTGGACTTTGAATTGCATGCCATTGATCAAGGGCGATCAATGGCGATCACGGCGCACACGGAGGCTGGCAGGCGTTGTCTCGACAAGCTGAAAAACTGAGACCCGTCACTCCCATTGCGGCAAACCCGCCGCAGTACCGTCTTTTTTTCCATGCGTTGCTGCAATCGCTGCTCGGCGGCATCGCGCTGCTACTGACCGAGCTCCCGGTTTGGGCTGCCGACACGACGGTGAGTTCGACCCGCGTCTGGCCTGCACCGGATTACACCCGCGTCACCATCGAGTCCCAGCAGCCGATCCGCCACAAGCTGTTCAATCTCGAAAACCCCGACCGTCTGGTGCTCGATCTGGAGGATGTCGCGCTCAATGCCGCACTGACCGACATCGCCGGCAAGATCAGCGCCGAGGATCCCTATATCAAAGGCGTGCGCGCCGGCCGCTTTAAGCCGGGCACCATCCGCCTGGTATTCGACCTCAAGGCCAAGGTCAAACCCGAAGCGTTTGCGCTGGCACCGATTGCCGGTTACGGCAACCGGCTGGTACTCGACATCTACCCGCTGACGCCGCCCGACCCTCTGCTGGCCTTTCTCAAGCGTCGCGAATCAGGCGAGCAGGACACACCTGCGGCAGCGCCGGGGCCGACCCTGACACCATCGCCGGCGCTATCAGTACCTGAAGTCGGCCCGCCGCCGGTCGTTGCCAAAAGCGAGGCACCAGCCGCCAAACCCGCGGCGCGTCCCGCACGCCCGGCTTCGGAACGGCTGATCACCATCGTCATCGACGCCGGCCACGGCGGCGAAGATCCGGGTGCCCGTGGTCGAGCCGGCACGCTGGAAAAAAACGTCACGCTGTCGATCGCGCAAAAGCTGAAGGAACGCATCGAAACCGAGCCGAATATGCGTGCGGTACTGACCCGCGACGGCGACTTTTTCATTCCGCTGCACATGCGCGTGGAAAAAGCGCGCCGCGTACGTGCCGACCTGTTTGTATCGATACACGCCGATGCCTTCGTCAAGCCTTCTGCCAACGGATCCTCGGTGTTCGCGCTGTCGGAGCGCGGCGCCACCTCGGTTGCTGCGCGCTGGCTGGCTAAGCAGGAAAACGATGCTGACCTGATCGGCGGCGTTAACCTCGGAATCAAAGACCCTTATCTGAAGCAGACACTGCTCGACCTGTCGCAGACCGCATCCATCAATGACAGCCTGAAACTGGGCAAGGCGGTGCTGCAGGAAATGGGCGGTATCAACCGCCTGCACAAGAACTATGTTGAACAGGCTGGTTTTGCCGTGCTGAAGGCGCCTGACATCCCGTCGATCCTGATCGAGACAGCCTTCATCAGCAACCCCGATGAGGAGCGCAAATTGCGCGACCCCGTGCACCAGAACCGGATGGCCGACGCGATTTTCGCCGGCATCAAGCGCTATTTCTCGAAGAATCCGCCGCTCGCCCCCGCCCAGGTCGCTAACAATCCCTGATGTTCCCGGGGCTGGTTTAACTTAAGATACGGCCTCAAGGACACCAACATCCAGATGCGCATCAATGCGCACGCCCGGAGGGGGAAGATGAACAGAATCAGAAGTACGGCCATTGCCGCCGCGCTGCTGCTCAGCGCCGGCTGTTCAGTCATGCCGGAAGCGCCCGAAGTCGTGGCACTACCACAAGTGCGCAGCTTCTCCAGCCATCCCGAAGGCGAAAGCCTGCCGCCGGGTTGGCAGCCCTGGGTGTTGTCGCGCTTCAAGCGCTCCACCGCCTACAAACTGGTTAATGAGCAGGGCCGCACCGTCGTGCGTGCCCGCGCCGAGTCGTCAGCGTCAGGACTGATCCATCCGCTCAAACTCGATCCGCAAACCTATCCGGTGCTGCATTGGCACTGGAAGGTCGAGGACCTGATCCAGAAAGCCGACAACACGCAGAAACACCTTGAGGATTCACCGGTACGACTGGTGGTCAGTTTTGGCGGTGACATGGACAAACTCAATATTCACGACCGCATGTTCTTCGACAACGTGCGCCTGCTCACCGGCCAGCAGATGCCTTACGCCACACTGATGTATATCTGGGAGAACCGTGCACCCCGGGATACTGTCATCGACAATCGCCACACTTCACGCATCAAGATGATTGTTGCCGAATCCGGACGCGACCGCATCGGCAGCTGGCAGGAGGTCACACGAAATATCGTTGAAGACTACAAACGCGCTTTCGGGGAATATCCCGGACCGGTT
This sequence comes from Betaproteobacteria bacterium, assembly GCA_947465215.1. Lineage (GTDB taxonomy): Bacteria > Pseudomonadota > Gammaproteobacteria > Burkholderiales > SG8-41. The sequence goes on along the minus strand of CANHZX010000026.1, from coordinate 4,277 downwards.
ACCGCCGTCGGCATCATGACCGACACCGACAACACCGGCGACAATGCCCATGCTTGGTATGGCGACATTGCATTCCACAAGAACACACTGCCTACGCCGTAGGCCGCAGAAAAATAACCGTCCCGCAGATCAAAAAAAGCCGCACCCGGCATGGGCGCGGCTTTATTAATGTCAGGATGCAATCAGCTTTTCAGCGCAACAAGCACTTCATCAAGCATCTTCTTCGCATCGCCGAACAGCATGCGGTTGTTTTCTTTGTAGAACAGCGGATTGTCGACGCCGGCGTAGCCTGAGGCCATGCTGCGCTTCATCACGATCGACGTTTTCGCCTTCCACACCTCAAGCACCGGCATACCGGCGATCGGGCTGGTCGGATCATCCTGCGCGGCCGGATTGACGATATCGTTTGCGCCGATGACCATCGCGACGTCGGTGTCGGGGAAATCCTCGTTGAGTTCATCCATCTCCAGCACGATGTCGTAAGGCACCTTGGCTTCGGCCAGAAGCACGTTCATGTGGCCAGGCATGCGGCCAGCCACCGGGTGGATGCCGAAGCGCACATTGACGCCCTTGTCGCGCAGATACTTGGTGATCTCGTTAACCGTGTGCTGGGCCTGCGCCACCGCCATGCCGTAACCCGGAACGATAATCACGTTCTTGGCTTCACGCAGCAGTTCGGCGGTTTCCGATGCACTGACCGGCACCGCTTCACCCTGAGGCTGGGCTGCAGCGCCTGCAGCAGCAGCCGGAGCCGGCGCACCACCGCCGAAACCGCCGGCAATGACGCTGATGAAGTGACGGTTCATCGCCTTGCACATGATGTAGGACAGGATCGCGCCGCTGGAACCGACCAGCGCGCCGGTGACGATCAGCAGGTCGTTGGACAACATGAAGCCGGTGGCTGCGGCCGCCCAACCCGAGTAGCTGTTGAGCATCGACACCACGACCGGCATATCGGCGCCGCCGATGGCCATGACCATATGAATGCCGAAGAGCAGGGAAATAACCGACATCACGATCAGCGGCAGCATTCCGGCATCGACTGTATCGGCATGAATGAATTTCGCGCCGAAATAAATCACCACCAGCAGTCCGATCAGGTTGATCGCGTGGCGGCCAGGCAGCAGCAGCGGCTTACCGCCAATCTTGCCCGACAGCTTCCCGAAAGCAATAAGCGATCCGGAAAACGTGACCAGACCAATCAGGATGCCGATATAGATCTCGATTTCATGAATTACTTTTTCTGCGCCGCTGAGACTGCTGGTCACCGCAGGATCAATATAGGTGGCAAAACCGACCAGAGCAGCCGCAAGACCGACGAGGCTGTGCATCAGCGCGACCAGTTCGGGCATCTGCGTCATCTTGACGGTGCGCGCAGCGTAGAGGCCGATCGAACCGCCGACAACCATCGCACCGATGATCCAGGCATAACCGTGCGCAGTGACCTGCGGCCCGAAGACCGTGGCCAGCACGGCGATGGCCATGCCGATGATGCCGTAGAGGTTGCCGCGGCGCGAGGTTTCGGGATGGGAAAGCCCGCCGAGACTGAGAATGAACAGAATGGTGGCGGCGATGTAGGCGACCGTGACAAGGCTGAATGACATTATCGGTCTCCTATTTCCGGAACATGTCGAGCATGCGGCGGGTCACTGCGAATCCGCCGAACATATTGATCGTGGTCAGCACGATACCGAACACCGCAAGGCCGAGAATCCAAGCGGCAGGCCGCGTTCCGGCAGTCTCCACAGCAAGCGGTGCCACCTGTACCAGCGCGCCGATGCAGATGATGCTGCTGATCGCATTGGTCACACTCATTAGCGGCGTGTGCAGCGCCGGCGTGACGTTCCAGACCACCATATAGCCGACAAAACAGGCGAGCACGAAGACTGTGAAGTGATTGAGGAATGCCGGTGGCGCATAGGCGCCGACAAACCAGAAGGCCAGCGCGCCGAGACCAAAAACAATCGCCAGCGTCTGCGCCGGCATCGGCTCGCTGCTGCCGCCGTGACCATGCCCTTTCTTCTCTGCCTGCTTGACCGCAGCAGCCGCAGGCTTCGGTGCCGCAGCCGGTAACTGGATCGGCGGTGGCGGCCAAGTGATGCCGCCCTCCTTGACCACCGTCAGGCCGCGGATCGCATCATCTTCCATATTGACGTTAATGACGCCATCCTTGGTCTTGCAAAGTTCTTCGGTAAGGCGGAACAAATTGGTCGCGTAAAGCGTTGACGATTGCTTGGCGAGACGCGAATTCAGATCGGTGTAGCCGACGATGGTGACGCCGTGCTTCACCACCGTTTTACCGGCTTCCGTCAGTTCGCAGTTGCCGCCGCGTTCCGCTGCCATGTCGACGATGACGCTGCCCGGTTTCATGCTCTGCACCATCTCGGCGGTGATCAGCCGGGGCGCGGGCTTGCCGGGAATCAGCGCGGTAGTGATGATGATGTCCACCTCCTTCGCCTGTTTGGCGTACATCTCGCGCTGGGCCTTCTGGAAACCCTCGCTCATCACTTTGGCGTAACCGCCGCCGCCGGAACCTTCTTCTTCGTAATCGACTTTGACGAATTCACCGCCCAGCGATACCACCTGGTCAGCGACTTCGGCACGCGTGTCGTTGGCGCGCACGATGGCGCCAAGACCGGCCGCGGTGCCGATGGCAGCGAGGCCGGCAACACCGGCACCGGCGATGAACACCTTGGCCGGCGGTACTTTGCCCGCCGCAGTGATCTGGCCGTTGAAAAAACGGCCGAAGGCGTTGGCCGCCTCGATGACGGCGCGGTAGCCGGCAACACCGGCCTGCGAAGTCAGTGCATCCATCTTCTGTGCGCGGGACAGCACCCGCGGCAGCGAGTCGATGGCCAGCACGGTGGCCTTCTTCGCCGCCAGCTGCTGCATTAGCTCCGGGTTCTGCGCCGGCCAGACAAAGCCGATCAGGGTACCGCCTTCACGCAACAAGCCGACTTCTTCCGCCGTCGGAACACCAACCTTGAACACAATGTCGGAACCGGACCACAACTGGGCAGCGCTCGCTGCAATCTCAGCACCGGCAGCACGATAGGTGTCATCGCTGCAGTTGGCAGCATCACCGGCACCCGACTGCACCATGACCTTGAAGCCAAGCTTGATCAGCTTCTCAACGACTTCCGGCACGGTCGCAACGCGTTTTTCGCCGGCCGCGGTTTCTTTCGGCACACCAATGATCTGAGGCATGGATTCCCCTTTATTTATTGCTCTGTTGGCACTGGAACTGGATATTGAAAGGTTCTGGATACTGGATATTGAGATAGATCAGCCAGGCTAATGGACGCCATGGGCGCAGGGCTGCCCGGATTAATATTGCGTTTCAACTTGAGCATCAACTGGCGCATTGCGATATGGTTTTGATTATAAGGTAAAAACACGGTCACCGGCCCGTAGCAACATGACCTGCAGACAGGGATATCGGGGGACGCCCGGACCGTTGACAGCCCTCTGCAGCCTTTATAATCCGCAGATGTCCGCGATACGTGTTTTACCCGAACTCCTCATCAATCAGATCGCCGCGGGCGAAGTCATTGAGCGCCCCGCATCCGCATTGAAAGAATTGCTGGAAAACAGCCTCGATGCCGGCGCGCAGGCGATCAGCGTCGAGCTGGCCGCCGGGGGCGTGAAGCTGGTCTCGGTCACCGATGACGGCAGCGGTATCGACCGCGATGATCTCAAGCTGGCGCTGGCCCGCCATGCCACCAGCAAAATCGCCTCTCTCGACGATCTGGAACATGTCGGCAGCCTCGGCTTCCGCGGTGAAGCGCTGGCCAGCATCGCCTCGGTATCACGCATGGAACTGACCAGCCGCCGCGCCGACGATCGTCACGCCTGGCGCGTTGCGTCGGAAGGCCCGACGCTGACCGCCCCGGAACCGGCGACACTGCCCCGTGGCACACGCATCGATGTGCGCGAGCTGTATTTCAACACACCGGCACGGCGCAAATTCCTCAAGTCGGAGCAAACCGAGTTCGCACATTGCGAAGAAGCCTTTCGCCGCATTGCCCTGTCCCGCCCAGACGTCGCTTTCTCGCTGACCCACAACGGACGCGCCCGGCTGCAGGTCAAACCGCAGCAGCTGGCCGCACGTGTTGCTGCAGTTCTTGGTGATGATTTCGGCAACGGCGCGCTGGAAGTCGATGAATCCGGCGGCCAGATCGCCATCCGTGGCGCGATCAGCGCGCCATCGCACGCACGCGGCACCCGCGATGCGCAGTATTTTTTCGTCAACGGCCGCTGCATCCGCGACAAGCTGG
>CANHZX010000025.1 GCA_947465215.1 Betaproteobacteria bacterium | reverse complement strand
TCAGCCGGTTGATGGCACGGATCAGCATGAACACTGCAAAGGCGACGATGATGAAACTGATGCAGGTGTTGATGAACACGCCATAGTTGAAAGTCACTGCGCCGGCTTTTTGTGCGGCGTCGACGCTGAGGTAAGGGCCGGGGTTGCTGCCTTCGCGCAGCACGACAAACAGATTGGCAAAGTCGACTTTGCCCAGCAGCATGCCGATCGGCGGCATGATCAGATCCTTGACCAGCGACTCGACGATCTTGCCGAAAGCAGCGCCGATGATGATGCCGACAGCCATGTCGACGACATTACCGCGCATCGCGAATTGTTTGAATTCCTGGAGCATGGTGCTGTTCCTCGCTTAAAGTTGTTTTATGGCGGAGCGCTGCAGTTGCCCCGGATCAGCGGATTATGCGGCAGGCAGAGCGGGAATTCCAAGGCGTCGTCGCAGTACGACAGTGACCCGGTGGCAGAGCAGGGGGGTTGTTATAATCCGGACTCATTTCCCACCCCAAGGTTTCAATCGATGTCTACCCTGATCTGCGGTTCGATGGCTTACGACACCATCATGGTGTTCCACGACCGTTTCAAAAATCACATTCTTCCGGACCAGTTGCACATTCTCAACGTGGCTTTTCTTGTACCCGACATGCGCCGCGAGTTCGGCGGCTGTGCCGGCAACATTGCCTACACGCTGCAGATGCTCGGCGGGGACGCACGCATCATGGCCACCGTCGGCGACGACTTCGCGCCGTACGATGAACGGCTGCAGCGGCTCGGTCTGTCGCAGGACCATGTCCAGGTGGTTCCCGGAAGTTTTACTGCCCAGGCATTCATTACGACCGATCTCGATGACAACCAGATCACCGCTTTCCATCCTGGTGCGATGAATTACTCACACCAGAACCATGTTGGTGATGCCAAGGGCGTGAAATTGGGCATCGTTGCACCTGACGGCCGCGATGGCATGATCCAGCATGCACGCGAGTTTCACGACGCCGGGATTCCCTTCATTTTCGACCCGGGTCAGGGGATGCCGATGTTCGGCGGACAGGAACTCGAGGAATTCGTGCGTCTCGCCGACTATGTCACGGTCAATGACTATGAAGCGCAGATGCTGCAGGAGCGCACGGGCAAGAAACTTGATGACTTGGCGAAACTCGTCAAGGCAATTGTGGTCACAATGGGAGCGAAGGGTGCCGTTGTGCATACCGGCGGTAAACAGATTGAGATCCCCAGCGTTAATCCTGATGCCGTTCTCGATCCCACCGGTTGTGGCGACGCGTTCCGCGGTGGCTTGCTGTATGGTCTGGCCAGCGGGGCGGACTGGGAAATGACCGGACGCCTGGCGTCGCTGATGGGGTCGCTCAAGATCGCGTTCCGCGGCGGCCAGAATCACCGGATCGGGCGGGACGAGATTGCCGACCGTTTCCACCGGGCTTTCAACATGAAACTGTGGTGATGGGAGATACGGACATGAATAAACAGAATCGGATTGCGGTAGCGCTGCTGGCCTTGGCAGTTCTCGCCGGTTGTGCGGAAGGACTCGGTGGCGGTTCCTATACCCGTGACGAAGTGCGGCGCGAACAGAATGTACGCATGGGTGTCGTGGAAAGCGTGCGCCCGGTGCAGATCGAAGGAACCCGGAGCATTGTCGGTCCGGCAGCAGGTGCGGTGGTCGGCGGAATCGCAGGCAGCACGGTCGGCGGCGGTCGCGGTTCCGATATTGCAGCGGTGCTGGGTGCGGTGGCCGGCGGTGTCGCCGGTCAGGCCATTGAGCAGGGGACGACCCGGCGCAATGGTATTGAAGTCACTGTCAAACTCGACAGCGGCGCTTTGGTTGCCATCGTGCAGGAAGCCGACGAGGCATTTAAAGCCGGTGACCGCGTGCGCATTCTTTCCGACGGCCGCACTTCCCGCGTCACTCACTGAGGATTTGCCCCCGGGCCGTTCCCTCTGTAACCGATTTTTAACCGGTTCTTAACAGCACTGTCATTCTCCGGCTTTAGCCTCGAATCCGTCCAATAAAACGACGGAGAGGCCTGATGCTCGACCAAACCATTGAAGTCGCGGAAGACCGCACCGGCGCCGGTGCGGGACTGGCGGTTTCGTTTGCGCGCAGTTCTGCAGAAGTCCTGGAAGCGCAGCGCCTGCGTTACCGCGTGTTTGCTGAAGAAATGGGTGCCCGTGTGCCGGGTGCCGCACTCGGCATCGACTGCGATTTGTATGACGCTCATTGCCAGCATCTTCTTGTACGCGACACCGGCAGCGGCGAAGTGGTCGGCACCTACCGGCTGTTGCCGGGACGGAAAGCGCGCGAGATCGGCAGTTTTTACGCCGATGGTGAATTTGACCTGACCCGCATTCAGCATCTGCGCGACAGCACGGTCGAAATCGGCCGTTCCTGCGTGCATCCCGATTACCGCACCGGCACCACGATCGCGCTGCTCTGGTCGGGACTCGTGGCGTTTGCCGAACGCCATGATTACCGTCATCTGATCGGCTGCGCTTCATTGAGCATGGCCGATGGCGGCTGTGCGGCGGCGAGCATTTATCGCAGGCTGGTCCGCAATCATCTGTCGCCCGCGGAATACCGCGTGTTTCCGCGTTGCGAGCTGCCGCTCGCTGCACTGAGCCGTGATGTCGATGTGCAGCCCCCCGCGCTGGTCAAAGGGTATCTTCGTGCCGGCGCTTACGTCTGCGGCGCACCGGCTTGGGATCCTGATTTCAACACTGCCGATCTGCTGATGCTGCTGCCGTTGTCCCGGATGAGTGCGCGTTACGCCAGGCATTTCCTGCGATCCTGACAGCCGGCGCGCTGCGCCACCCTATAATGGCTGCCATGAGAGGTTATGAAACAACTTCGTCGGTAATGCGCTGCCTGCGCCTCGTACGCGTTTTTTTGCATTTATTGCGGGGGCTTCTGATTTCCACGCTGCTGTTTCCGTTTTATTCAAGAACGCGGCGCCGGCAGGAAATCCGCAAATGGTCGGCTGCGCTGATGCATATTCTCGGCGTTCAGGTGCATGTGCACGATGCGCCTGTCCGGGCGCGGCCGCTGATGCTGGTGTCCAACCACGTTTCCTGGTTGGACATTTTTGCGCTGAACTCGGCCATTCCGATGCGCTTTGTCGCTAAATCCGAAATCCGCCGCTGGCCGTTCATCGGCTGGCTGAGCGCAAAAACCGGCACGCTGTTCATCGAACGTGGACGGCGCAGCGATACCGCGCGTGTCAACCGGCTGATCGCGGAAGCTATGCTGGAAGGCGATGTTGTAGCGGTGTTTCCAGAAGGCACCACCAGTGACGGCACGCAGATTCTGCGGTTTCACAGTTCCCTGATGCAGCCTGCGCTGATCGCAGACGCCGTCGTGCAGCCGGTGGCCTTGCGGTTCACGCACGGCGACGGCTCGTTGTGTACGGAGGCTGCTTTTGACGGCGACAAGACTCTATGGCAATCCCTGCTGCAGATCAGCGCGCTGCGGAAAATCGCTGTGCAGTTGCATTTTCTGCCGCTGCTATCGGGGGATGTTCCGCATCGCCGCGCCCTGGCCGATGCCGCGCATGCCGCCATTGCTAGTCGCCTGAGCCGCTGAGGCCGGTGCACTCGCACTGAAAAACCTGCCGATCTTCCAGCCGGACCGCTGTGAGCTGGCGTCCCCAGACACAGCCGGAATCGATGCCCAGCAGATCGCGCCGTAGCAGCAAACCCAGCGCTGCCCAATGTCCGAAAATCAGCGGCGTACCTCGGCTGGCCCGATTCGGTACGTCAAACCAGGGAATGTAGCCGGTCGGCATGCCGTGCAGGCCGGTCTTGTGAGAAAAATCCATCGTTCCGTCAGGGGTGCACAGACGCAGCCGGGTCATCGCATTGACCACGACGCGCAGCCGGTCGTAACCGGTCAGACTGTCATGCCAGCGCAGCGGTTCATTGCCGTACATGTGTTGCAGGAAATCGCCGTAGTCCGGGCCCTGCAGAACCGCTTCAACTTCAGCGGCCAGCGACAGGGCTTGGGCGACGGTCCACTGCGGCAGTAAACCCGCGTGAACCATGGCGTATCCGGTGCCGGCATGCATCAGCTTCTGATGGCGCAGCCAGTCAAGCAACTCATCGCAGTCGGGTACGGACAGCAGTTCGTCCAGCGTGTCGCCGCGGTGAGGTTTCCGTATGCCTGCAGCGACTACCAGCAGATGCAGGTCATGGTTGCCCAGAATGACAGCGGCACGGTCGCCGAGACTGCGCAGATAACGCAGCACCGCCGGCGTCTGCGGACCGCGGTTGACGATATCGCCGGCGATCCACAGCGTGTCACGCGAGGTGTCGAATGCGACCTTGTCGAGCAGCCGCCGCAGCTCGTCGTAACACCCCTGAATGTCGCCGATCGCGTAAGTGGCCATGAGTCCGCCGGATCAAAGAAAAAAGGCGCAGCAGCGCTGCGCCTTGAAATCATGCATCTGCGGGCCGTGGGTGATTACTTGGCAAGTCCCGTGAGGTAATCGACCGCAGCCTTGAGGTCAGCATCAGACGCCGAAGCATTGCCACCTTTAGCCGGCATTGCGCCCTTACCTTTGATCACGGATGCATACAGTGCATCCTTGCCGGTTTTCAGGCGGGGTGCCCAGGCGGCCTTGTCGCCGGTTTTCGGCGCGCCCGCGACACCCGCCGCGTGGCAGGCGGCACAGCTGGATTCGTAAACGCTCTTGCCTTTGCCGGCATCGCTTCCGGTCGCTGCCGCAGCAACGGCGGTCGGTGCAGCTGCAACTGCGGGCGCAGCGGCAGGGGCTACCGCCGGTGCTGCCGGTTCTTTCCAGTTCGCGCCACCCTGATTGGCCATGTAAACAATGGCGCGGGCGATTTCGACATCGGCAAGATCGGGGTTTCCGCCGCGTGCCGGCATCTGGCGCACGCCTTTGATGGCGCTGGCAGTCAGTGCTTCGAGGCTGCGAGAGGTCAGCTTGCCCCAGGCGGCTTTGTCGCCGATTTTCGGCGCGTTCATGGCGCCGGTGGCGTGACAGGCCGCGCAGGCGGTTTCAACAACCGTTTTGCCGTCGCGCAGCTGTTGTGCGCTACCGCTGGCCGAGATGATGACTTCGCCGGCGGGCTTGAGTCGTTTGGCCACCGCTTCTTCCTGCGCCGCAGGCGAAGCCGTTGATTTTTTGCTGCCTGCAGCGAACTGGGCCAGCACGATGATGACGACAACGGGCACGATAAAGGCCAGCGTGACGACAATCGCCAACTGCTTGGGCGTTTTGATCGGGGAGTAATGTTCCGTCTGATGGTGTTCGCTCATTGCGAGATCCCGGAGCTTCTGGAAAGCGCGAATTATATCGGCAATGCCATGCCCGGTAAAACGGCGTCACCGGGGGGCATGGTAGAATCTACCCCGCAACGCGCCCGTAGCTCAGCTGGATAGAGTACTGCCCTCCGAAGGCAGGGGTCGGACGTTCGAATCGTCTCGGGCGCGCCATTTTCGTTCACGCAAGCAGCCCGTTTCCCATGCCCCCACCCGTAGCCTGCGATGTACTGATCGTCGGTGGCGGCCACAATGGCCTGACCTGCGCCTGTTATCTCGCCGCCGCCGGACTCAAGGTGCGCGTCATCGAGCGCCGGTCCGTGGTCGGTGGTGCCGCGGTCACCGAGGAGTTTCACCCCGGATTCCGCAATTCCACCGCCAGCTATACGGTCAGCCTGCTCAATCCGCAGGTCATTCGCGACCTGCGTCTGGCTGAACACGGTCTGCGTATCCTGGAGCGGCCGATCTCCAATTTTTTACCGCTGTCGGACACCGACTACCTGAAGGTGGGCGGGTCCCTGCAATCGACCCAGGCCGAGGTGGCGCGTTTTTCGTCCGCTGATGCCGCAAGGCTGCCGGCGTACTACGCCATGCTGGATCGCGTGGCGGATGTGTTGCGCGAGTTGTCGCTGGAAACGCCGCCCAATGTCGGCGGCGGTATCGGCGACTTCCTGTCGGCAATAAAGACCGCGAGGCGGTTCAAGAAACTCGACATGGCAGCCCGGCGCGATGTGCTGGACCTGTTCACCAAAAGTGCCGGTGATGTCCTGGATTTCTGGTTTGAGTCGGCGCCGATCAAGGCCGCGCTGGGCTTCGACGCCATAGTCGGCAACTTTGCCAGTCCTTACGCGCCCGGCACCGCTTATGTCCTGCTGCATCATGTGTTCGGTGAAGTGAACGGCAAACGCGGCGTCTGGGGCCATGCCGTTGGCGGCATGGGCGCCATCACCCAGGCGATGGCGGCTGAAGCCCGTGCCCGCGGCGTGCATATCGATACCGGTGCCGAAGTCGTCAATGTCTGCGTTGATTCCCGCGGTGCCCAGGGCGTGCAGCTCAAAGACGGACGTGTCATTGAGGCGCGCTGTGTGGCTGCCAACGTCAATCCCAAGCTGCTGTATCTCAAGCTGATTGACGCGCCGGCGCTGGACGCCGATTTCCGCCGGCGTATGCAGGCCTGGAAATGCGGATCGGCGACCTTCCGCATGAATGTTGCGCTCAACGAGCTGCCGGATTTCAATTGCCTGCCGGGCAGCGACGTTGCACAGCATCACCAGTCCGGCATCATCATTGCGCCGTCGCTGGGCTATATGGAGCAGGCTTATTTTGATGCGCGCACCTACGGATGCTCGCGCGCGCCGGTGGTGGAATTGCTGATCCCTTCGACGGTCGATGACAGCCTCGCGCCTGCCGGCCAGCATGTCGCCAGTCTGTTCTGCCAGCACTTCAGTCCCGAGCTGCCCAACGGCCTGTCCTGGGATGAAATCCGCGAGCAGGCCGCCGATCATGTGATCGACACCGTGACGCGATACGCACCGAATTTCAAGGATGCAGTGATTGCCCGGAAAATCCTCTCGCCACTGGATCTTGAGCGTGACTTCGGTCTGACCGGCGGGGATATTTTCCACGGCGCACTGACGCTCGACCAGTTGTGGAGCGCGCGGCCGGTGCTGGGCCATGGGGACTACCGCTCGCCGGTGAATCGACTGTATCTCTGCGGTTCCGGCACGCATCCCGGTGGCGGGGTCACCGGATTGCCCGGGCGCAATGCGGCGCGCGAAATCATCCGTGATTTCAAAAGCGGTCGGATGAAGGAAAAGCGCGCATGAAACGCTGGCTGATCGTGGTCATCACGACGGCCCTGCTGCTGGGGGGCTGTGGCGGCAGTACGCCGAAAGTAGCCAAGCTGGCGGCGACGGATGTGGTGCTGGCCTTCGGCGACAGCCTAACCTATGGCACGGGCGCCAAAGCCGAGGAGAGTTATCCGGCGGTCCTGTCGCAATTGCTGGGCCGTAACGTGGTTCGCGCCGGTGTTCCGGGCGAGCAGACTGCAGGCGGATTGCAACGTCTGCCGGGCGCCCTCGATGAGCATCAGCCCCGGCTGGTGATTGTTTGCCTCGGGGGGAATGACATGCTGCGCAAAGGATCTCCCGCGGCCATCGAAGCCAATCTGCGGGCGATGCTGAAAGAAATCCGCGGCCGTGGTCTGGATGCAGTCCTTGTCGGCGTGCCGGCGCCGGGACTGATCACCAGCGCGCCGGAATTCTACGAAAAACTGGCGAAGGAATTCGGCATTCCCTACGAAGGCAAGATTGTCACTAGCGTGCTCTACAAACCGGATTTGAAATCCGATCCCATCCATCCCAATGCCGACGGTTACCGGCGCATGGCTGAAGCCATTGCCAAGTTGCTGCGCGATGCCGGGGCGGTGTAAACCATGAGCGCCCGCAAACATTCTGCGGCGCGACTGACTTTCATCATGTGTCTGGCCGAGGCGCTGTCGATGACCGGTTTCGCCGCGTACACGACACTGTTGCCGCAATTGCAGCGCGCCTGGGGCTTGTCCAATTCCGAGGCCGGGGCGATCAGCGGATTCCTGTTTGCGGGATACATGGTGTCGGTGCCGGTGCTGACCAGCCTGACCGATCGCATGGATTCGCGCCGCATCTATCTGATGGCCTGCATTGTCGGCAGTATCGGTGCCGCCACCTTTGCTGCACTGGGCCAGGGATTCTGGAGCGCTGCCCTGGCCCAGTTCCTGATCGGCGCCGCGCTCGGCGGCACTTACATGCCGGGACTCAAGGCTCTGACCGATCATCTGGAAGGCGCTGCGCAGTCACGGGCAACGGCGTTTTATACCGCCAGCTTCGGCGTGGGATCGACGATTTCCATTCTGGTGGCCGGCAAACTCGGTGCCACACTGGGATGGCAGTGGGCATTCTGGTTCGGCGCCGTCGGGCCGCTGCTGGCCGGAATGGTGGTTACGCTGGCGGTGCCGATGGGGCGTGTGCGGGCCGCGGAGCATCACACCACGGCGCTGCTCGATTTCCGTCCGGTTTTGCGCAATCGCAAGACTTTGCCGTATGTCATCGGCTACGCTGTGCACAACTATGAATTGTTCGGACAGCGCTCATGGATGGTTGCCTTTCTGGTGTTCTGCGCGACATTGCAGCCGGCGGATGCGCCGATGGCGTTGAGTGCAGCGACGCTGGCGGCGATGATCAACATGCTGGGTCCGGTGTTCAGCGTCACGGGCAACGAGATGGCGCTGCGTTTCGGTCGCCAGCGCATCATCTTCCTGTTCATGACGCTGTCGGGACTGATTGCCTGTCTGATCGGCTATGCGGCGGCCTGGCCCTGGTATGTTGTGGTGCTGCTGATGATGGTGCATTACGGTGCGATGCTGGGCGACTCGGGCGCCCTGACTTCGGGGGCCGTGGCCAGTACGCCGCCGGAAATGCGCGGGTCGATGATGGCGGTTTATTCCTTTCTCGGATTCAGCACTGCATTCATGGCGCCGTTGGTGTTCGGCATGACACTCGATTTCGCGGGCGGCAACCAGAGTGTCACCGCCTGGGGGCTGGCCTTTGCCAGCATCGGCATATTCGGCGTGATGGCGCCGCTGGCACGCTGGATTTACGCCGGCAGGGGGCGTCATCATGGCTGAGGTGACGGCATGCTAGCCGCACAAAGCCTGCAATGCGTCCGTGGCGGACGGCAACTATTTGAGAACATCTCGTTTGCGGTGCCGGGCGGTACTTTGCTGCGGATTACCGGCGCCAATGGTGCCGGCAAAACCAGCCTGCTGCGCATTCTCTGCGGCCTGTTGCTGCCCAGCGGCGGCGAAGTATTGTGGCGCGACGCACCGATCCGGCAGCAGCGCGAAGACTACTGGCGTGAACTGCGTTACATCGGTCATCTGCCCGGCGTCAAAGATGAATTTACCGCCGAGGAAAATCTGATGTTTGCCGCGGCGCTCTCGGGAATCGATATCACAGCAGGCGCGGCGCGGGACGCGCTGGACCGTCTGGGCCTGGGTAAATTCGCCCATCTGCCGGTACGCATGCTGTCCCAAGGGCAACGCCGGCGCGTCGCACTGGCCCGTCTGGCGCTGCCGGACAGCAACGCTGCACTGTGGGTGCTCGACGAACCGCTCGCCGCACTCGATACCGATGCCATGGATCGCGTGCTGTCGCTGATTGATACGCGCCTCGCGGCCGGCGCCGTGGTGGTGATGACCAGTCATCAGCCGTTTTCCGTTGTGGCTGCGCTGCACTCGATCAGCATACCGGTATAGCCATGACCATCTGGACACGCATTGTTCAAAGAGATCTGCGCATTGCCTGGCGCCGGCGTTCCGATGCACTGTCATCACTGTTCTTTTTCGTGATTGTCGTCAGCCTGTTTCCGCTGGGCGTCGGTCCGGAACCTTCAACGCTGCGGCTGATGGCCAGCGGTGTGCTGTGGGTGGCGGCATTGCTGGCGACGTTGCTGTCTCTGGGCCGTTTGTTTGCCGCGGATCATCTGGATGGAACGCTCGAGCAGATGCTGCTGGCGGCAGAGCCTTTATGGCTGGTGGTTACCGGCAAGGTTTTCGCACACTGGCTGACCAGCGGTCTGCCACTGGTACTGCTGTCGCCGCTGATGGGCTTGCAGTTCGGTCTCGAGGGCGATGAGATTGCCGTGCTGAGCGGGGCCCTGCTGCTGGGCACGCCAGTACTTAGCCTGATCGGTTCGATTGGTGCTGCTCTGACGGTCGGTCTGCGCGCCGGCAGCGTGCTGTTGGCCTTGCTGGTGCTGCCGCTGTACATCCCCGTGCTGGTGTTTGGCGCGGCGGCGAGCGGCGCTTTTGCTTCCGGGCTTGCGGTGACCCCGCATTTTTCGATCCTCGGCGCTTTATTGCTGGCCAGTCTGGCGCTGGCGCCCCTGGCCGCAGCGCTGGCATTACGCATTTCGCTGGAGTAAGCGATTTCTTGAATTAAACTTGATTTAAATCATGGAGATAGAATGTGTCCCTGTTCTATCGTCCCGCATCCGAAACTGCGCATCGCAATGGCTTATGATGCCGGGGCGGTGATACCTGTCAGAAACTGAAATTCGCGACACTTATTCATAAACCCGGTAACCGTCTTGTCTGCGATCAACTGGTTCAAGTTTTCTTCACCCCACAGCTTTTATCCGCTGGCCGGGCGCATGATGCCGTGGTTTCTGGCGTCATCGCTGTTGCTCTCGATCGTCGGTCTGTATGTGGCCTTTTTTGTGGCGCCGACCGACTTTCAGCAGGGTGAGTCCTACCGCATCATCTTCATCCATGTTCCTGCAGCCTGGATGTCGATGTTCATCTATCTGGTGATGGCGGGGTGGGCCGGCGCCGGTCTGGTGTTCAACACGCGGCTGTCGGGGATGATGGCCAGGGCGCTGGCACCGACCGGAGCGATGTTCACCTTTCTGGCGCTGTGGACCGGCGCCTTGTGGGGCAAGCCGACATGGGGCACCTGGTGGGTCTGGGATGCGCGCCTGACTTCGGAATTGATCCTGCTGTTTCTGTATATCGGATTTCTGTCGCTGACCGCTGCCATCGAGGACGAGCGCCGTGCGGATCGCGCCGGCGCCGTGCTGGCGCTGGTCGGTGTGGTGAATATTCCGATCATCTATTTTTCGGTGGTGTGGTGGAACACGCTGCACCAAGGCGCGTCGGTCAGTCTGAAAAGCGCGCCGAAGATGGCGACGACTATGCTCATCGGCATGCTGCTGATGGCGCTGGCGTTCTGGATGTACAGCATCGCCGCGGCGTTGCTGCGGGTGCGTTCCATTATTCGCGAGCGTGAACCGCGCGCGGCAGCGGAGGTCTGAGCATCATGCAATGGGGCAGTTGGTCTGAATTCTGGGCGATGGGCGGTTACGGATTCTATGTATGGGGCTCGTTCGCTGTGACCCTGCTGTGCATGGCTGGTGAAATGGTGTCGCTGATCAGCACTGAACGGGCTGCGCGAAAGCACGATGGAGAAAAGGTATGAAGCCCCGGCATAAACGGTTTATCGCGATCGCGGCAGCACTGCTGGCGCTGGGCGGCGCCGTGGCGCTGGTGCTGAACGCTTTCCAAAGCAATCTGGTGTTCTTTTTCAGCCCTTCGCAGATTGCCAGTAAGGAGGCGCCCGTCGGCCGCAGTTTCCGTCTGGGCGGGCTGGTGCAGAACGGTAGTGTGGCCCGTGACAAGGACGGCGTGACCGTGCGCTTTGCCGTGACCGATACCGCACATACGATACAGGTGGTCTACCGCGGCATCCTGCCGGACCTGTTCAGTGAAGGCAAAGGGGTTGTCACGCAGGGAAAGCTGGAGCCGGATGGCGTGTTCCGCGCCGAGCAGGTGCTGGCCAAGCACGATGAAAACTACATGCCGCCCGAGGCGGCCGCTGCACTCGAAAAAGCCCATGGAGGCAAGAAGCAATGATTCCGGAGCTCGGCCACTTTGCATTGATCATCGCGTTCTGCATGGCTTTGGCCGGTGGTCCGCTCGCGCTGCTCGGCGCGGCCGCAGGCAAACAAACTTGGATCGGTTTCGCGCGACCGGCCGCAAGGGGGCAGTGTCTGTTCGTGATGATTGCTTTTGCCGCGCTGACCTATGCCTTTGTCACCAACGACTTCTCGGTTGCCTATGTTGCCAATCATTCCAATACGTCATTGCCGCTGCAGTACCGGGTGGCGGCCGTGTGGGGCGGACACGAAGGCTCCCTGCTGCTGTGGTTACTGATGCTGTCGCTGTGGATGGTAGCGGTCAGTTTTTTCAGTGATCACCTGCCGGACACAATGAGCGCCCGCGTGCTCGGCGTGATGTCGCTGGTCAGCATCGGCTTCCTGGCATTTACGCTGTTTGCGTCCAATCCCTTCGAGCGGCTGTTCCCGGGCCCTGCCGAAGGACGCGACCTCAATCCCCTGCTGCAGGATCCGGGTATGGTGCTGCATCCGCCCATGCTGTACATGGGCTACGTCGGATTCTCCGTGGCATTCGCGTTTGCGATGGCAGCACTGCTCAGCGGCAGGCTCGACGCGGCCTGGGCGCGCTGGTCGCGGCCGTGGACGACTGTGGCCTGGATGTTCCTGACCATCGGCATCGGTTTAGGCAGCTGGTGGGCTTACTATGAACTGGGCTGGGGCGGCTGGTGGTTCTGGGACCCAGTGGAAAATGCGTCCTTTATGCCCTGGCTGGTCGGCACCGCGCTAATGCATTCGCTGGTTGTTACCGAAAAACGCGGCAGCTTCCGCATCTGGACCGTTCTGCTGGCGATTTGCGCCTTCTCGATGTCGCTGCTGGGCACCTTCCTTGTGCGTTCCGGCGTACTGACTTCGGTGCATGCGTTCGCGACCGACCCCAAGCGCGGTATTTTCATCCTCGCTTTTCTGGTGCTTGTTGTTGGCGGATCGCTGGTGCTTTTCGCCTGGCGTGCGCCGACCGTGCGCGGCGGCGGCAGCTTCGATACGGTTTCACGTGAGTCACTGCTACTGACTAATAACGTGCTGCTGATGGCGGCCGCCGGTTCAGTCATGCTGGGCACCCTGTATCCGCTGTTCCTTGACGCGCTGGGCCTCGGCAAACTGTCGGTCGGGCCACCGTATTTCGAGGCGGTGTTCGTGCCGCTGATGACGCCGGCGCTGTTCCTGATGGGTATTGCGCCGCTGGCGCGCTGGAAGCAGGCCGCGTTGCCCGAACTGCTCAAGCGTGTGCGTTGGGCCTTCGGCATCAGCCTCGCGACGGCATTGCTGCTGCCGTTTACGCTGGGCAGCTGGAAGCCGATGGTGGCCTTCGGTCTGTTGCTGGCAGTGTGGATCGTGGTCACCGCAGCGATCAATCTGCATGCTCGACTTCAATCGGGCGTTGCCGGTTCGTGGCTGGCAAGGCTGCGCGTACAACCTGCCGGTTACTACGGCATGCTGCTGGCGCATTGTGGCGTTGCGGTATTTATCGTCGGCGTCACCCTGGTCAAGGGTTACGAATCCGAGCTGGATGTGCGCATGGGAATCGGCGAGAGCGTTGCTGCTGCTGGTTATGACATCCGTTTCGATGGTGTGAAGGATGTGCAGGGTCCGAATTACATTGCAGCCCGGGGCACGCTGACCGTAATCCGCGACGGCAAAACCCTGCTGACCCTTCACCCTGAGAAACGCATTTATCTTGCGCAGCGCATGCCGATGACCGAGGCGGCGATTGACCCGGGATTCACAAGGGATCTTTATGTTGCGCTCGGTGAATCTGTTGGAGAAAACGCCTGGACCGTGCGTGTTTATGTCAAACCCTTCGTTGACTGGATCTGGGGCGGCTGTCTGCTGATGGCCCTGGGCGGACTGCTGGCCGTTGTCGACCGCCGATATCGCGTCGGCGCGATGGCGGCGAATGCGGCGCCGGCAGCGGTCGCGGCTTAAGGGAAAAATCGTGGCACGTTATCTGGTTCCGTTGGGTATTTTTCTGGTGCTGGTGGTGTTTCTCGGCGTCGGGCTTGGCCTGAATCCGCGTCAGGTGCCGTCGCCCTTGATTGACCGTCCCGCGCCGACGTTTGACCTGCCGCAGTTGCATGCGACGGACAAACGCATCAGTCCCGAAGCGCTGCGCGGCCAGGTCTGGTTGCTCAATGTCTGGGCTTCGTGGTGCGTGTCCTGCCGTCAGGAGCATCCCGTGCTGGTTGATCTGGCCAAAAGCGGTGTGGTGCCGATTTACGGTCTCAACTACAAGGATCAGCGTGAAGAAGCGCTGCGCTGGCTGCAGCAGTGGGGCGACCCTTACAAGCTGTCGATCATGGATCCGAAGGGCATGACCGGTATTGATTACGGTGTTTACGGTGTGCCCGAAACCTATGTCATCGACAAGACGGGCGTCATCCGCTACAAGCAGATAGGCCCGCTGACGCCGGAAATCCTGCGCGACACCATCCTGCCGCTGGTGAAAAAACTCAATGCATAAAATTCTGCTGATGCTCTTGTGTCTTGCCGGCTGGTACGCGGGCCCTGCGACTGCGGCCGAGGCCAAACCCGTCAGCGAGGATCCTGCGCTGGAGCAGCGGGTGATGCAGATTTCCAATGAGCTGCGCTGTCTGGTATGCCAGAACCAGACCATCGCCGATTCGCATGCTGAACTGGCGATTGACCTTCGCAACCAGGTGCGCGATCAACTCAAGCAGGGAAAATCAGAGCAGGAAATTCTCGACTACATGGTCCAGCGTTATGGCGATTTCGTGCGTTACCGGCCGCCGGTGAAATTGCAGACCTTGGTGTTGTGGGTCGGTCCCTTCCTGCTTCTCGCCGGCGGTCTCTTTGCGCTGCTCAGATTTCTGCGGCGCCGGCGGCAGTCGCCTGAATTGAATGATGTTTCCCAGGCTCGTCTGGATGAGGCCTCACGCATCCTGAGCGGAAAAGAGAACCGGCAATGATGATGTTTGCTGTGGCGGCTGCGGTACTGGTTGCGTTGGCGATGCTGTTTGTAGCGCCCCCGCTTTTGCGTCGGCGCACGGGCCCCAAGTCTTCTGCCGGCCCTGATCTGGCGATTTTTCGCGATCAGCTTGCCGATCTGGAGCGTGACCTTCAGTCCGGCACACTGGCAGCTGATCGTTATGCACAGGCGCGCAGTGAACTGGAGCGCCGTCTGGCGGAGGAACTGGAAGCCACTACCGAAGAAACCGTAGCAGGTGGTGAAGGCCGGGTCATCAGCGGCATTGTCATCGCAGCAGTGCCTCTGCTCGCGGTCGCCTTGTATCTGCTCATCGGCACACCACAGGCCCTGGATCCGCAAACCATGGCTGCTGAAGACGCCGCGCATTCAGTGACGGCGGAGCAGATCGAACAGATGGTGAGCAAACTGGCGCAACGGCTCGAAAAGGAACCCGATGATGCTGCCGGATGGAGCATGCTCGGCCGTTCGTATGCCGCGCTGCAACGCTTCAAGGAAGCGGCCGACGCATTCGGCCGTGCCGTCAAGCTGGTGCCCGGCGATGCTCAATTGCTGGCAGATTACGCGGATGCGCTGGGTATGGCTCAGGGTCGCAGCCTGAAAGGCGAGCCGAGTCGCATCATTGCCCGGGCGCTGGCTGTTGATCCCGATCATTTCAAGTCGCTGGCGCTGGCCGGCACCGCAGCTTTTGAAATTCATGACTATGCTGCGGCGATCCGCCACTGGGAGCGGCTGACGCAGAAAATCCCGCCGGACAGCGAATTTGCGCAGGCGATCGCATCGAGTCTTGCCGAAGCGCGGCAGCTCGCCGGTAACAGCTCGCCTGCAGCCAAGGTCAAACCGTCCGTAGCGGCGGTGGAGCCGGTGATTCGTGGCACGGTGCGATTAAGCCCGCAGCTCGCGGCGAAGGTGTCGCCGGATGACACCGTGTTCGTGTTTGCCCGAGCCATCAACGGTCCGCGTATTCCTCTGGCCGTACGGCGCTTCCGTGCCGCGGAATTGCCGGCGACTTTCGTGCTTGATCAATCAGCGGCGATGTCGCCCGAGATGACGCTCGCACAGCACAGTGAAGTCACCGTTGGCGCGCGGATTTCCAAATCAGGCAGCCCTGGTTCGAAAAGCGGTGATCTGGAAGGTTTCCGTCAGCCGGTCAAGGTCGGCGGATCGGCAAGCATCGAAATCGTGATCGACACCCTCGTTCCCTGAGCGAAGCCGCACCAAAGATCAGCGTTTTCCGGTGTAGAAATCCGGCCAGCGCTCGAGGACCGCGGGCGCATCATCCTTGTAGATGTGACAGGAATTGATCTGGTAGGGCTTCTTGCTTACCGGTTTTCCGGCATTGCGCGCTTCACGCGCGCGCCCGGTAGCCTGGAAGGCCGTGGTGCCCAGCGGTCCCAGCAGTTCGACCAGATGCGTGCAGCCAAGCACGCCGCCGACACGTTCGGCAATCGCTTTGCGCCAGCCCGGTCCGATGGTCAGGCCGACCAGTTTTTTGAAATTGACCGTGATGCTGCCGCAGTGTTCATAAGGGCTGCTGTCGGTGTGCGCCTCGACTTCATGAATTTTCAGATCGAGATCGATAGTCAGGCGCAGCCACATGTTGTGCACCGGATCACCCGGCTGGCGTTCGCGTCCGCCGTCGCGGCGTGAATGCACATAGGTTTTGGTGTCGACGAGATGACCCTCTATGTCCCACAGACCGTCTTCGCGCTCATAACCTTTGCATTCGACGGCACGGGTGTGTTTCAGCGTGCGGGGGGCGGGGGTGGGCAACGGCATGACACGGACTCCGGTTTCAGGGATTTGTTGATGCCGCGGCGCGGCGGATTTCCAGCGCGGCGAGCACTTCGCGCTTGCGGGCTGGACTGTAGGTGGACCAGTAGGTAATTTCGTCGAGCGTGCGATGGCAACCGATGCACAGACCCTGCGCGTAATCCATCAGGCAAATGTGCACGCAGGGAGAATCTTCCCGCTGACTGGACTGTTCGGTGTTCACGCGGCTTTGGCGCGGATGGCGCGGGCGACCCGCGACAGCGTGGGCCGGCCGAGGAAGCCGCAGATGTAATCGCCAGCGGCAATCAGCTTGTTCATGTCGATCCCGGTTTCGATGCCCAGTCCGTCCAGCAGATACAGCACGTCTTCGGTGGCGACATTGCCGGTGGCGCCCTTGGCATAAGGGCAGCCGCCCAGTCCCGACACCGAGCAGTCGAAGGTGGCCACACCGCATTCGAGCGCCGCGTACATATTGGTCAGCGCCTGACTGTAGGTGTCGTGAAAGTGGCCGGCCAGCCGTTCTACCGGGATGTGTTTTGCGACGGCTTCGATCACCCGGCGGGTTTTGCCGGCGGTGCCGGTGCCGATGGTGTCGCAGATGGTGATTTCATAACAGCCCATCGCGTCCAGAGCCTGTGCGACATGGACTACGGCAGTGGGATCGACCTCACCTTCATACGGGCAGCCAAGGCAAACCGAAATGTCGCCGCGCACCCGCAAGCCGCGGGCGATGGCGGCCTGGGCTACGGCTTCAAAGCGCGCAAGGCCTTCGTCGATGCTGCAATTGGTATTGCGTTGTGAAAATTTTTCGCTGGCGGCACCGAACACCACGACTTCTTCAGCGCCTGCAGCGATGGCGCCTTCCAGGCCCTTCATATTGGGCACCAGCACCGGATAATTGACGCCGGGCTTGCGGCGGATTCCCGCCATGACTTCGGCGTTGTCCGCCATTTGCGGCACCCATTTCGGCGACACGAAGGCAGTTGCTTCGATCATCTTGAGCCCGGCGTCCTGCAGGCGGTGAATCAATTCGATCTTCACAGCGGCCGGAACCGGCGTGGATTCGTTCTGCAGCCCGTCACGCGGGCCGACTTCAAGGATGCGTACGGTTTTCGGCAATGCCATCGGAAGATCTCCGTTCAGTCGGGTACGTGCCCGGATTCAGCGTTTTTTGCGTTTGCCGGCGGGCTTTTTAGCAGCCTTGGGTGCTTCCGTCCATGACGGTTTGCGCTTTTCCAGGAATGCGCTTAAACCTTCCTGTGCTTCCGGCGTGGCCCGCAGATCGGCGATGATCTTCGATGTTTCGGCGACGATGCCGGCGCCGATCGGGCTGTGGGCGCTTTGCGGAATCAGCTGCTTGATGGTTTGTACGGCACGCGGTCCGCTCGTATACAGCTGGCCGAGCATTTCGCCGACCCGCGTGGCCAGCCCCGGCTCTTCAACGATGTCGTGCACGAGGCCTGTGCGCCAGGCTTCCGCAGCATCGAACTCTTCACCTGACAGCATGTAGCGCCGTGCCTGGCGTTCACCCATCGCGCTGATGACGTAGGGGCTGATCATCGCCGGGATGATGCCGATTTTGACTTCGGAAAGACGGAAGGTCGCCGTGTGCGCAGCGATGGCGATGTCACAAGCGGCGATGATGCCGCAGCCGCCGCCGCGTACGGCGCCGTGAACCGCGGCAACCGTGGGTTTGTTCAGCGTATACAAAGCGTGAAACATGCGCGCCGACTCGGTGGCGTTGCGGTAGTTCTGCGCTTTGGTGAATGTTGCGCTTTTGCGCATGTGTGCGATGTCGGCGCCGGCGCAGAAGCTTTTACCTGCACCGGCAATCACCACCGCGCGGATCGAATCATCCTGGGCGATCGCTTCCAGCACATCAGTCAGCGCAGTCACCATTTCCGGATCGAATGCATTATGCACTTCTGGGCGATTGAGGGTGACAGTGACATTGCCGTAGTCATCGACCCGGGTCAGCACGCGTGCGCTGGCTTTGGATTTGCTCATGATCTGTCCTCAATCGTGATCTGGGGTGGCCGGGCGGTCTGCAGGGGACGCAGCGCGCCGCTGTGTGTGCTGCGGCCATGCCGGTTGCTGGGTGATTATACGCATCGTCGTTATCACGGGCGCCGCGGTTTCCAAGGTGTGGATGGGTATTGCTCGCGGGGCCTTATTGCGTGCATGTTGTTTCGTTATGACACTGGCGAAGATGTGTTTCTGACTTTCCGAGTAACGTGTATCGCCTTCGGCGATAACGACCGGTTACCAGGGACCCTGAGCCAGCCAGCGTTCGATCTGCGGCAGGCGGTCCGAACCCCAGAACGGTTCTCCGTCGATGACGAAGTAGGGCGAGCCGAAGACGCCGCGTTCGACCGCGGCATCGACCTCGGTTTTCAGTCGTTCCTTGACCGCCTGGTCGGTGAGGGCATGTGTAACGGCCCCCTTGTCATGCCCCAGTTTGGCCGCGACATTAACAGTGATTTCCGGATTGGAGATGTCGCGGTCTTCGACGAAATAGGCGCGATACAGCGCCAGCGCCAACACTTTGGCGGCAGCCGGATCGCGGTCATGCAGCCAGTAGAAGGCGCGGCAGGGCGCCGGCGTGGCAACCGGAAATTTCGACGGCATCCTGAACGGCAAATCGAACCAGCGCGCCGAGCGTTTGAGGTCGTGCGTGGCGTAACTGCCTTTGAGGGGGATGGTGGTCAGCGGCTGCTGGCCGGTGATCTTGAATACCGCGCCAAGCAGGATTGGGCGCCAGATGGTGGTTCGACCATGTTTCGCCGCCAGCGCCTCGATCTGGGCGGCCGCGAAATAACCGTAGGGCGAGGAAAAGTCAAAATAGAAATCCAGGGGGCGGGTCATGTAATCCTCCTGATCGATACGATTGGAGTTCTTACCGTAAACGTAATACTATTATAACTATTTGTTTTTATTGATTTAATTTATAACGTTGACGTAAACGTAACCCTTGCTGCAGCGCTATAGTCGAGGTGTTTTCGTGGCATCGCCATCGTTCAGCAGGCGTTGGCATTGTGTCGAGAAAAAGTTGATTTCATTGAGCATGACTTCGACGTCTTCACGTTGCTGTTCGAGTTGCGCACGACGACGTTCCAGTTTGACGGCAAATTCTTCCAACTGGCGGCGTTCGTCGTTGGCGAGGTCATACAGCTGGAACAGTTCACGCAGCTCGCTGAGGGAAAACCCCAGGCGCTTGCCGCGCAGGGCCAGTTTGAGGCGGACGCGGTCGCGGTGGCTGTAGATGCGGT
Source organism: Betaproteobacteria bacterium (assembly GCA_947465215.1). Classification (GTDB taxonomy): domain Bacteria; phylum Pseudomonadota; class Gammaproteobacteria; order Burkholderiales; family SG8-41. The sequence continues at coordinate 523 of CANHZX010000025.1, read as the reverse complement.
TGATGCCCTCGCGGGTCGGCGTGACCAGCCCCTGGTCTTCGTAATGACGCAAGGTTCGGGTGGTGACACCGAATTCCTTGGCGAGCTCGCTGATGTTGTAGGTTTTGCTCATTGTGCTGTGCAGCAGACGCAGGTAAGATAATATTTGGATCTGTATAACATTGCTCTTACGTAAACGTCAATCAAATCTTGGCCTGAATAAGATCTCTTAAAACAGGACCTTATCGTGCAGCGGCGTTTTGACTGCCCGATTTAAGAATTGAAAGCCCGACATGACCTCAAAACAGAAACCCCTGCTCGAAGCCCAAGCACTGGATCCCGCCGCCCTGGTCAAGCTGTATGCCGATATCGCTGAAAAAAGCGGCGCCCTGATCAGCAAGTTCATGACTCGCGCAGCCGGTCAAGATTTGCCGGAAATCAAGGACGAGCTGGGCATTGCCAAGGCCTTTTTCGATGCCTGGGGTCAGGTTTTTGCTGATCCCATGCGCATGGCCGAAATGCAGATGAAGCTGTGGCAGGACTA
>CANHZX010000024.1 GCA_947465215.1 Betaproteobacteria bacterium | reverse complement strand
GTCGGAAAACCGCGCAAAGATTCCCCAGTCCGGCATTTCCGGGGTGATCGGCCGTGCGCTCGACAGCCTGTACTCGACCGCCGAGCGCGACAAGTTCCGCACCCGGCTGGAGAGGGGTACTCAGCCCGGGACCACCGAGATCTACATCAGCCATCGCGGTATGGAAGAGATTTTCATTACTGAGTACAAGGATCAGATGCGCTGGCAGCCGCGTAAGCCCGATCCAGATCTCGAAGCCGAAATGCTGCGCAAGCTGATGGTGCGTTTCGGCGTTGATGACAGTCGCGCCAAGACCCAGATTGCCGGCGCCGCGCCGCAACTTCAGGCAAAAATCACCCGCGGCACGGAGGGTGACCTGCTCGCGCTGAATGATCCGTTTGACCGTGCCTGGCGGCGTGTCGGCCTGGCGCTGGACCGCGTGGGATTCACCGTTGAAGACCGTGACCGTTCCAAGGGCGTTTATTTCGTGCGTTACATCGACCCCGATGCCGACGTCAAAACCACCGAGGACAAGGGCTGGTTCTCCAAGCTCAAGTTCTGGGGCAGTTCCTCCAAGCCGCAGAGCAGGGAGCAGTACCGCATTCTGGTCAAGGAAGCTACTGCGGGCGCAGAAGTCCAGGTTCTCGACAAGGACGGCGGGCGCGACAAGTCGGATACCGCAGGCCGGATTCTGACCCTGTTATTCGATCAGTTGAAGTGAGCCGTGCTGTTGGCTTCATGATCTTGCGGCCGGCGAACCGCCGTGCCGCAGCTTTTTTCCGATGATCCGTTTTGCGTCGCTGGGCAGCGGCAGCGAAGGCAATGCGCTGCTGGTGGAATCGGGCCGTTCGCGCCTGCTGCTGGATTGCGGTTTCAGTGTGGCCGAGACTGTGCGGCGTCTGGAGCGGCTGGATATCGCGCCGGAATCACTGGATGGCATCCTGGTCACGCACGAGCACGATGATCATGTCGGTGGTGTTGCCCGGTTCGCACGGCGCTTCGGTACGATGGTCTATCTTTCCCATGGCACCTGCATGGCTGTTGCGGACAAGGAGCAGTTCGCCGACAGGGTCATCATCGACAGCCATACGCCGTTTGCCGTTGGCGATATTGAGGTCATGCCCTATCCCGTGCCGCATGACGCACGGGAACCCACGCAATTCGTGTTTGGCGACGGTGCGGCCCGGCTTGGCGTGCTGACCGATGCCGGCGCTTCGACGCCGCACATCGAGATGATGCTGTCGGGTCTGGATGCGCTGGTGATCGAATGCAATCACGACCGGGAACTGCTGCGCAACAGTGCCTACCCGGAGCGGCTCAAGGCCCGCATTGCAGGGCGTTACGGTCATCTCGACAACGGACAGGCCGCGCAGATTGTGTCGAGTATCGACCGGCAATCCCTGCAACATGTTATCGCCGCGCACCTTTCACTGAAGAACAATCGTCCAGAGCTGGCGGTAAGCGCGCTTGCCGGCGCTCTCGGTTGTACTGCGGACTGGGTCACTGTCGCGACCCAAGCGGACGGGTTCGACTGGCGTTCCGTCAACTGAAGAGCGTGGCAGAGCGGGGCAAAGAAAAAGCCGGCCCTGAGGCCGGCTTTTTCGTGGTGCGGTAAAGCTTATTTCTTGGCAGCGTCAGCAGCCGGAGCAGCGTCAGCCTTCGGGGCATCGGCAGCGGGGGCAGTAGCAGCCGGGGCGCTGGCGTCAGCTTTCGGGGCTTCCGGAGCCGGGGCAGCAGCCGGCGCGGGGGCTGGAGCGGGAGCAGGAGCCGGTTTTTCGCCGCAGGCGGCCAGACCAACCGCCAGCATGGCGGCGATAATCAGTGAGCGATTCATGATGATGTCTATCCTTCGAAGGTAAGAAATTCAAGCCAAATTTGGTTGGTGCTTCGGGCTGCAAACCCGTCCAGGCATTTTGCACCCCTCAGTCCAAGGACTATTGTACCAGTGTTTGAGCGCCATTTCAGCGACGGGATACAACATGTGGTCACAGTCCGGTGACATGGGCGGCCAGCGGCGGTCCTGAACACTCGGAAATCTCGTCAAAACGTTCGATCAGTTGCTGCGTGGCGACTGCATCATGCAAGCCCTGGGCCGCGCGCATGTGGGCGTGGTGGAATCGATGCAGGTAATGGCTGCCGTCGAAAACAATGAATGGATCGTAGACGTGTTTCGCTGCTTTGAGCGTTTCGCGGATGGTGCAGGCGTGGCTGAATTGCCGGGCGAGATCGACCAATCGCGGGTGTTCTGCCTGTAACTGCCGGCTTTCATGCACCACAATCAGCAGCTTGTTGGTGCGCGCGCTGAGCAGAAACTGGCGCAGCAGTTCGATCCTTGCGGCGCCGTTGTAATCGCGGCTCAGCGATTTGTCGAATATCCGGATGATCCGCTGCGTCAGCGGGATCATCCGGTCAATCAGCGTCTCGTACTCGCGGTTGCTTTCGAAACGCCTGTATTGGGCGTTGGGCGGATTGCCGGTCAGTTCCATGGGTGCATCAGGTTCAATCGGATGAAGGCGTGACAAAGCCGGCGCGATACCAGTCGTAGAACACTTCCGTGGCGGCCGTAGGAATGGCACTTGCCGGCGTCAGCATCCGGTGATCAGCAAAGCGACGCAGCAGCGGTCTTGCCGCAGCCGGCAGTTCACAGCGTTCGCCGTTCATGTAGAGGGCCTTGTCGTCGTAGAGCAGTATCGATGCTGCAGAAAGCTGCAGTCCGCGCTGCCTGATCGCTTTCGAGAAAGCCGGTAGAGTCATGGCGCGGCGGGGCGGTTCAAACACGACCTGTGATTTGGGCGTGCTCAGATCTTCGCCGATGAAGCGCAGCATGTCGGAGCGGCTCGAGCGCGCCTGTGCCAGCATTTTCAGCAGACCCTTTGCCATCTGAGGGGCAATGCGTGCCGGCTGGCGGGTCGGTTTCAGTCCCGGATCGGCATACAGGCCGCTGGCGTCGAGATTGTCCTGCATGAAATCAAGAAAGCGTGCACAAAGATCCTGTGCCGAAGGGGCACGGAATCCGACGGACAGCGTGATGCAGTCGGACAGCGCGACGCCGTCATGCGCATAACGCGGCGGCAGGTACAGCAGATCGCCGGCATCCAGCGTCCATTCACGGGCCGGTTTGAAATCGCGCAGGATTTTCAGCGGTGCACCGTCAACCAGCGTGAGGTCGCGCTGGCTGCTGATCTGCCAGCGGCGGCGGCCTTCGCCCTGCAGCAGGAATACATCGTAGCTGTCGAAATGCGGCCCGACGCCACCGCCCTGCGGCGCGTAACTCACCATCAGATCATCAAGGCGCGCATAGGGAATGAAATCAAAGCGGCCCAGCAATTCTCTGGCACGCGGCAACAGCAGGTCGACGCCCTGGACCAGCAGCGTCCAGTCGCGGTCGGGAAGTTTTGCAAAATCCTGGCGGCGGAAGGGGCCGTGATGGACAGTCCACTGCCGGCCTTTGCGGGTGATCAGCCGGGATTCGGCTTCCGGCAGCAGGGCCAGTTCGATCAGGCGTTTGCGGTTCAGAAGATCCGCAAATTCAGGCAGACCGGCGCGGGCGAGCAGGGGTTTTTTCTGCCAGTGCCTTCGCAGGAACTGTGCCGGGCTCAGGCCGTTGAGCATTTTTTTGTGCATGACGCCGGATTATAAGTGGCCTGTTGCCACACGTGCTTGACCTTGCGCCGCTTTGTTCACAGAATCGCGCATGGCGAATCTGAATCCCGTGATTCCGGATACCCATCGTGCCCCGCGCAAAGCCTCGGACCAGTTGAGGCAGGGCGTTCGCGCGCCGGCATTTGAACTTCCTGACGCCGATCTCAACCTGATCTGTTTCAAGGAACTGTGCGGGCACAGCAAGCTGGTGCTTTATTTTTATCCGCGTGACGACACGCCGTGCTGTACCGCTGAAGCGCTGGAATTCAGCGAGCTGGAAATGGATTTCCGTGAATGCGGGGCACTGGTTTTCGGCGTCAGCCGGGACGACTGCATGATTCATGGCGCGTTCCGTGACAAACACGGTCTTGCCGTGCAGTTGCTGTCGGATGTCGAAGGGGAAGTGTGCCGCCGCTACGGGGTGCTCGAAATGAAGGAATACGAAGGGCGGCGGCGTGAGTGCATACGCAGGTCGACTTTCGTGATTGATCGCAAGGGCGTTGTGCGGCACGCGCTCTATGGTGTGAGCCCTCGCGGGCACGCGGCGGAAGTGCTGCAGTTAATCAAGGAAATCTGATGCAGATAGCAAAAAACACGGTGGTCATGCTGACTTTTGAATTGCTGGATGCACAGGGCAATGTGATCGAGAAGACCGACGATCCGATCGCCTATCTCCACGGCGGTTACCACGGCATATTTCCGCTGGTCGAGCAGGAGCTCGACGGCAAGTCAGCGGGGCACAGCTGTAAGGTGCGGCTGACACCGGAAGATGCGTTCGGCCAGTACGACGCCGAACTGGTTCATATGGAAACGCGCGACAAATTTCCGCCGGAAGTTGCGGTCGGCATGCAGTTCGAAGGTCGAGGTGACCAGTCCGGTCATGCCATGGTTTATACGGTGACCGACGTTGCCGACGACAAGGTGGTGGTCGACGGCAATCATCCGCTGGCCGGTCAGACCCTCGATTTCAGCTGCACGGTTGCGGAGGTGCGTGCGGCGACCGGTGAGGAGCTGGAGCACGGCCACGTGCACGGTCCGCACGGCCACCATCACTAAGTTTTAGTGTTGTGCAGACCCGGCAGGCATTGCCTTGCCGGGTCTTAAAGTTAAATAAAAACAATAAGTTATTTATTCCCGTCAGCGCCATCGCGCGCCAGTTCCCTCAAGCGGTAGAGCAGATCCAGCGCATCGCGCGGCGTCAGTGCATCAGGGTCGCAATCCCTGAGTGCATCGATCGCCGGATGCGGCTCAGTCGCCGGTGCTTCGGCGCTTGCCGATGGTGCCGAGAACAGGTCGCCCTGGGGCGCATGCGCAGCTGCTGCTGTTTCCAGATCGGCAAGATGTTTGCGTGCGCTGCGGATGACCGCTGCCGGCACACCCGCGAGTTGTGCGACCTGAAGACCATAACTCTGATTGGCCGGACCCTCCTCGACGCTGTGCAGGAATACGATACGATCCTTGTGCTCGACGGCATCGAGATGCACGTTCACCACCTGCTTGAAATCAGCGGCGAGCTGGGTCAGTTCGAAGTAATGAGTCGCAAACAGCGTGTAGCAGCCGCTGCGTTCAATCAGATGGCGGGCGATGGCCCAGGCCAGCGCCAGGCCGTCATAGGTTGAAGTGCCGCGACCGATCTCGTCCATCAGTACCAGGCTTTGCGGCGTGGCGTGATGCAGGATATAGGCGGCTTCCGTCATTTCGACCATGAATGTCGAACGTCCGCCCGCCAGATCATCGGCCGCACCGATGCGGGTGAAGATGCGGTCCAGCGGTCCGAGACGGGCGCGGGTTGCCGGCACAAATGAACCGCAGTGGGCGAGAAGGGCAATCAACGCAGTCTGCCGCATATAGGTCGATTTGCCGCCCATATTGGGTCCGGTGATCAGCAACATGCGCCGCACCGCCGACAGTCGCGTGTCGTTAGCGATGAATGGCGTGACCTGCGCTTCGACGACCGGGTGGCGGCCGCCTTCGATATCGATCACTGGTTCATCGGTGAATTCCGGGCTGGACCAGTTCAGTGCCGCCGCGCGTTCGGCGAAGGCGGCGAGCATGTCGAGTTCACCCAGCGCCGCGGCGATTGTCTGCAGCGCCGGCACCTGCGGCGCGAGTTCGCGCAGCAGCTGCTCATAAAGCAGTTTTTCCCGCGCCAGCGCACGTTCCTGCGCGGACAGCGCCTTGTCTTCGAAGGTTTTCAGTTCCGGCGTGATGTAGCGCTCGGCATTTTTCAGTGTTTGCCGGCGACGGTAGTCGTCCGGTACCTTTTCGGACTGTGCGCGGGTGACTTCGATGTAAAAGCCGTGCACCCGGTTGTATTCGACTTTCAGTGTGGTGATGCCGGTGCGCGTACGCTCGCGGGTTTCCAGTTCGGCGAGAAAGGCGCCGCAGTTGTCCTGGATGCCGCGCAGTTCATCGAGATCGGCGTCATAACCGTCGGCGATCACGCCTCCCTCGCGGATGATCGATGCCGGTTCGGGTTTGATTGCAGCGGCAAGCAGTCCGGCCAGAGCGTCCTGCGGTCCAAGGTCGACAATCAGCTCGCCGAGCCGGCCGTTCGCGGCGCCGTTGAGCGCAGTGATCAGGGTCGGCAATTGGTGCAGGGAGTCCCGTAGCCCGGACAGGTCGCGCGGACGTGCCGATGCGAGTGCGATCCGTGTAGCGATGCGTTCGACATCGGAAAAATGTTTCAGGGCTGTGCGCACGGCAGCATGGCGTTCACCGTCAATCAGCGCGGCGACGGCGGCATGCATGGATTGCACGTGGGCCCGGTCGGTCATCGGATGATGCAGTGCTTGTCTTAGGCGCCGGCTGCCCATGCCGGTGGCACAGGTGTCGAGCAGCGATAGCAGCGTCGGTGCCGGTTCGCCACGGATGGTTTCCGTCAGCTCCAAGTTGCGCCGCGTCGACGGATCCATGCGCAGCCAAGCGCGTTCGGATTCGACGATCAGCGAGCGCACATGCGCAATTGCCGTTCCCTGTGTCGATTTGGCGTAATCAAACAGCGCACCCGCCGCGGCCACCGAAACCTCCAGCCCCTGTGCGCCGAAACCGCTGAGGTCGTGGGTTTCGAATTGCGCGGTCAGTGTGCGGCGGGCAACTTCGGCATCAAAACGCCAGGGCGGCAGGTGGCGCACGGCAACCCCCGGATCGCTGATCTCGATATTGGAACCTTCGGCAAGCAGGATTTCCGCCGGCCGCAGTCGTTCCAGTTCGACCGCCAGATTGGCAGGTGCGGTTTCCATGACGCAGAAGCGGCCCGATGCCAGAGACAGCCAAGCCAGTCCCAGTACATTGCCGTTGCGGTGGGCGGCGAGCAGCAGGTTGTCGCTTTTTTCGTCGAGCAGTGCGGATTCGGTGAGTGTTCCAGGCGTGACGATGCGCACTACCTTGCGTTCGACCGGGCCTTTCGAGGTGGCGGGATCGCCGATCTGTTCGCAAATCGCGACCGACTCGCCGAGTTTCACCAGTCGCGCGAGGTACTGGTCGACGGCATGAAAGGGGATTCCCGCCATCTTGATCGGCGTGCCGGCCGATTCACCGCGTGAAGTCAGCGTGATGTCCATCAGACGTGCTGCGCGTTCGGCGTCCTCGAAAAACAGTTCGTAAAAATCCCCCATCCGGTAGAACACAAGCATGTCAGGGTGATTTGATTTGATGCGCAGATATTGCTGCATCATCGGGGTGTGGATAACTGCCTGATTCATAGGTGAAGATGCAATGATTTAACGGGGGTTGGACGCTGATGTGTTTATGTATGTACGGCAAAAATGCCTGACAAGCACGATAAAAGAGACTTATTTTCTAACTTATTGAATCTACACACTAAAAATTATTTCTTGGTTTGTGCTGCTTGGTGGGGATGCGGTTGTGGGGGCGCGGAGAGTCAGTTTTCATTCTGTCCGAGTTGTACTGGCCGCGGGTTTGCAAACAAGTGACGGCTAATTCCCAATGATCAAGATCTTCAACGAGCTGATCGCAGCAAGATGAAGGGGGTAGTAGTAATAGAGTGCGTTTCGCCAGCGCGGGAACTTGATGTGAACGTAAAAGCCCAGCCAGAACACAGGGAGCGCAGCCATGGCCCAGTCATTGGCGTTCTCGAACCTCAGCATGAGCATGAAGGCAATCAGAGCGATGGCCCAGAACAGTCTTGGCGAACGGAAGAAATGCCAGCCGCAGATGAAAATGCCAAGGCCTACCCAACCGTAGTCCACCAGCGCGCCGGCGACAGCGAAGAGCGCAATGGCGGCGAGCTGCCGCTGTTTTGTCGGGCGTTCCAGCAAGATGACGCAAGCGGTGCCGGCAGCCAGTGTGAACAAGATGTTCAGCGGTCGCCAGCCGATGGGTGCCAGGCTCAATTCCATGTAAGGCAAGCAGGACAGCACCGCAAACACTAACAATTTTTGCAGCACCCGTAGGGTCGATCCGCCGGTAAAGGCTTCCGGTCGCGCCAGGTTATAGGCGAGGATCAGGGTGAACAGCGGCATGGCGATGCGGCCCATCTGATACATAGCGGGGTAAGCGAGGTCCAGTAAATGCCGGTTGACGTGGTCAGCGGTCATGAACGCAACTGCAAGCCATTTCAATACCTCGAGAGTTCCCGAGGCGATACCCTGATGGGGTAGTAAGCGATGCAGGTCGGGGCGCGTCATGGTTCAGCCGGTTGCGCGGTCGCAGTTTTCGCGCATCACGGACAGGATGGCGAGCGTATGGCCATTCTTGTCCCGATAGACATATTGCAGCGCCACGCCATGGTTCAGTGAGCGCACGAGCTTCTTGTCGACGCAGATCGCCGCTATCAAGGGGGTGCGAATGGCCTCGCGAATTTTTACGAGGTCCACTTGACTAGCTACCACGCCGGTCAACGTGAACTCGTAGGTGATCTCGCGTGCCCCGAGTCGAATCTGTTCCTGCCGGACACCTGGGCCCACCGCCGCAGGGGTGGACTGGTTTGCTGCACGCACTTCGCGATACAGCGTCCGTTCCAGTTCCCCGTAGCGGTAGATGGCTGGGGAGTGCACTACCATCAAGGCGCCAATACTGGCGAGGCCTATCAGCCGGTAGCCCATCGCTGCCGCTTTTGAGGGCGCTGCGGCAAGTTCGGGCCAGAGTTTGGCCAGCACATAAAAGCCCCAGCACACGGACAGGAAGTAAATCATTTTCACCAGCGCGACGACTGCGGGTGTCACGTCGAGGCGCGGCGGGATGGTTTCAATTGCAAGCCAGGCGGGCTGGAGCAGCAAGTTTACCGGTAAGAATAACGCCACCCAGAACAGGTTGGCGGCGGTCAGGCGCTTTGATGAAAATAGACTCACTGCGTTACCAGAAGGGCTACATCAGCCGGGGAACATGTATTGGAATTCATGATCCCCGGATCATTTGGCGGGGGGGGGCTTTTTTTAGACGAACTGCGAATGGGTTCTCGTCCAACAAGCGTCATCTTTGTGGGTCTGGCTTCAGCGGTTCAGTTTGCGCCCGTGGGTTTTTCCTTAGCTGGCGCTTTATACCAATCCCCAGCCTTGACAACTTTATCACTGGTGGGATCCATCATGTAGTGCGGCGACATGATCTGCACGCCGTATTCGTTGAACACGTCCTGGATATTGGCGTGCAGCATGCTCATGATTTCCGCCCGCGGGCGCGGTTCGCTGGGAACGGCTTGTGCAACCAGACGGTATTCGGGGTAGTAATCGGAAAGGGCGGTCTGAAAAACGCGGGGTGCCGGCGCATGGAGTATGCCGTTGGTGCGGCGGGCGGCTTCAATCAGCATGGCTTCCACTTGCCGCCACGGGGTGTCGTAGCCGATGGTGACCACAGTATCGACAATGAAACCCGAGCCTTGAACTGCGCGCGAATAGTTTTTGGTGACGGTGCCGGTAATCATCGAGTTCGGCAGCGTCAGCTCTTCTCCGAGACCGGTGCGGATGGTGGTGGTGAACATGCCCATGCGGGTGACGGTGCCTTCGTGGTCACCGACGCGCACGAACTCACCGGCCCGCATGGTGCGGGTATAGGTGAGGATCAGCCCTGCTGCGCCCTGGCCGACGATACTGGAGGCCCCCAGTGAAACCATCAGGCCCAGCAGTACCGACATGCCTTTGAAGGCTTCTGTTTGTGCGCCCGGAAGATAGGGGTAAGCCATCGCAATGGCGAACACCCAGATCGCAAAGCTGAACAGGCGGCGTGTTGTCGGCATGGTGTCCGGCCCCAGCCAGCTGAGCGTCACATCGCTTTTTGACATCCGCTCAAGGACGCCGCTGAGAAAGGCGATCGTAAATCGCGCAATGACGAAAATGACCAGCGCGACGCCGAGCCCGGGGAGTGCACCGAGGATACTGCTGCCGATACCCTGGATGACGTCATAGAGATACGCATTGAGCCGCATTCCCCATGGGCGGGTGTAAGGAACCGTTGAAAGCAGGTAGCTCAGCCACTCATAGCTCAGGATCGCAACGATGAGCCACCGCAATACACTCAGGGTTTTCAGCAGTGCGCGGACGACATGATGGCGATCCAGGAGATTCATGTCGCCGACCTTCAGTGCGTCGGCTTTCCGGGCGGCAACGGCAACAAGCTTTACGGATATCCATTTCCGGACGACCGAAAGTATCCACAACAAGGCGGCAAAAACCGCAGTGGCAATGCCGGAGGTAATTGCGGTTTTCAAGAGGGAATCAAAAGTCCGTGATTCCAGTGTTTCATCGATGACTTTCTGCAGTTCCTCGGCAGCTTTCTTCGCGGTGCCCTCAAGCGTTTCTTCGCGCAGCGGATCCACATCTGCTTTAGTGACGAAAAAGGCCAGGGTTTCCCCGACCATGATGAGCTGTCCTGCAGGATTGGACTTGATCGATACATTGTGTGAGACGTCCTGTCGGAGCAGTTCTCTCAGGACAGAGGAGGCGCGATCCGCACGTTTTTCCGGCGACATGCCCAAGAATGATCCCCTGAATACGAAAACCGTACGATTGAACACCACCAGCGGCACTTCTGCGGCCGGCTGTGATTCCGCATCAGCGCCTGACGCAAGCGGAATACCCGGACCAAGGAAAAGGGCGCACAGCAGTGCCAGAATTTGCAGGAACGATTTCATTGTTTATCCCCGGATGACAACGATTTCTGTTGCATTAGCACGGTAATGGAGGCGGTGGGTTGGACCGGTTTTTCTTTTTTTAAGTGTAACGGTTTCACTGCGTTTGTGATCAGGGCAGCTCATGCTGTATGGATGTCTGGGTGCGGTTGTATCGCGAAGATTCAGCGCATGGGGCCCTGAGTGATTTTTGTAATAGTGCCGTTTTCATCGAAGTGTGCAACCTGGTTCCGGACGGTTTGCCAGGAGCGAAGGTCATTCGCATTAAGATTCAATGTCAGTGCGTGCTCCTCTGGGGTCAGTGCGGGTGGTTGCGGCTGTGGAGCAGATGCGGAAAGTGTCTTGCGCCTTACGATGCCCCAGAACAGCAGCCATGCCGTCAAACCTGCAATATAAAGGGTATAAGGCTGCAGCTGCATCCACAGCGCATGCCAGTCCGGGGCGGTCGATGCCGTTAATTCGAAGATCGGATATCTCAGGTAATCCCAGATCAGGTAGATCAGGTCACGCAGCAGATAAGCGAGTAGTGTCCAGGCGCACAAGGTCAAAGCAGTATCGCGAATCAGGATCAGTGCCGGGATGTTGTCAGTGCCGACCAGCGGCGGCCATTTGTCCTGGGGTTTGAGTTTGATCATCGCAGCCCCCGATCCGGGCTTACCCATGTACCTCTGGCATGGCGCGGGCGCATCAGCGCGCGAGGCAGCGCCAGAACGGCAGTTGCCGTCTGCAGCAGCCAGAATACCAGCGGATACCAGATGACCCAGAAGATCGAAGAGAGCAGCCCTTTTTCAAAGCGGCTGTCGACCATCACGCTGATACAGCTTTGCAATATATAGGTCAGTGCCAGCAAGGTGCCCCACTCCTGTGGCATCAGGCCGAAGCCGAGCGGGCCCCCGGTATAGAGCGGAAACAGGGATGAAACAACCCACATCAGCAATCCCAGAAGCATCGAGTAGGCCCATGCCACACTGATCAGATAGTTGAACCATACCGGTAGCAGTCGCCATCGCCGTGAACGGAACATCACCGGCGTTGCTTCCATGACCGATTGCACGCCGCCTTCGGCCCAGCGCAGCCGCTGCCGCCAAAGGCCCTTCAGTGTTTCCGGCATCAGGATCCAGCACAGCGCTTTGGGTTCGAAGGTCACCCGCCAGCCGGTCAGCTGAATGCGCCAGGTGACATCGACATCATCGGTTAATGCCGCCGCGGACCACCAGCCGGCATCCTGCAAAGCCTTCTTGCGGAACGCGCAAATGACGCCCGAAACAGTGAATAGCGTTCCGTAGGTACTTTGTGCTCGTTTGATCAGGCCAACCACGGAAGAGAATTCGCCGACCTGCAACCGGCCGAGCACGGAGCCGCGATTACGGATACGCGGATTGCCAGTTAAAGCGCCGATGGCCGGGTCTGACTGAAAACGTCGTACGAACCAGGTCAGGGCATGCGGGTCCAGAAGGGCGTCACCATCAATGCCGACCAGGATTTCTCCGGCAGCAACCAGGGCGCCGACATTCAATGCGGTTGATTTGCCCTGGTTCTGTGCCAGATGAACGACGCGCAGCTGCGGCATGCGCTTTTCTAATTCATCGAGAATGGCCGCCGTTTTGTCCTTCGAACCGTCGTTGACGGCGATGATCTCGAAATTCGGATACTGGAGTGCGGCCAGCGCGCCAAAGGTTTCGGCAGCCTGGTCTTCCTCATTGAAGCAAGGAAGCAGAATGGAAACTAGCGGGTATTCATGCAATACCGGTGGTGCATCCGGCAGCGGTTCATGGCGCTCGCGCAGCAGGCGGAACAGGATACCGCCGGACATCCAGTACCAGGCCATCACGAAGGGGTAGCCAAAGCAGAACGCCGAAATGCTCTGCGAGATCGCGAGCCAGTCCGGAGTCATTTCAGAAACTCACCGGAAAGGTGGAAGCAGAAAGATCCGCGGCGATGTCGCCCGCTGCCGGCAGATCGGAGACGGGGGAATCCGGGCACCAGCCCATTGTCGTCCCGCCCAGTTGCTGGTAGCGGCGAATGGTGTCGCGGAGAGTTTGAGCGGCGGGCGGGTTTTCGCCGGTCAGCCACAGGCCAGACCGCCGGCCTGCTGTTTCCCTGAGTTTTTGAATATTGGTCAGTACCGGCGCATTCCCGTCTGCGGGGATACGGATGCTTTGTAGGGTGAGGTCGGCAATGCGACTGGTGGTGACGGCATCGTCATTGACTAGAGTCAGGCTGGCCCAGGGGCGGTGATGTTGTACTTCGCGGAATGCCTGCAGCGCTGTTTTTGCGTCTGCTTGCAGCGCGTTGATATCAATCCGGTCACGCGCCGCCCGTGTCTCCCAGGGTTGACCGGTAAACGTGTCGTCGGCTGGCGTGAGGCGACTCAGTGCGGGAACGTCATCTATCAGCATACCTGACAGCGGTACGTTCGCGCCGAGATCGCGGAACATTGCGAGCGTGCGGTCTGCACTGCCTGCGCCCGGCATTCTGACGTGCACCTCAACGCCGGCGCGGGTCTGCAACTGCCAGACGATGCGCGACAGCAGATCGGCCTTGACCGGCAGCGCATTGGTTGAAAACCAGGCGTGATCCGGCTGTCCGGCGGCATTACGTCCGACGGCATCGACGACGACGGCCGTGCTGCCCATTTTGCGCAGGCGTTCAATGGTCCGACCCAGGCGTTCATCAGTGGATTCATAACTGCCGGTCCACAACGCTCCCGGGTTCAGGCACACCAGCCTGCGCACCGTCGGCAGTTTGTCCTGCAGCCTGACCATGGATGTCAGCGCAGACAATGCGGCATCCGCGCCCGGATACTGGCGCGGAACAGACATCAGTGTGCCGGTGTCGCCGGGTCCGGCATCCAGCGTCAGTGCCATTTCGAAACCGGCTTTGCGGATCGAATCAATTGCGGATTGTGAATAACGGCCATAGGGCCATACCCACAACCGCGGCGCGCGGCCGAGCTCGCTTGACAGCAACGCGTGAATCCGGCGTGCATCTGCTTCGATGCGGGCATTATGGGCCGCGGCGTTTTCGTAGCCGGTATCCTTTTTGAATTCCCGGGTCACCGCGCTGGGCATGATATTGCCCTGCGGATTGCCAATCACGCCGCGGTGCAGGTCATAACTATGTGAGGCAAATTCGACCAGCCCCGAAGCCTGCATTTCCCGCGCTTCAGTCCAGGAAATGAAATTGCGCCGCGGTACGGTTTTACCGTCGTAATCCACGGTAGCGTCGAGCGGTGCATCCATCCAGGTGCCGACCAGTGCTGAAACCACCGGAATCCGGTAGGCCAGAAGCAACGGGAATACGCGCGTATAAAGGCTGCGATAACCATCGTCGAAAGTGATCAGGATGGCGAGCGACGGCAGCGGCGGTCCGCCATTGGCGGCGCGCAACACATCATTGGCTGAGACCGCGGTCCAGTTATTGGCCTTGAGCCATTCGAAAAACGAAATCAGCGTACCTGTGGTCATCGCGTCATCGCCGAGGTCGCGGCGGTCATCAACGACATCATGAAAGGCGATGGCCACGAATGTCGATCCATTTTCTCCGGCCTGAGCGTTTTGCAGGATGCTCCATGTGCAGAGCAGGCTGAAGGTCAGGGTGATGAGCAGTTTGCGCATGGTCGTCATCAGAATCGTTTGTTCAGGCTTAGGAATCCCGTCAGCGCGCGCTCTGCCGTGCCGTCGTAAATCCGCCGGTTGGTTTCCAGGCCGTAACGGATCTCGAAGGTCGGATCAAAGCGGTAGCGCTGTTCATAGCTCAGAGAGCCGATCGTGCCGCTGCCGAAGCCTTCTTGCTTGTAGTTGCCCGCAGCGAACACCACGCGCTGGACCCAGCTGCGGTCATAGCGGCGGGAGATGACATGTTCGGCTTCCAGCGCCAGTGTCAGGGCCTGGTCATTGACCGGGTTGAAATACGGTACGCCCAGTTTTGAATTGCGCGATGCGTAGTATTCCGGTCGCAGATCAAGATCGAAGTGAGGCTGATCAATCAGCCGCTGCTTGAACACGACACGTTCACTTTGCCGGCGGTTGCCGTCGGAAAAATCAATGGAACGCACTGAAGCTGAAATCGACCGGGATTCGTGCCAGCGGTATTCGCCACCCAGATCTACGGCGTTGCCGGAGATGCCGTAATACTGCGCACGCAGCGGTGTGTCGGATGAATAGGCTTCTGCTCCGGCATAGATCGCCCAGTGATCATCCGGTCGCCATGAGCCGATCAGGCTTGCGCCGTCTTTCGACAGCGTGCCGTTGTTTTGCCAGGCGATCGCTTCGACCGTCACATCCGGTCCGGCATATTCGGCGCCTGCACCCAGACGTTCCCGCAGCACACGGCCTTCAACCGGATAGGAGGTCATCCGCTCTGCTGCAGCCAAGGCGCGTATCCGTCCCGAGTAAGGCGACGAATACAGACGGGCCGCTGTCTGCGAGCCGCCGCCCGGGGCGGATAGGGCTGAGCCCTGTTCACGCCGGCTGGAGACATCCAGGCGGAATTCGCGCATTTCTGCAATCGCAATGTCGCGCTTGAGACGCTGCACCGAGGGATCATCGGGAAATCTCGAAACCAGACTGGCGGTTCTCGTTTTGGCTGACTCCAGATCGGCGCGACGCTGGTCGGAATCGGCGAGCGCCACTTCGATGCCGCGGTCGTCGGGAGCAATGGTGGCGGCGATGCGGATTTCTTCTTCGGCCAGTCGCGGCCAGCCGCGGGCCGCGGCAACTGAACCCATCGCAGATCGCAGATAACCCAGGCCAGGTGCGCGTTGCGCCAGCGGTAGCAGGCGATCCCAGGCTTCGGCGTGCATGTCCGCGTAGTGGCGGGCGTTGGCAGCCAGTATCTGTGCGCCCAGCCAGTCGTCGTTCGGCTCCGGGCGTGAACGTCCCGGCGCGTTTCGTCGCGGACCTTCCGCAGCAGCCTGTGCGTCGACGTTGGCAAACGCTGCGGCAAAGTCTTCGAGTTCGATCTGCGCGTAAAAGAGGCCGATGCGGGCTTCGCGGCTGGTGGGGTCGCCATTCAGAACATCCTGATAAGCAGCACGCGCCCGCTCGGGCTGGCGCAGCGCCAGCAATACGTCAGCTTCGGCAAGTCTCACGTAGGCCGGGATGACATCACCGGCAGCGCGCAGCGCTTCAACGGCAGCCAGTGCATCGCCCCAGCGCTCCCGGTTGCGCAGGGCGACGACGCGGTCGCGTTCGAGCCGGAACAGCAATGTGCGATCGACCGGGGTGCGTTCCCGGGTTTCCCGGATCAGGTTTTCCAGGCGGGTTATCGCGGCGTCGGTATAGGCATAACGCGATTGTCCGTTTTTTGCGGAAACGTCGGCGCCCCAGCGCACCATGGATGCGGCCTGACGGCCGCGGATATCAGGACCGGGGCTGGCGGTGATGCCGGCTGCTCCATACGGCGCACGCAGTTCCAGCAGGATGTTCTGCAGTTCTCTCGCGGCTTCGGTGTTTCCGGGCTGCAGCCGCCGCGCCTCCGCATACGAGCGCAGGGCCGGGAAATTCTGTCCGAGGGTTCTGGCGGCATAACCGCGGGCCAGCCAGGCTTCGGCATCTGCAGGATTCTTTTGCAGTTGCGCCTGCAGTCGTTCATCAGCCTCGGCGCCGCGGCCCGTGTCGGTCAGCACCAACGCAAGGAAGGTGTTCCAGGCAGGATCATCGGGCTGTTTGGCAATTGCTGCGCGAGCGATGCGTTCGGCTTCGACAAAGGAACGGCGCGAGCGGTAAGCCCTCGCAACCGTCGACTCGACGTAATCCGGTGCTGTTTTGGCCAGAGCGCGCTGTTCGTAGATGTTCAGGGCTTCATCAGCCCGACCGGCCCAGATCATCACAACAACGAGGTCGAAATCGATGCGCGGGTCAGGGTGGGCCGCGGACAGTTGCCGCAGTTCGGTGATGGCTATTTCCAACTGGCCGTTGCGGGCTGCGGTGACAGCCTTTTCGTGCCGCGCTTTGATCTGTTCGGCTTCCAGATCATTGACCGCCGCATGCAGCGGGTTGAACGGGCAGGCCAGCATCGTCAACGCAACAACCGATGCAAAACGGGAAAGCCGCGGGAGATGCCGCTTGCTGATATTGCTCGCCGACCGGCGGAATCCCCTGGTACTCATGGCGCGTATTTTAAGGGTGTCCGAGGGGTCTTTGCATGTTTTCCCTGCCTGATACTGCTGCGGTCGGTCGGCACCAATGATGGTTGTTATGATGGGGCATGGAAATTTCGCTGACGCACGCCAAAAACCGGCAGTATCTTGCCGTTCTGGCTTTGTTGATCTGTTCCGCCTGCACTCCTCACCAGGCATTGATGTCTGCATTGATTCCCGACGGCACGGCCTCGATTCTGCTGGGGCATATGCAGGGGGTTGCGGACGTCAACCGGCAGCGGGTCGCCGATCTCGAAAAGCAGGGTGACTGGGCGGGGCTTGCGAAATTCGCCGAAGACAATATTGCCAAGGATGCTTTCAGCGCCGAATGGCGGGTGGTTGCCGGTTATGCCCGTTCCCAGTTGCGGGACTATCCGCAGGCGATGGCTCATTTCAGCGAACTGGTGCGGATGGCGCCCGATGATGCGACGGGTTATCACTTTCTCGCAGAAACACAGCGCGCGGCCGGGCAGCCGGAGCGTGCGGTAACCACGCTGGAGCGTGCGCTGCTGGTGGTGAGGGAGTCGTCTGTGACTTTCAGGATGCTGGGTGACGCCAACAGTGATGCGGCGCGGTATGTACCCGCGGTTACCGCCTACCGCCGAGCGCTGGCGATTGATCCGGCTGATGCGGAGGCGTGGTTCGGGCTGGGACGTGCTTCTTTGCGGCTGGCGCGCAATACCGATGCGCGTGAAGCGCTGCGTGCACTGGAGCAGATGCGCTCGCCGCGCGCAGCTGAATTGCGGGCGATGATCGCCGGGTGATGCCGGCGCTGTGCGCCGCTCAGGACTTCAGCGACGGCGTCAGGTGCGGGGCGATCAGCGGCAGCAGTTGCGCGAAGACTTTCGGATTGCCGGCAACGATATTGCCTGTTTCCATATAGCCGTCATTGCCCTGCAGGTTTCCGACGAGGCCGCCGGCTTCGGTGATCAGCAGCGCGCCCGCGGCAATGTCCCACTTGCTCAGGCCGAATTCCCAGAAGCCGTCGAGCCGTCCGGCGGCCACATAGGCCAGATCCAGCGCGGCGGCTCCCGCACGGCGGATGCCGGTGGTGTTTTTGATGATGTCGCGCATCATGCCGAAATAGGCTTCCATGTTCTCCAGCTCCCGGTAGGGGAAGCCGGTGCCGATCAACGCGGGCTGCAGATGGGCGCGCTTGCTGACGCGGATGCGCGTGTCGTTGAGGTAGGCGCCAGCGCCTTTGCTGGCGGTGAACAGGTCGTTGCGGCCCGGATCGTAAACCACGGCATGGGTGAGCACGCCCTTGTGCGACATGGCGATCGACACCGCGTATTGCGGGAAGCCATGCAGGAAATTGGTGGTGCCGTCGAGCGGATCGATGATCCACTGATACTCCGAAGTACCGGACGCGCCGGACTCCTCTGCTAAAATCGAATGCGCCGGATAAGCTTCACGCAGGGTCTGGATGATCGCTTTTTCGGCTTCGCGGTCCACCTCCGACACGAAATCATTCGCTGATTTTTC
Organism: Betaproteobacteria bacterium; assembly: GCA_947465215.1. GTDB lineage: Bacteria > Pseudomonadota > Gammaproteobacteria > Burkholderiales > SG8-41. The sequence continues at coordinate 2,123 of CANHZX010000024.1, read as the reverse complement.
CCTGACGGCGATGACATCAAGGTTGCGGCCGGCGCGGTTGATGATGCCGCCGGCGCGGCGCGCGGCTTTTACCGCGATATTGAGCATTGGATGCATGGTGGGCTGCGATGTGTAATTTAAAAAGAACGAAAAGCGCGAAAGACAACTTCGACCGGCAGTATTTTACGTGATCCCGCCTGACCCACTCAAAAATATTCGTATCGTCCTCTGCGGAACCGCGCACCCCGGCAACATCGGTTCTGCGGCGCGTGCAATGCGCACGATGGGCATCACCGACCTCGCACTGGTCAATCCGCAGCGTTATCCCGATCCGCAGACGCAGTGGTTTGCGGCCGGCGCGACCGATGTGTTGAGCGCGGTGCGGGTCTGCACGTCTCTCGACGAGGCGCTACAGGGCACAACATTCGCGGTGGCCTGTTCGGCGCGCCGCCGAGATGTCGCGGTGCCGATGGTGGATGTGCGCGAAGCGGCGGCGCAGGCGGTCGAAGTGGCGCAGCTGCATTCTGTTGCATTTGTCTTCGGCAATGAAACCTCGGGACTCAGCAATGCCGAGGTCAGTCGCTGCGGGCTGCTGGCGAGCATTCCCGTAGATGCGGACTTTTCTTCGCTGAATGTTGCGGCCGCGGTACAGGTCTTCTGTTATGAACTGCGCATGGCATGCGGCGGTGCATTGCCTCTGCCCAAGGATGAGCGACTAGCGTCGCATGAAGAGGTCGAGGCGTTTTATGGGCATCTCGAAAGTACGATGACCCAGACCGGCTTCCTCAATCCGGCGCATCCGCGCAAGCTGATGCTGCGGTTACGCCGGCTGTTCAGCCGCTCACGATTGCAGGTGGAGGAGGTCAACATCCTGCGTGGCATCCTCAGCAGCCTGATCACTTCCAAAAAGCGGGATTAAATGTGGGGTTATTAACCCTATGTTTATAAAGCTTTTTTACGCACCACCTGAATCTTGATTAAAATAGTAGGACTTCATTCGTCCGTCGATTGATCAGGTCACGCTTATGTTTGAGCGCATTCAGGAAGATATCGCCGTCGTTTTTGATCGCGATCCCGCTGCCCGTAGCCGCTGGGAAGTGGCGACCTGCTATCCCGGGTTTCATGCCTTGCTGGCCCATCGCCTGTCACATGGTCTGTGGACGCACGGCTTCAAATGGCTGGCACGCTGGGTTGCACACTGGGCGCGCTGGCTGACCGGCATCGAAATCCATCCCGGCGCGCGTATCGGCCGGCGCTTTTTCATCGACCACGGCATGGGCGTCGTCATTGGCGAAACAGCCGAGATTGGCGACGATTGCACGGTTTATCATGGCGTCACTCTGGGCGGCACCACCTGGAACAAGGGCAAGCGCCACCCGACGCTGAAAAACGGCGTGGTCATCGGTGCCGGCGCGAAAGTTCTCGGCCCCATCATCATCGGCGCGCAGGCCAAGATCGGCTCCAATGCCGTTGTGGTCAAGGATGTGCCCGACCAGGCGACGGCCATCGGCATTCCCGCGCGGATTGTTGAATCACAGGAATCGGGTAGTGGCTTTGCCGCCTATGCGGTTTCGCGCGACGTCAACGACCCAGTCGCGCGCGCCATGCATGCACTGATCAATCACAGTGCCGAAACGGACCAGCGGATCGACCAGATTCTTGCCGAACTGAAGCGTCTGGGCCTGCAGATCGATGGGGCTGACCAGTCCAAACTCGATGCTGGCAATCTGAACCGTATAGTTGACTAAAACCCAGGGGTTATTTATACTTGACTGAGTTGGTAGGACTTTGTCTTAGGCAAAAACAGGGTATTCATAAGTATTTGTTTTTAAATGATTATTGAGGTGCTAGATGAGACTGACGACTAAAGGCCGTTTTGCAGTCACCGCCATGGTGGATCTGGGCATGCGTCATGGTACGGGCCCCGTAACTCTTGCCGAGATCAGCGGACGGCAGCGCATCTCGCTGTCATATCTGGAGCAGTTGTTCGGCAAGCTGCGGCGCCGGCAGATTGTGGATTCGGTTCGCGGACCCGGCGGCGGTTATTGCCTCGCCCGCGACATGTCGCAACTGACCGTTGCCGAAATCATTCTGGCGGTCGATGAGCCGATTGATGCGACGCAGTGCGCCGGCAAGGAAAACTG
>CANHZX010000023.1 GCA_947465215.1 Betaproteobacteria bacterium | reverse complement strand
TTTTCATGACCCCGCCCTCGACCTTCATGTTGTGCACTTCAACCGTTTTTGCCGCAGGACTCGATGCATTGACCAGCCGGGCGTTGCTTTTGCTGGTCAACTCCATGAACGCGCCAGTGGCGTTCTGGCCCTGCACCGTGCCGCGAACCCAGGCCTCCTTGACTTCGACTGACTGCGCGTAAACGCTGCCAATGACGCTCAAGGACAGGACAACGGACGTGATGGATGCAGTAATAGCCTTGCAGGTCGTCTTCATGACGATTCCTTTTTGCAAATTAACGGTGGATTGAATCCGTCGCCATGCACGAGCAGTGCACGCAGCGAGGGCGCGGCAAATGCCGCGCGGCTCAAGCAACAGAAGTGCGGAAGGTCAGGTGCGCGGCGGGGCGCGCGGATTCAGCGGCTGCAGGGCCGCCATGCCGGACACCACAGGGGGTGCGTCGGCAGAGACAACAATGACCGGATTTCTCGGCACCGGGGAGGCACCGCTAACTTCCGGGAACAAAAAGGCAGTGGTCGCAGAACCGACGCAGGTCAGGCAGTGCTGGGTTAAAACCTTGCCGCCAGGGGCAGGAGTCTCGCCGTTTGCGGCCACCTGCATTGATTCAACGGGGCTGCAAACCTTGGCAAAAGCAACAGGATCAATGGCATAGCGCACCACCGCCATCGCGGGTGCCGCGAAAGCAAAGAGGAACGCCACCAGCGCGAAACTGGCTATGACCCGTTGTTTTACGAAAATTTTCACTTTTTCAGATTATCAAATTTTCACGAAAACTGTCAAGAGAACGGTTAAATCCCTACGACCCGAGGAATTTTATTCCCAAAACGCTGCCGACCGGATTGAGCCCGGTGCGGCAGCGAAGGCTTCAGAACTGTCCGCGCACCCCCAATTGCGCACTGCGCCGGCCCAACGGCGCACTATCTTTCAGGAATGACACGTGATTGCGCGCCTCTTCGTTGAGCAGATTGACCCCGCGCAGGAAAGCCTCCAGCCGTACCCCGGGCGCCGGAAGCCGATAACTCACTGAAGCGTTCAGCATGGTGTAACCGTCTGTCGGCAATTCACCGGCAGCGACGCGGTTCTGGCCTTCAACAACCGTGGCATCGACTCGCGCGCCGAAACGATCCTGGCGATAGTCCGCACCGATACCGTAGCGCAGGGGTGCGATGCGCGGCAGCGGCATTCCCGTCGATTGATCTTCGGCACGCACGTAGCTTGCGTTGACCAGCAGGTCGACCACACCGCCGCGCTCCATCACGCGAAAGCGGCCTTCCCCCTCAATGCCGCGAAACCGCGCCGGCACTGCGCGATAGGCAAACTCCGGCAGGATTTCTTCACCGGTATTCAGCGAAGTGCCGTCACCGGCATCCGGCGGATTCAGTTCGCCGTCGGCGCCGCGGGTGTTTCCGGTATTGACCAGGGTGATGTAATTGTCGAATCGGTTCTGAAACACGCCGACACTGCCCGAGTGTTTTCCGGATTTCATGCGCAACGTGAGATCCAGCGCTTTCGACTTTTCCTTGCCGAATGCCGAATTGCCGACTTCGTAAACACCGGTCGCGGCATGCGGACCATTGGCATACAGCTCGTAATAGGTCGGTGCACGTTCGGTGTAGGCCCCATTGACGGCCAGCGCCATACCCGGGCTCAGGCTCCAGACCGCTCCCAGCGCACCGCTGTTGCCGCTGAATGTCCGGGTCTGCGCAGGGTCGAAACGCGGCCCGGCGCCACCAAAAGGCATCGTACCGCCACCTTCACTGCTGACTTCCGTACGTTCATGCCGTCCTCCGAAGGTTAGTTTAAGCGGCCCCAAGGGCAGTTCCTCGTAAATGAAACCGGCCTTGGTATCAGTGCTGGTTGAAGGCACGAAGGCTTCGGCGCCGAGTGCCGAAAAATCAAAATTGGTGAGCTGCAAACCGATCGCACCTTTCAGCGGTCCAAGATTGCCGTGGGTCGCTTCCAGGTGCATGTCGTGCCCTTTGTTGCGGAATACCGTGGCCGGAACGCCGGCATCGAGTTCGGTATGTTCGTAATCGGTTTTACCTGCCTTGAACTTCAGCGAACGGATCGCAGTGCCCAGCTCGCGCACTTCGCCGGCAACATCCCAGCGACTGCTTTGCATGTCGATGCTGACCGTCGGTTCGGCCACCGTGCCGTAGACCGAATTGAATTGGGAGCGCGAAATACCAACGTAGCCGTCCGCCCATGTTCGTGAAACACCGAAAGATCCGCCATCGGATTTCGCCGCGCTGTTCGGCAGCGTTCCGTACGCTTCAACCGGCTGGGGATCAGAAGCCCTGAGCCTCGCCGAACGGGCGAAGCCTTTGATTTTCAGATCATCGGTGTCACGCGAATAAACATCGGCATGCAGCGCAAGACTGCCGTTGCCGGCTTCGAATACCGCAGCCCCGGCTTTCTCCTGATCGGCGCCGCCAAACCGGCCTTCCACACGACCGTTAACCCCCTTCACCGCAGCTTGCGGAATGCGGTTGTCGATCACATTGACGACCCCGCCGACGGCGCTGCCGCCGTAAAACAGTGCAGCAGGCCCGCGCACGACTTCCGCGCTTTCGATCACCAGCGGATCGATCGATACGGCGTGGTCAAAACTCAGCGAAGAAGCGTCCAGCATGCCGCTGCCGTTCTGCAACAGGCGGATGCGGTCACCATCAAGGCCGCGGATCACCGGACGGCTGGCGTTGGGCCCGTAGCCGGTTGCCGCCACGCCGGGCAAACCGTCCAGCGTGTCGCCAAGCGTGGAGCGACGCAGGCGAAATAACTCCTCGCCCTGTACGACCGAGGCCGGTGAGGCCATTTCAAATAAATCGCTGCCGAGGGGATTGCCGGTTACGGTAACGGCCGGCAATGTCGCCGGCGATGTTTTATTGATGACCTGCGCGTGAGCTGTCGCGGCATGTACTGCCGCAGCCATCAGCGCAAGCGTATAAGGCTTGCTGTTCATGTTGACTCCTGATGACGGAGCCGCGCGCAAAGCCAATGGCCGGCGCAGCAGGCCCCGCAAATTGATCGTGTTGGAAACGCCGGTCAGACCGGCGGCACGTCAGGAGAAAATCGGGGGGCCGCGGGAATCGTAGGGAAGGCCGGCGGGTGCGCTGCGGGTGCGCAACGCGAATACGGCATGGACAAGCGGATCGGTCGCCTCGAACTGCAGCGAGTGCCCGGCATGCAGCGCGCCCAGCACCTGGCTGTAGACCAGGTCGAATGCACACTGCTCGGAAACGCGCTGCACCTTTGGCTGATGGCAGGGATCATCCGCCTGCGCCGCAATATGGTGTTCATGATCATGCAGTGTCGCGACGGATTCATGGGCATGCCCGGCGGCATGACCCAGTGCGTGCGTCAGCGCGCCTTGCTGTGCCACCAGCAGCAGCAGCGCCAGCACCCACCTTAAGGCGATGGAGCGCAAGGCACTGCTGAACAGCGGACGGATCATGATCAAAACGGAATCAGCGCGGCGTGGTCACGGCGACCGCATCGGTCAGCCGGTAATACAAACCCATTGAATCATCGCGCAGCACGGAAAAACGCCCGGAGATGACGATGGGTTCAAAGCCGTATTTCACCGGCGTCTTGGTCTGCACTTCCACCATCTGCTCGGGACCGCCGGGCATGCAATACGAGCAGGTCGGCGGCAGTGCGGCGAGGATGAAACGGGCCTGTTTTTCGCCCATGTCCAGCGGCATCATGAAGCCCTGGATTTTGACTTCCTTTTTATCCAGGGTCGCAACGCTTTTACCGAACTCGGGCATGAAGCGGTCTTTCTGCTTCACGGTTTTGACATCCGCCAGCGTTTTCCACGACACCACGCCTTTGAGTTCCGGTAGAGGTTTCGAAGCATAGGGCGACGGCGGCAGATTGGCTTCCGCCTCCAGCGGCTTTTTCATCAGATCCTTGGATGCCGAGCCCTGAAAACCCTGGGCAGCGACCGGCAGGACCAGGGCCATCAGCATGATTCCGCAGTGGATTCTCATAATTATCAATAAAATCAATTAGTTATTGAATAAGGCTGGCACAGCGCGCCGTTAGTGGCTGTGCTTCATGCCGCAGTATTTGCCGATTGCCAGTCCTTTGCAATCCTTGGCGAGCTGTTCATGACAGACCTTCTCGGATTTCCCGTCTTCAAAACATTTGGCGGCATTCAGATGCGCCTCGGCCATCGCACGATGGTCGGCGATGTCTTTTTTGGCTTCGGCCGCGCCATGCGGTTTGCCTTTTTCGGCGGCGCCGACCGGTAACGCGATCAGCGCAAAGGTCATTACAGCCGCAGTAAACATTTTGGTGTATTTCATGTGGTTCTCCCGTTCAAAGTCTGCCGGGATGCCCGGCCTGAAAATCATTGAATCATCAGCCCCGCGCCAGTGTTCCCGCAATATCCGTACGATACGCCCGCCATGCCGGCAGCAGCGCCGCCATTGCACCGACTCCGACGGCCAGCGCGAGAACGATGAATTCTTCGGGCAGCCAGACCCATCCGGTAATCGTGCCCTGCTGCGCGGCGCGCATCGCCATGCCGGTCAACTCGGTGAACAAATGACCCAGCGCAATACCGCACAGGCCCCCGATGCCGGCCAGCAGCATACCCTCACCGAGCAGCAACGCCATCAGCCGTGACGGCGATGCGCCCAGCGTGCGCATGATCGCCAGATCGTAGCGGCGCTCCTCCAGTGCGTTGTACAGCGCAATGAACACCGACAGCGCGGCGCTGAATACCAGCACCAGCGCGAATCCGCGCAGCACATCGGTACCGACGCCGATGATGCTGAACAGCCGTGCGGTTTCATACGCCGGCGAGGCGGCCTGCATCTCGCTGTTGTTGTTGACATAGCGCGGCAGGATCGCCGCTGCCAGCGGGCTCGCATACTGCACCAGCAGCGCGGTGTATTCCTTCTCCTCGTCTTTCATCTGCGCGGCGGCATTTTCAATATCGTGAATGCCCTGGTGCTGGGCGTGAACCGCCCAGACGCTTTCCACCGAAGTCAGCACCAGACGGTCGAGCACGGTGCCGCTCGGCGCCAGCACGCCGACAACGGTGTAATCAGCATTTTCATGCGCATCGCCGCCGTCACCCAGGCCGTGCGCACCGGCAAATTTCGCACCGACGGCATGCCCGGTACGTGCCGCGACTTCTGCGCCGATGACGGCCTCCAACGGTTTTTGCCAGAGGAGCCCCGCGGCCATTGTCGCGCCGTAGTGCGCGACATAATCGTGCGTCGTACCGGCAATGCGGAAACCGCGGTAGCTGTCACCCAGAGCCAGCGGGATAGTTTTCTTGACGGCGCGGTGCGCGGCAATTTCCTTCGCCTGTTTGTAGGCGATATTGCCGGTCGGTACATCGAGGTGATAAATCGCCGACAGGATGATCTGCAGCGGACTGCCCTTGGCGCCGATCACCAGATCGATGCCCTGTGCATCGCGGCGCATACGCTGGTCGAGCTGCGTCGTCGCCAGCAACAGCAGGGTAATCGTGCCAATGCCCAGCGCAAACAGCAGCACCTGGAGTGTCGTGTTCAGGGCGCGTGCGCGCAGATAACTCGCGGACAGTCTGACCAGATTCATCACGCCACCCCGAGCTGATAGTGTTTGGCGATCCGCGACTTCACGCGCTGATCGTGCGTCGCAATGACCAGTGTCGCGCCGCAGGCAGCTGCCTGAGTGAGGAGCAGATCGAGCGCCTGTGCGCAGCGGCTGTCGTCGAGATTCGAAGTTGGCTCGTCGGCGAGCAACAGGCGCGGGCGATTGACCACCGCGCGAGCGATGGCGGCTCGCTGCGCCTGACCGTGTGACAGCGCATGCGGCCGGGCATCGGCCTTCTCAGCCAGATCGAGACCAGCCAGCACTTCATGGACACGCGCCGCATCCTGCGGCAAACCGGCGAGAAACTGCGCGAGTTGCACATTTTCGGCGACCGTCAGACTGGGCAGCAAATGCAGTCGCTGCAGCACGATGGCGATGTTGCGGCCGCGGAACCGGTCGAGTTCCGCAGCAGACAATGCGGAGAGATCCTGTCCGGCAATGCCGGCGCTGCCCGCCGCCGGCCGCAGAATGCCGGCCAGAATATGCAGCAGCGTGGATTTGCCGCTGCCCGACGGGCCCAGCAGCAGCCATTGTTCACCCTGGGTGGCGGCCCATGAATCGACGCGCAGCACTTCGCTGCCGTCGTAGTGATGTGTCAGCTGCCGGAGTTCAAACAAAGGTTATTCCCGGTAACGTTGTAATTCAGGCGGCGATTTAAGCAGAGCGCCACGTCTTGCGCAAACGACACAAGATATACTGGCTGGAAACCATGAAGACCGTGCTCATTTTCCTGATTGATGGCTACCGCCTGCTGCTGTCGCCGTTTTTCGGCACGCAGTGCCGGTTTTATCCGACCTGCTCCGCTTACGCCCGGGAGGCCATCGAAATCCACGGTGTCATCAAAGGGACCTGGCTGACCATACGTCGCATCGGTAAATGCCACCCGTGGCACGAAGGCGGCATTGATAATGTACCGCCGCGGCATCCGCCGCACTGAGTATCGACGCAATCTTCAGACGCGGCAGAGCAGCCCCTTCAAATATTCCCCCTCGGGGAAATTCAACGCCACCGGATGATCGGCGGCCGCGTGCAGCCAGCGTTCAATACGCGCATCGACGCCGGCATCCAGCGCCGCACCGGCAATGATTTTCTGGAACAAGTCGGGACTCACGCCACCGGAACAGGAATAAGTCATCAGCGCCCCGCCCGGATTGAGCAGCTTGAACCCGATCAGGTTGATGTCCTTGTAGGCGCGCGCCGCTTTTTCCGCGTGCGCCGCAGTCGGCGCAAACTTAGGCGGATCAAGCACGATGACGTCGAATTTCCGTCCGGCATCCCGGTATTTGCGCAGCGTCTGAAACACATCGGCCTCAATCCACTCGGCCACAGGCAGTTGGTTGCGTTGCGCATTGCCCTGCGCCGCCTCCAGTGCCGGACCGGAGCTGTCGATCGCCGTGACTGCGCTGGCGCCGCCGGCCAGCGCGTTCAGCGCAAATCCGCCGCAATAACAAAAGCAATCGAGAACGGTCTTGTCCTTGACCATGCCGCGAAGCATCAACCGGTTGTCGCGCTGGTCGAGATAAAAGCCGGTCTTGTGGCCATGCTCGGCGTCGATGCCGTATTGGAGCCCGTGTTCGGTGACGACCAGCGGCTCCTGCGCGGCAGCGCCGCGCAGCAATCCCGACTGCGGCGGCATACCTTCCAGCTTACGCACGTCGGCATCTGACCGTTCGACGACACGTACAACGCCGGGCAATGCCGCCAGCGTATCAGCGATGGCGCCACGCCAGCGTTCAGCGCCGGCACTGAGGAGTTGCACGACCACCGTGTCGCCGAACCGGTCGGCGACAACACCGGGCAATCCATCGGACTCGCCATGCACCAACCTGACACCGCTGACATCGAAACCACTGCGTACTGCGGCAGCGCGGGCGATACGCCGCGCAAAAAATCCGGCGTCTATATTGCCGGCCTTCCAGTCCCACACCCGCGCACGGATCTGTGATTCAGGGCTATACGCCGCCACCGCCAGAAACGCGCCGTCGGCAGAACACACTTCAATCGTATCCCCCAGTTGCGGCTTACCCTCAATACGGGCAATCCCGCCGGAAAAAATCCACGGATGCCGGCGCTTGAGCGATTTCTCGCGGCCGGGTTTGAGAATCAGTTTATGCATGACAATTACTACCCTATGTTCAATCCATCAATGCCGGGGCGCCGCAAAATAACGGGCCTTCACCATTTCCGTGGCCAGCACATATCCGGCAACAATCAACAGCGAAGCGGCAAGCAGGGTCCAGGATAAAGGCACCAGACCGAACAACGCAGCCAGCGGCGGAATATACGGCAAAGCGAGGGTCGCCAGTGCCACCGCAACGGTGGTCCAAAGCAAAAATCCGCCGGGTCTGCTGCGGAAGCAGGAGCCACGCGTACGCAGCACCATGACTACGGCCAGCTCGGTCAGCAGAGACACCACGAACCAGGCCGTCTGGAAAACACTTTCATCGGCCGAAAATACCTTGAGCAGAACCACAAACGCCAGCAGGTCGAACACCGTACTCAGCAGGCCGAACACGATCATGTAGCGACGGACCTCACTGACGCTCCAGCGCTGCGGCTCACGCAACTGCGCGGCATTCACGCTATCCGTGGAAATCGCCATGCTCGGAAAGTCGGAGAGAAAATTGTTAAGCAGGATCTGCTTCGCCGCCAGCGGCAAAAAGGGCAGGAAGGGCGTCACCAACGCCATACTGACCATATTGCCGAAGTTTGCGCTGGTGGTGATGGCGATGTACTTGAGGGTGTTGGCAAATGTCAGGCGCCCGTCCTCGACACCGCGGCGCAACGCATCCAGATCGGGACGCAACAGGATTACATCGGCACTTTCGCGGGCGACATCCGTCGCGCCATCGACGGAAATACCGACATCGGCTGCACGGATGGCCGGCGCATCGTTGATGCCGTCACCCATATAACCAACGGCATGCCCGGTCCGCTGCAAGGCGATGACAATCCGCTCCTTCTGCTGCGGATCGACCTCGACAAAAAGAGCGGTTAGCGGCGCCAGATGCCACAGCGCTTCATCCCTCATCGTCGCGATTTCCGCCCCGGTCAGCATCAAGCGCGGATCAAGACCCACGGCAGCAGCGAGGTGGGCAGAAACGTAACGATTATCACCGGTAATGACTTTGGTACTAATGCCCAGTGCGGCGAGATCCAGAATGGTCTTTTGTACTTCGACCTTCGGTGGGTCAAAGAACAGCAGGAATCCGGCAAAAGACATTACAGCTTCGTCATCCCGGCCATAATGTTCGCGTGCCGGCACCCGCCTGACCGCCACCGCCAGCACTCGGAATCCCTCAGCACTCTTTGTACGGTAAAAATCTTCGAGACGACTGTGGCACGGTTCATCCAACGCAAACATCCCGCCATCACTCTCGAGGGCGGTACACACCGCTAATACATTGGCTACCGCGCCCTTGGTAATGATCAGGTGTTCACCCGGTGTCGCTAAAGGGGCGACCACAATGGTCAGGCGTTTGCGGATGAAGTCGTAGGGAATCTCGTCAACTTTGGCGTAACCCGCGGTAGTCAGCAACGCATTTTCTCCCGCAGCAACAATGCCGGCATCGAGCGGATTATCGATGCCGGTTTCCAGTGCCGCGTTCAGGTAGGCCAACTGCATGACGGTGGCGGATTCAGCACCCTCTGCACTTACTGCCGAGCTAAGCGTGATGACGCCTGAAGTCAGCGTGCCGGTCTTGTCTGCGCACAACACGTCAATGCTACCGAGATTTTCAATCGCCTCGAGACGCCGCACCAGAACACCGCGCCGAGCCATCGCGCGCGCGCCGTGGGACAGCGTCACGCTAACGATGGCCGGCAACAGTTCCGGCGACAATCCCACCGCCAGCGCCACCGCAAACAGCAGCGACTCGAACACCGGCCGCCCCTCGATCTGATTGACGACCAGCACAAACAGCACCATCACCACCATCAGGCGCAGCAACAGGTAGCCGAAGTTGCGGATGCCGCGGGCAAACTCGGTTTCCGGTTCGCGCGCCAGAAGGCTCGCCGCCACCGCACCGAAAGCCGTATTGAGCCCCGTATGCACGGTAAGCACCGACGCCGTGCCGCTGCGCACCGACGTTCCGAGAAAGACGCAGTTGCTGCGCTCGCGGATCTCCGTCGCAGCGGTCAGGATGCCAGCCTGTTTTTCGACGGGGAAGGATTCCCCGGTGAGACTCGCTTCGCTGACCAGAAAATCACGTGCCTGCAGCACGACACCATCGACCGGCACCAGATTGCCTGCTGTCAGTTCGACAATATCCCCGGGCACCACGGCAGAGGCATCAATGACCAAACTGGCACCATCACGACGCACGCGAACCTTGAGTGCCATTCGCGCGCGCAGCGCAGCGATCGCCGTCGATGCCCGGTATTCCTGGTAAAAACCCAGCAGACAGCTGCCTATCACGATGCCGAGAATGATCCATGCCTCGATCCAGTCGCGCATCACCAGCGAAACCACGGCACCGAACACCAGGATCAGCACCAGCGGGCTGGCGAACTGTCGCAGCAACAGGCGCAAAGCCGACATTTCCGCACGCGACTCGACTGAATTGGGCCCGCAACGCTGCAGTCTTGCAGCCGCCTCCGGTGCGGAAAGTCCTGTAACCGCGGAACCCAACGCAGTCAGCAGGGCATCCGGCGCAAGGCTCCAATAGGCTTCATCACCTCCGGTACCATGCTTCGTCAGTGTTCCCATGCGACCGATCTGCCGCGATTACGGCTTCAGGTTTTCCGCTTCGCCCGTGGATGTGCAGCGTCGTAAATCTTGGCGAGATGCTGGAAATCCAGCTGTGTATACACCTGGGTTGTCGAAATGCTCGAGTGGCCGAGCATCTCCTGCACCGCACGCAGGTCGCTGCTCGACTGCAGTACATGCGACGCGAAGGAATGACGCAGCATGTGCGGATGCACGCGCGCCGCGATACCCTGGCGCAGCCCGCGCTGCTGGACACGGGACTGTATGGCACGCGGCCCGAGCCGGCGGCCCTGACGGTTGACGAACAGCGCATTGGCATCGACACCGGGCAGCGCATCGCGCTGTTCGAGCCATGCGCGCAATGCCGTTGCGGCGTGGCTGCCGACCGGTACGATGCGTGTCTTGCCGCCCTTGCCGGTGACGCGCACCGTAGCATCGGCGAAATTGATGTCTTCGGGAGCGAGGCTGGTCAACTCGGCCAGGCGCAGGCCGGAGGAATAAAACAACTCCAGCATCGCCCGGTCGCGTACCGCCAGCGCATCGTCATCACTGACTTCGACGAGTTGTTGCGCATCATCCGGCGACAGCGCATCGGGCAGGCGCTTGGCACTTTTCGGCGCGCGGATGCCGATGCAGGGGTTTTGCGCACAGCCATGATCGCGCGCGAGATAGTGATAAAACCCGCGCCAGGCCGAGAGCATACGCGCGAGGCTGCGGCCGTCCAGTCCGCGACCATGTAGCTGGGCGATGGCGCGACGGATGTCGTGTGCAGTCAGTTTCGACGGCGGCGTGTCGCCGGCAATCAGCAAAAGGGCGGTGATGTCGCGAAGGTAGTTTTTGGTGGTGTGTGGCGACAGCCTGCGCTCATGCGTCAGGTGTTCGATATAGCCCTGCAGCAGTTTTTGCGCGGGGCCTGAAACGGAAACCGGCTCTGCCGGCGGTTGTTTGCGCCCGCGGGCGGTCACGCCGGTTCCAGGTAACGCAACAGGCAGGCCGCAGCGACTTCGCTGATGCGCGTCAGGTACAGCGTGCCCATTTCGGGATAAAAACGCTGCGCGTCCTCGCTGGCCATCGCCAGCAGACCGAAAGTGTCCTGGCCGCGTAATGCCACGTAAGCAAAGGATTTGAGCAGCGGCGCGGCTTCACCGAACAGACCCGCGGTATCGGCCATCGCCAGCGGGCCGCAATGCGGGTGCTGCAGCCCCGCAGCAAATGCACGCGTGGCTTCGGAGGCGGCGGATTCCACCGCGCCCGCCGGAGCGCCTGCATGCCAGATGCGCAGCGCGACATGCGGCACCGCGAAATCCTCGCGCAGGTTGAACGCAGCCGCATGCAGCATCGCCGGCAGCTCACGCGAGGCAATCATCGCAAGCGTCAGGCGGTGCACCTTTTCACTGATGACGTCATTTTCCTCGCCGAACTGGATCAGTTCGCTGAGCTTGGCCTCGAGCTGCTTGGCGCGTTCGCGCAGCGTCAGTATCTGGCGTTCGCTGATGGAGATCGCACGCCCGCCGTGCGGGTGCGGAATCATCACGTCGGCAACCACGTCGGCGTAGTTCTCGAAAAAATCCGGGTTGTCTTTCAGATAGGCCGCGACGTCGTTGGGATTCATCAGTAAAAATTCCTTGCTTGCTGGTCAGTGGGGTATTTCAATTTCGCCTTCGAATACGGTAACCGCCGGACCGGTCATCAGCACCGGCTGGCCGGCGCCTGCCCATACTATAACGAGGTCGCCGCCGCGCGTCGCGACGTTGACACGCGCATCCAGCAGTCCGCGCAGGATGCCCGACACCACCGCTGCGCAGGCGCCGGTACCGCAGGCCAGGGTTTCGCCAGCGCCGCGCTCATAAACACGAAGGCGCACATGCGTCCGATCCAGCACCTGCAGGAAGCCGGCATTCACACGCTGCGGGAAGCTCAGATGGGATTCAATCAGCGGACCTTCGCTTGCCACCGGCGCCGCATCGACATCGGCGACGATCTGCACGGCGTGCGGGTTGCCCATCGATAACGCATTGATTTTTATTGATTTTCCGGCGACGTCCAGATCGTAAAAAGGCGCCGGTGCCGGCGCATCAAAAGGAATACGCGCGGGCTCGAACTGCGGCACGCCCATGTTCACCGTGACCTGCCCGTCCGCCTCCAGCCGCGGCTCGATGACGCCGCATTGCGTACCGACGCGAATCACGGTCTTTTTCGTCAGTCCGTGTTCGTGCACATACCGTACAAAACAGCGCGCGCCGTTGCCACACTGCTCCACCTCACCGCCGTCGGCGTTGAAAATGCGGTAGTGAAAATCTGTATCGGGAGATCGCGCCGGTTCAACCATCAGCAACTGATCGCAACCGACGCCGAAATGGCGATCGGCAATAAAACGCAGCTGCGCGGCACTCAGCGCAATCGGCGCCGCGGTTGCATCGAGCACGACGAAGTCGTTGCCGAGCCCATGCATTTTGGTGAATTTGAGTTTCACGGTTTCATTTCATCCGGCGCATTCAGCGGCATTGATCGCGGTAATCGCGATAGATGCAACGGTCCATTACCACGGTCATGCCACCAGCCAGTGCGCGCGCTGCAGCCGATTCATTGACAATGCCTTCCTGGATCCAGATCGCCTTCAGGCTCAGCGCCAGACATTCATCAACAACGCCGTCGATGAATTCAGCGCTGCGGAACACATCGACCAGATCAACCGGATGCGGGATGTCTTTCAGCGAGGGATAAACCTTTTCGCCAAGGATTTCTTTTGCCGCGGGATGCACGGGAATGACGCGAAAACCGAATTCCTGCATCGCCCTCGACACGCCATAGCTCGGCCGCGCGGCATTCGGCGACAGGCCGACCACGGCGATGGTCTTGATTGATTTCAGCAGCGCGCAGCGTGCCTGCTGGTCCGGGTTATTGAACATATTGTTGTCGCGATTATATAAGGGCGGCCATCAATAAAACCGTTGCTCACCCGGTGGCCGCGTCTTGAAGCGTTTGTGCAGCCAGTAATACTGCTCCGGCATTTCACGCACGCGATCCTCGATAAAGGCATTCATGCGGCGCGTGTCTGCAGCCAAATCGCCGCTCGGGAAGTTGTCCCAGGCCGGATGAAAGCGCAACACATAACCCTCGCCGCCCGGCAACTGCGTGGTTACCGCGGGCACCACCACCGCGCCGGTCAGCGCCGCGATGCGCGCAAGACCGGTGATCGTCGCGGCAGACACACCGAAGAAAGGCACGAAAATGGAGTCACGCTCGCCGAAATCCATATCCGGCAGGTAATAAAACGGCAAGCCCTTTTTGATTGCTTTGGCGACAGGCCGGATGCCGTCCTGACGGGAATACAGTTCGGTCGGTCCCAGACGCGTACGGCCGTGCAGCAGCACGGCATCGAAGACCGGATTTTTCTGTTTGCTGTACACCGACACCAGCGGGTATTCCGCAGTCAGCCGGATGCCACCCATGTCGAGCCCGACAAAATGCGGCGACAGCCAGATCACCGGCCGGTCACGCACCGCGCGCCAGTGCTCGATCCCTTCGATACGCACCATGTCGAGCACGCGTTCGCGGCTGCCCCACCACAGGATGCCGTGCTCAAGAAGGCTGCGCGTAAACGCCGCAAAGTGATTGCGTGCGCGCCGAATCCTTTCACCTTCCGACAGTTCAGGAAAGCACAGCCTGAAGTTGGTCAGCACCACGCGCCGCCGCTCGCCCGCCAGCAGGTAAAGCAGCAACCCCGCGGCGCGGCCCAGCGGCGCCAGCAGCGACAATGGCAGCCAGTGGAGCAGCCAGATCAGGCCGAGTCCGATGCGCGTCATCATGCGGCGGTCGCCGGCGGCTCTGCGCCCGCCGGTACTTTGTAACGGTTATAGCCCCACAGGTATTGCGCAGGACAGCGGGCGATGATGCGCTCGACGGCGCGATTGAGTGCGGCAGGATTGAGCGGATCAGCCGGCACCCGCTCCAGATGCAGCCTGTAGCCTGCACCTTGCGGCAGGCGTTCCGCAAATGCCATCACCACTGCAGCACCGGTCGATTCCTGCAACCGCGATACCAGCGTCATGGTGTATGCGGGCCGGCCAAAAAAATCTGCCCACTCGCCTTCGCCGACGCCCGGCGCCTGATCGGGCAATACGCCGATTGCCTCACCGCGGCGCAGTGCCTTAATCAGAAGGCGCACCCCTTGCAGATTCGCCGGCGCCAGCTTCGCCTGCGCGCGCTGCCGGCCTGCCCGCATCAAAGCTTCAAGGCCGGCGCGTTTAGGCGGACGGTACAAAATGGTCAGCGGCAAACGGCGCGCACCATACAAGGCAGAAATTTCAAAACAGCCCAGATGCGGGGTCAGAAAGATCAGTCCCTTGCCGCCCCGCAAGGCTTCTTCGACCACAACCCAGTCTTCACAGCGGACGATGCGGTCGATCTCGTCATCATCACCAAACCAGACCCGGCACAACTCGCTGATGCTTTTGCCGGTTTCGGCAACCGCACCGTGCAGAGTGCTGCGGAGCGCCGCTTTATCTGCACAAAGCCCGCTGGCCCGCAGGTTTTCCCGGCAACGCCGGCGGTAGGTCGATGACAGCCCGTAGACCAGCCAGCCCAGGCCGGCGCCGAAAAAGTGCAGCGCTGCCAAGGGCATACGTGCACCGAGGCGCATCAATACGGACAACAGGGGCATCAGACCGGTAAATCCGTTAATAAATCGAGGGTTATATGCTATTCTAACGGCCTTTTTGCCGACCCTTGCGGCCTTTTTGCCGCAGACCTTTCAACTTTTCTGCGATCACACACCACGTCATGAGCAACTTCCTGTTCACCTCCGAATCCGTTTCCGAAGGCCATCCCGACAAAATCGCCGATCAGATTTCTGATGCGGTGCTTGACGCCATCCTCGCGCAGGACAAAAACGGCCGCGTTGCCGCCGAGACCCTGACGCACACCGGCCTCGTCGTGCTCGCGGGTCAGGTAACAACGACTGCCCGCGTCGATTACGCGAAGGTTGCGCGCAAGATCATCAAGCAGATCGGTTACGACGATTCCGAAATCGGCTTTGACTACAAGAGCTGCGGCGTCATGGTGTGTTACGACGAGCAGTCGCCCGACATCGCCCAGGGCGTGGACGAAGGCAAGGGCCTCGACCTCGACCAGGGTGCCGGCGACCAGGGCCTGATGTTCGGTTTCGCCTGCGATGAAACCCCGCAACTGATGCCGATGCCGATTTATTACTCGCACCGCCTGATGGAGCGCCACGCCGAGCTGCGCCGCGACGGCCGTCTGCCGTGGGCGCGCCCCGATGCGAAGTCGCAGGTCTCCGTTCGTTATGTTGATGGCAAACCGCACCACATCGACACCGTCGTGATCTCGACCCAGCACCGTGAAGACATCGGCCACAAGGAACTGTCGGACGCGATCATCGAGCAGGTGGTCAAACCCGTGCTGCCGAAGAACATGGTCACCAAGGACACGAAGTTCCTGATCAACCCGACCGGCCGCTTTGTCATCGGCGGCCCGCAGGGCGATACCGGCCTGACCGGCCGCAAGATCATTGTCGACACTTACGGCGGCTACTCGCGCCATGGTGGCGGCGCATTCTCGGGCAAGGATCCGTCAAAGGTTGACCGTTCAGCAGCTTATGCCGCGCGTTATGTCGCGAAGAACATTGTTGCCGCCGGCCTCGCCACCAAGTGCGAAATCCAGGTCGCCTACGCCATCGGCGTGGCGCGCCCGGTCAGCGTGCTGGTCGACACCTTCGGCACCGGCAAGATCAGCGATGACAAGATCGCGACCCTGGTCGAGAAACACTTCGACCTGCGTCCGAAAGGCATCATCCAGTCTCTGGACCTGCTGCGCCCGATCTACACGAAGACCGCCGCCCACGGCCATTTCGGCCGCGACGAGCCGGAATTCACCTGGGAGCACACCGACAAGGCAGCTGCACTGAAAGCTGACGCGGGCATCAAATAAAAAGGCGTATAATCCGCACCGCTGAGGAGCGTTGCGACCGGGTGTAAACCCCGGCCAGGCTCAGCAAAGATATCAACGGCGCTCGCACCGGAAACGGTGCGGGCGCTTTGCTTTTTGTAACACTGAAAACGCAACATTTAAAACGTGCTCCCGAGGGGCGCTGCGACCGGGTGGGTCGACTTTCCAGACCCACAACACGGCCAGGCTCGGACGGCACGCTGGGAACGGCGCCCGCCAAACTATCCAGGAGTCTGAAATGAACGCAAAAACCGCCGACTACAAAGTCGCCGATATGTCGCTGGCCGACTTCGGCCGCAAGGAAATCGCCATTGCCGAGACCGAAATGCCCGGCCTGATGGCGATCCGCGAAGAGTACAAGGGCAAGAAGCCGCTCAAGGGCGCGCGCATTGCCGGTTCGCTGCACATGACCATCCAGACCGCGGTGCTGATCGAGACGCTGGCCGATCTCGGCGCCGACATCCGCTGGGCGTCATGCAATATTTTCTCGACCCAGGACCATGCTGCTGCCGCGATCGCTGCCAGCGGCATCCCTGTGTTCGCCTACAAGGGTGAAACGCTGGAAGACTACTGGGATTACACTCACCGCATCCTCGAATGGTCGGACGGCGGCACGCCGAACATGATTCTCGATGACGGCGGCGATGCCACGCTGCTGGTGACGCTGGGCGCGCAGCACGAGCGCAACAAGACACAGCCACCCGAAGGCACCAACGAAGAAGAAGTGGTGCTTTTTGCCGCAATGCGCAAGACGCTGAAGGAAAAGCCCGGTTTTTACTCCAACATCGAGAAAAACATCAAAGGCGTCACCGAAGAAACGACCACCGGCGTGCACCGCCTGTATCAGATGGAAAAAGAAGGCCGTCTGCCCTTCCCCGCCATCAACGTCAACGACTCGGTCACCAAATCGAAGTTCGACAACCTCTACGGCTGCCGCGAATCACTGGTTGACGCCATCAAACGCGCCACCGACGTGATGATCGCGGGCAAGGTCGCGCTGGTCTGCGGCTTCGGCGATGTCGGCAAAGGCAGCGCACAGGCGCTGCGCGCGCTGTCGGCGCAGGTCTGGGTCACCGAAGTGGATCCGATCTGCGCACTGCAGGCCGCGATGGAAGGTTTCCGCGTCGTCACCATGGACTACGCCGCCGACAAGGCGGACATCTTTGTCACCGCCACCGGCAATCTGGGCGTGATCAATCACGATCACATGAAGCGGATGAAGAACAACGCCATCGTCTGCAACATCGGTCACTTCGATTCGGAAATCGAAATCGTCGCCCTGAAGCAGTACAAATGGGAAAACATCAAACCCCAGGTCGATCATGTGATTTTCCCGGACGGCAAACGCCTGATCATTCTCGCCGAAGGCCGGCTGGTGAACCTGGGCTGCGGCACCGGCCATCCGTCGTTTGTGATGTCGAGCTCCTTCACCAACCAGACGCTGGCACAGTTGGAGCTGTACACGCAGGGCGGCAAATACCAGAACAAGGTGTACGTGCTGCCGAAACATCTCGACGAAAAAGTCGCACGCCTGCATCTGAAGAAACTCGGCGTCGACCTGACCGTGCTGAGCGAGAAACAGTGCGATTATCTGCAGATGCCCGTTGAAGGCCCTTACAAGGCCGATCACTACCGTTATTGATCGAGGAAGCAGCGCGCGCGGGGCGTAAAAATCCCCGGCGCGCCAACCTCCAACAAGCCATGCAATCACAGAAAAAACTCCCGCGCACTTTCAGTTTCGAGTTCTTTCCGCCCAACACCGCGGAAGGGCTGGAAAAACTCGCGCAAACCGCGAAGCAGCTGGCCCCGCTGAATCCGAAATTCTTTTCGGTAACCTATGGCGCTGGCGGCTCAACACGCGAGCGCACGCTGCGTGCGGTGATGGACTTGCGTGCAGCCGGTTACGCGGCGGCGCCACACATTTCCTGCATCGGCTCGTCCCGCGACGAAATCCGCGACATCCTGCGTGGTTACCGTGAAAACGGCATTCGCCACCTGGTCGCGCTGCGCGGCGACCTGCCCTCGGGCACCGCGACCGCCGGTGAATTCCATTACGCCAACGAACTGGTCGCTTTCATCCGCGGCGAGTTCGCAGACCATTTCCATATCGAAGTCGCCGCCTATCCGGAATATCACCCGCAGGCGAAAAATGCGCAGGACGACCTGCTGAATTTCAAACGCAAGGTTGAAGCCGGCGCGCATTCCGCGATTACCCAGTATTTCTACAACGCCGACTGTTATTTCCACTTTGTCGACGAATGCGAAGCCATGGGTCTTGATCTGCCGATAGTCCCGGGAATCATGCCCATCGGCAAGTTCTCCCAGCTGGCTCGTTTTTCCGACGCCTGCGGTGCGGAGATCCCGCGCTGGATGCGCCGCAAGCTGGAAGGCTTCGGCGACGATGCTGATTCGATCCGCGAATTCGGGCTCGATGTGGTGACCCGGCTCTGCGACGACCTGCTCGCCGCTGGCGCGCCCGGCCTGCACTTCTACACGATGAACCAGGCCGGTCTGACCGGCACCATCTGGCAGCGTCTGGGACTTTAAGACAGCTCCGGTCTGAAGGCGCGCCAACTGGCGCGATCCCTCGCTATACTCCCCGCAGGTGCGCCCGCGCCCACGGGGAGAATTGCGATGGATGACAAACAGCTTAAGGCTGCCGTAACGGTAACCCACGAACACCGGGAACTGGCGCTCGCCGCAACAGCACGTTCGCCAAAAGAAGCTGCCGAACTGCTGGCGGAACATCCGGCTGCAACCATCGCCACGGTATTACAGGACCTGACCCCGGCACTGACTCAGGACGTCATCGCCGAACTCCCCGGCGGCCTGGTCGATGGCGTGATGCATGCCACACCGCCGGAAGTCGCTGCGCAATGGCGCACCAACGAGCAGTTTGCCCAGGGCACGATCGGCCGGATGATGACTCCAGCTCGCGCGGTGTTTCGCCCCGACATCACGGTGCGCGACACCATCGAGCAACTGCGGCCGCTGGTACGCACGGCGATCATTACCTACGGCTATGTCATCGACAGCGCCGGAAAACTGCTCGGCATCGTGACCATGCGCGATCTGTTGTTCGCCGAGGATCACATGCCCCTCGAATCCGTGATGCTGCACAATGCGTTCTACCTGAAACCGCAGCTACCACTCGCCGACGCGATGAGGCTCGTGCTCGGTCGGCACTATCCGGTGTATCCGGTGTGTGACGACAATGGCAAGCTGCTGGGGGTGGTCCGCGGCCAGACCATGTTCGAAGAGCAGGCCTTTGAAATTACCGCGCAGGTCGGCAGCATGGTCGGCGTCGAGAAGGAAGAGCGTCTGGCCACGCCATTGCCGAACAGCTTCAAGTTCCGCCATCCCTGGCTGCAGATCAACCTCGCTACCGCCTTTGTCGCCGGTGCAGTCGTGGCGATTTTCCAGGACACCGTTGACCGACTGGTCATCCTCGCGCTGTTCCTGCCGGTGCTTGCGGGGCAGTCCGGCAACACCGGTTGCCAGGCGCTGGCGGTCACGCTGCGCGGCATGACGCTGGGTGAACTCAAAGCCGGGGCAGAACGTGCACTGGTGATCAAGGAAGCTTCGCTGGGTGCGCTGAACGGCGCGTTCACCGGCGTGGTGGCTGCGCTGGGGATGTATATCGTCGCCACCTTCCAGCACAACCCGAACGCACTGATGCTCAGCCTGGTGGTATGGGTTGCGCTTGTCGGCAGCTGCGTCGCCAGCGGCATTTCAGGGGCCATGGTGCCGCTGACGCTGAAACGCTTCGGCTTTGACCCGGCAACCGCTTCCAGCATTTTCCTGACGACAGCGACCGATGTGGTCAGCATGGGCTTGTTACTGGGTCTGGCCACACTGCTGATCTGAACGGCCCGACCATGAAAAAGGCCGCCCGAAGGCGGCCTTTTTTTCAGCCTGGAACCTGTCAGGCGGCTTTGGCTGGCTTGCGTTTCTTGGCTTGTGCAGCAGTAGCGTGCATCGATGCGTAAGCTGCGTGGGCAGCCGCTTCAGCATCACCCACGTGCACGGCATAGCCCATGTCTTCCAGCACCGAACCCAGTGCGGACAGGCAGAGCATGACGTTGTCCGGACGGCAGGAGTAGCCCATCAGGCCGAAGCGCCAGATCTTGCCGGCGAGCGGTCCGAGGCCGGCGCCGATTTCCAGGCCGAATTCGGAGAGCAGTGTCTTGCGCACTTCCGCTTCGTTGACGCCTTCGGGGCAAAGCACGGCGTTCATCTGCGGTGCCTGATACGGTTCCTTCACCAGGAACTTCAGGCCCATGGCTTCGAGACCGGCCTTGAGCGCGGTGTGATGACGATCGACTCGCGCCCAGGCGTTCTCCAGACCTTCTTCGCGGATCAGCAGCAGCGCTTCATGCAGCGCGAACAGGGAGTTGGTCGGTGCGGTGTGGTGATAGGTGCGGGTGGTTTCGCCCCAGTAACCGAGCAGCAGGTTCATATCCATGAACCAGGAGTGAATCTTGTCCTTGCGCGACTTGACCCGCTCTACCACGCGCTCGGAGAAGGTCACCGGGGAGAGGCCCGGGGTGCAGGACAGGCATTTCTGGCTGGCGGAGTAGGCGGCGTCGATTTTCCACTCGTCGACCAGCACCGGCGAACCGCCAAGCGAAGTTACGGTATCGACGATGGTCAGCGCATTGTACTTGTGCGCTATCTCGACCAGGGTCTTGGCATCAGACAGCACGCCGGTGGACGTTTCGGCATGCACAAAGGCCACCAGGCGCACGTCGGGATTCTTCTTCAGCGCGTCTTCGAGTTTTTGCGGGGAAATCGGTTCGCCCCAGGCGTCTTCAACAACAATCGGCGTGCCGCCGCAGCGCTCGACGTTTTCGATCATGCGGCCGCCGAACACACCGTTGCGGCAGACAATGACCTTGTCACCCGGCGCCACCAGATTGACGAAGCAGAATTCCATGCCCACCGAACCGGGACCTGAAATCGGGAAGGTCAGCGGATTTTTGGTCTGGTAGGTGTAGCGCAGCAGCGATTTCAGTTCTTCCATCATCTCGACAAAGACCGGATCGAGATAACCGATGGCCGGCTGGCTCATCGTGGTCAGCACGCGCGGATGGATCTCCGTCGGGCCGGGCCCCATCAAGGTGCGTTGCGGCGGGTGGAACGAGTTGATGCGTTTGCTCGGCGCGTATCTGTCCATGTTGAATTCACTCCCTGCAGTGGCGTTGGCTGAAAAGTTTTCTCCGTCCGGCCGCGACTTCAGCTTCAGCGGCTTGCGCGTGGTGGCTT
>CANHZX010000022.1 GCA_947465215.1 Betaproteobacteria bacterium | reverse complement strand
CCAGCGTATTCTGGCCGTTCTGGTGCGGCGGCAGCACATCCCACAACTCGGCGTCGGGCATCAGCTCCTTGGTCGCCCAGGACGCGGAGTGCGCGTGCGAAGAATCATTGCCAGACAGAATAAGCGTCGGAATCTCCATTTTCATCAGCGCAGCGGGACCGGCGCCGGAAAACTGGGTGTCGTTGAACAGCGCATCCCGCGTCTGCTCGCAGACCTTGAAATAACGGTCCATGTCCTGCTTGACATAGGCCGCCGCGAATTCCGCGTCATGCACCGTGGGCGGTCCCCAGGGACCGATCTCTGCATCCTCCCAGAAACTGCGTTTCTCGGGCGCGCGTTTGACCACAGCAGCGAAACCGTTGCTGCGCACGAAATCCATGTGCCGCTGGAAATAGCTTTGCCCTTTCAGCAGCCAGCGGTAACCGCCCACCGGCCAGTGCAGGCAAAGCCCGAGGCACATCTCCGGATGACGTTCCGCAAAAGCGGTGGCCAGCGCCGCGCCCATGCAGCTGCCGAGGATCAGTGCTTTTTTCTCGCCAGCGAGTTCCAGCATCGCCTTCGCTTCCAGCACGTAATGATCCCAGGTCAGCGGCTCGATCCGCCCGCCGGAAAATCCTGCTTCGCGACGGTCATAGGCTATCGCCTTGAAATGCTTGCCCAGCGTAGCCAGACCGTCCATCTCCTTCCATTCTCGCTTGCCGCCGGCCGCAGTCCAGCGTGCGATGGTCGAACCGAAACCGCCAGGCGCGAACATCAGCAGAGGCGTACCCTTGCCGACGATTTCGTAATTGATCTTGATGCCATTGATGGTGGTATTGGCCATGCCCTGCAGACTCCGTGATTGCAATGAATAAAAAGGTAAAGGTTATTGCCGCTGCTACTTCGCCGGAATGACCGGCAGCAGCAGATAGGACGGTTTGTCGCCGCCCGAATAAATGGTGTTTTCCGCACCCAGGTTGTAATCGGCGTGATAGTGGCCGTACATCTGGCTGCCGGCGCCATCACGCGACTGAATGTCGATACGGATCTTATGGCCCTTCTTGAACACCATGCAGGTCGGCCAGATTTCGATCTGACACTCGACGATCTCATCCGGCGACAGCCACTGCCGCTCGTTGTGCGCATGGAAGGGCCGGTACGGCAAAGATCGCGCCGGATCGAGCTTGCGGTGCGAAGCGCGCAGCCAGCCCTTGGTCACTGCCGGCACCGACTGCCCCTGCTGACCGACTTCACAGACATCCTTGCCTTCGGCATCGATATTGCGCAGCGTCACCATGATGTCCATGTCCTCGGTCGAGCTCGAAACCCAGAGATTGAGCATCAGCGGACCGGTGACCTCGGTATCCTCCTTCAGCGGCGGCGTTTCGAAGGCAACGCCCATCTTGTTCTGTGCTGCGAGCATCAACGCGGTCGAAGAAGACGCCACACCGGCCTTGGTCACACCGCTCGCGGAGTAACTGAGCTTGGATTCCTTCGCCGGCGCCTGCGTCGACAGCGAACCTTCGACGCTGTCAATGTCGGCGCCCTGCGCGCGCTCGATGTTGAGATGCATCTTGGTCCACTGCGTACGTTTCAGCGGCCATTCGTTTTCAAAGCGGAACTCGTAAGGCTTGGTGCTGCCGCCGGTACGGATTTCGATTTTCACCGGTGGCTCATCCATGATGCCGCTGTCAATCCCCTTCAACCAGTAATCGAACCAGCGCAGCTGGTCGATACGCCCTTCTTCCGAATGGAAGGGATGAAAATGCGAGCCCGTGTGCACACGCAGCTTCTTGTGCTTGGAAGCGGCATTGACGAAGCCTTCAATATTGCCGCGCAGGTGCAGCGAGAAGCCGCCCCAGTTGCCGGCACTAAATACCGGCACATTGATCTTTTCCCACTGCGCACTGCGAATGCGCCAGTAGTCGGAGTCGAGGTTATTGCTCATCCAGTTCCACAGCAGGTCGTTGCGAAAGGCATTGGGGTTGTATTCGCGCGGACGGCCAAGTAAATGGTGGGCGGTTTGCGTGTTGTGCCAACTGGAGATGAAACCCATCGCAAAAATACCGCCGTGATAGGCCTGGTCGCGGTAGAGATCGGCGCGACCTTCCCAGGGCAAGATCGCCTTCAGCGACGGCGGTTGCAGATTGGCGGCACGCCACTGGCAGTTGGCGTGATAGGACACGCCCAGCGTGCCGATATTCCCCGAACACCAAGGCAGCTTCGCCGCCCACTCGATGGCGTCGTAGAAATCGACGCCTTCCTGGTAGGAATTGGGATCGGACTGGCCGGGCGATTTTCCCGAACCGCGGGAATCGACGCGGATCAGCGCATAACCGCGCGGGCACCACCACATCGGATTCGCGGTTTCCCAGTTCAGGTAGGGATTCGCTTCCTCTTCCAGATCCGCCGGCGGCCGCCACAGCTTGTCCTTCTGGTAGGGGCCGATGTTCATCAGCGCCGGCACCTTCTCCTTGCAGTCTGGCCGCAGCACATCACAGTAGATGATCGCGCCATCGCGCAGCTTGATCGGAACATCCTTCTCGACAATCAGCTTCCAGTCCTGCGGCTGCGACATTTTTACGGCTTGTGCGGTCATACTGCGCTCCATCCGGTGAAATATTGGTTTTAACGTTTATTGACGATGCCGAGATCGACCATCATTTTTTCGAGCAGCACATGCTCGGCCTCGAGGAACTTGCGGGTTTCCGCCGCACCCTTGAAATCGCGGCCCCAGGCATTCTTTTCCAGTTCTTCCTTCCAGTCCGGATCATCGACCATGCGCGAAAACACGCGATCCCAGTATCCTGTCTGCGCCGCCGTCAGACCCTTAGGTGCCAGAAAACCGCGCCATGCAGAATAAACCGCATCGACGCCCTGCTCCTTGAGCGTCGGCACCGCGGCAAACGCGCCGGGTTGGCGCTGCGGCGAACTGATGCCTAATACACGGATACGGCCTTCCTGCAGCAGCGGCAGTGCGTTACCCACGGTACCGGCCCAGACCTCGACATGGCCACCCAGGGTTGCCGTCGTTCCCGCACCACCGGATGAATAGACCACGATTTTCAGCGCCTTCGGATCAATACCCGCAGCACGGGCAATCATGCCGAGCACGATGTGGTTCTGATTGCCGCGCGCCGGCGAAATGCCGAAGCTGACCGATCCCGGATCGGCTTTCAGCTTCGCCACCAAATCCTTGCCGTTCTGGATGCCCGAAGCCGTGCGCACCCACACCGCCACATATTCATGCATGACGATATTCAGCGGCGTGATGTCCTGATAACGCAGCGTGCTCAATCCCATGATCTGGTTGGTCACCAGCGCGGTATTCAGCGTTGAAATGTAATGGGCATCGCCCGGATGCAGGTTCAGCGAACTCCAGGCCAGCGTGCCGCTGCCGCCCGGCTTGTTGTTGACGGAGACGCTGGGCATGCCCGGCACCGACTGCAGGTATTTCTGAATCACCCTCGCTGAACGGTCAGCGGCACCTCCGGCGCCCGAAGACACGACGATTTCGACGTTGCGTTCCGGCTTCCAGTCCTGAGCGTATACCGCCTGTGCGTACAACGAACACGCAACCATGCCCTGCAGCACGACGGCATGCCCCAGCGAACGCAAGTTCCGCCCCCGTAACTGGTTGTTCTGTTGAACCATGACTCCTCCTGTCAGCGGCATTTCAAACCCGGTGCATTATAGAGAGAAGCCCGTCGCCTGAATGCATATCCGAACGCACATCCCAGCAAGTCCAGACTACGGAACGACTGAGCGCCAAATTACATTACCACCTCAATTCTGCGTCTCCATATGCTGGAAACATCAAAGAGACCAGTCGGCCTGCGGAGTAGAATTCCGTATCCCAAAATTCACTGTCACAAGCCATGCCCCTGTCCACTTTTACCGTCGAACGTGACGCCATACGAATCGTTGTCCACGCCTGCGGCGAGGGCCCTCGCGTGGTGATGATGCCTTCACTGGGTCGCGGTGCCTCGGATTTTTTTGTCATTGCCGAGCGCCTTGCGGCAGCCGGTTATCGCGCGCTGTGTCCGGAACCGCGCGGACTCGGCGGCAGCCAGGGTTCTCTGCACGGCATCACGCTGCATGATTTCGCCAAGGACATTGCCATGGTCATCGAGCACGATGGCGGCGGCCCCACCGTCGTTGCCGGCCATGCCTTCGGCAATTTTGTCGCGCGCACGATGGCGGCTGATTATCCGAAGCTGGTTCGCGCCGTGGTGTTGCTGGCGGCAACCCACACCTGGCCGCTCGCCCCCGAACTGCGCGACTCGATCAACAAATGTCATCAGATGGATCTGCCGGAAGCGACAAGACTGAAGCATCTGCAGCATGTGTTTTTTGCACCGGGCAATGACGCCAGCGTCTGGCTCGGGGGCTGGGACGAAGAAGTGATGCATGCCGAGCGTGATGCCACCGAAGCCACACCGAAACCGGAATGGTGGACCGCAGGCACGGCGCCGGTGCTTGACGTGCTGTCACTAAAAGATCCGCTGTCGCCGCCGGACAGCATCTACAACTACCGCGACCAGTGGGGCGCGGACCGCGTGACGATTGCCAAAATCGACAACGCTGCTCACGCCCTGCTGCCGGAACAGCCGGCTGCCGTCGCCGACGCCATCATCAGTTACATGAAACAGCTCGACGCATGAAGCTGTTCTGGTCGTCGCGCTCGCCCTTCGTACGCAAGGTGATGGTATTCGCCCACGAGTGCGGACTGGTCGGACGCATCGAATGCACACGCACGCTGGTGGCGATGAACAAGCCGAACACTGATCTGCTCAAAATCAATCCCACCGGCAAGATTCCGACGCTGCTGCTCGATGATGGCAGCGCGCTATATGACTCGACTGTGATCTGCGAATACCTCGACAGCCTGCACGACGGCGCCAAGCTTTTCCCGGCATCGGGCGCATCCCGCTGGACCGCGTTGCGCCGCCATGCACTGGGCAACAACCTGCTCGACAACCTGATGCTGTGGCGCAATGAACAACTGCGACCGCAGACTCAGCAGTCGCCGGAAACCCTGGCGGCTTTTGAAACCAAGGTGCGCAATGCCGTGGCCGCGCTCGACCGCGAAGCCGATGACATCAACAGCACTGCAGTTGGCATCGGCCATGTCGCCATCGCCTGCGCACTGTCTTATGCTGATTTCCGTTTTTCCCATCTGGGCTGGCGCACCGGTAACGAGCGCATTACCCGCTGGTTCGACAGCTTTGCGCAGCGCCCCTCGATGGTCGATACCGCGCACATCGACCAGTAGACCCGCATTGCGAGGAGATTACATGAAAAGAAAACTGGCCTTATTGTCGCTGCTGCTGACCGCGATCGCGCAGCCGGCCACTGCACAACAACAATATCCGGCGCGAGCCATTCGCATGATCGTCGGCTTCCCCGCCGGCGGACCGACTGACATCGTCGCGCGGCAGATGGCGCCAAAAATGTCCGAAGGCCTCGGCCAGCAGGTCATCGTCGACAACCGCGGCGGCGCCGGCGGCATGATTGCCACTGAACAGGTCGCCAAGGCAGCGCCCGACGGTTACACCATCCTGATGGGGACCATCGGCGGCGTTGCCGTGGCAATGAGCCTCAATTCGAACCGCGGCTACGACACGCTGCGCGACCTCGCGCCGATCACCCAGAGTGTTACCGTCACCAGCATCCTCGTCACCCACCCTTCGGTGCCGGCAAAAACAGTCAAGGAACTGCTGGCATACGCGCGCGCCAAACCGGGCAGCCTCAACTACGGCTCCTCGGGCAACGGCACCATCACGCATCTGGCCGGTGAACTGCTGAAATACATGGCTAAGGTCAACATCACGCATGTGCCCTACAAAGGCGGCTCGCCCGCCCTTACCGCGCTGGTCTCCGGCGAAGTCGACCTGACCTATGAAAATAGCCTGATCATCACACCGCATATCAAATCGGGCAAAGTCAAAGGCATCGCCGTCACCAGTGCCAAACGTTCCGCGCTGCTGCCGGAGCTCCCGACCATCGCCGAAACCCTGCCCGGTTACAGCGCCAGCGGCTGGTACGGCCTGCTCGCGCCCGCGGCCACGCAAAAATCGGTGATCGCCCGCCTGCACACTGAAGCCGTTAAGGCGCTGCGCGCACCCGATGTCGTCGAACGGCTGTCGAGCCAGGGCGCCGAACCGGTCGGCAACACGCCTGAAGAATTCACTGCCTTCGTCCGTAGCGAAATCAGCAAATGGGCGACCCTGGTAAAAGCCGCCAATATGCGCGCCGATTAAATAAACATCCTCCACAAAAAATCGAACTCATGAATACGCTCCCCACTGCCCCCGACCTCTCCCGACTGCTCGATCCGCGCGGCGTTGCCGTTGTCGGCGCCTCCACCGATCTCACGCGCATCGGCGGCCAGCCGATCAAGCTGCTGACCGAATACGGTTACAAAGGCCAGGTCTATCCGGTCAATCCCAAATACCCGGAAATCAAGGGACTGAAGTGTTATCCCGATGTGCTGTCGGTACCCAAGCCCTGCGACATCGCGCTGATCGCCGTTTCCGGCGCGCTGGTGCCCGGCGCCATCGAACAATGCGGCAAGGCCGGCATTCCGTTTGCTGTGATTCTGTCGGCCGGTTTCAGCGAGGCCGGTGAAGCCGGCAAGGAACTCAATGACAAGCTGCTCGCCGCCATCAAGTCCAGCGGCGTTCGTGTCGTCGGCCCGAACTGCCTGGGTGTACTGAACCTCGACGCCAGCTTCCGTCTGGGTTTCGGCGGCACGCTGCAACTCAAAACGCTCAAGCCCGGCCCCATCGCGATGGTCACGCAATCCGGCGGCTTCGGTTTCGGCGTGGTCGCCGTCGGCTGCTATTACGGTCTCGGCTTCAACCATGTGATCTCCACTGGCAATGAAGCCGACCTCACTGCGCTCGACTGGATGGAGTACCTGATCGAACGCCCTGACGTCGAAATCCTCACCGCCTTCCTTGAAGGCACCACCGAAGGCCTGCGCCTGCGCCGGCTTGGCGCGCGCGCACTGGAACTCGGCAAACCGATCCTGATCTGGAAAGTCGGCAACACCGATGTCGGCAGCAAGGCTGCGACTTCGCACACGGCACGCCTGACGGCAGGTTATGAACTGTTCCGCACCGCCTTCCGCGAAGGCGGCTTCATTGAAGTACAGGACGTTGATGACCTGATTGATTACTGCAAGGCCTTCCGCGCCAAGAAACTGCCGCGCGGCAACGGCGTCGGTGTGATGACGCTGTCCGGCGGTGCCGGCGTGCTGCTCGCCGATCGCTGCACCGCCCGCGGCCTGACGCTGCCGCGACTAACCGACAAGACAAGGGAAACGCTGCGCGGCATCGTTGTCGCCTATGCCTCGATTGAAAATCCGATCGACACCACCGCTCAGGGTTACAACGACAACTTCGCGTCGTACACCAAAACCATGCGCGAAGTGCTGGCCGACCCCAATATCGACTCCATCGTCGCCCGCTCGCCGCGTGGCACCGTGGCCCAAGCCTGGGCCGAGGGCCTCGTTGAAATGCTCAAGGGTGTCGACAAGCCGCTGCTGCTGAACTGGCCGACTTCCCCCGACGACAACCGCGCCGCAATGGATTATCTGGAGCAGAACGGCGTGCCCTGCATGCTCGCGCCGGGCCGCACCGTCGATGCACTGGCCGCGCTCAATGATTTCGCCGGCAAGCGTCGAGTATTTGAAGCAACACGCGCCCGCGGCGGCAAACGCGCCATCGCGCCGCAAAAACTCGAGCTGTCCGGTTCGGGCACTCTGGGCGAACATGCCTCGAAAGCACTGCTGCAGGCCTACGGCATTCCGGTCACCGGCGAAAAACTGTTGGCGCCCGACGCCGTGGAAAAACTCACGGCCACACCGCTGCCCTTCCCGCTGGCAGTCAAGATCGAATCCGCCGACATCCCGCACAAGACCGAAGCCGGTGTGATCCGCCTCAACATCACCAGCCTCGACGGCCTGAAACAGGCCGCGCGCGAAGTGCTGGCGGCTGCCAAACAATATAAGTCTGATGCACGCATTGCCGGCATTCTGGTGCAGCAGATGGCCACGGGCGAAGAGGTCATCCTCGGCGTCGTCAATGACGCTCACTTCGGTCCGGTGGTGGCCTTCGGCCTCGGCGGCGTGTTTACTGAAATCATGCATGACGTGACCCACCGCTTCGCGCCCTTTGATACCGAAACCGCGAAATCCATGATCCACGAGATCAAGGGCGTCAAACTGTTGCAGGGTTATCGCGGCAAGCCGCCGTGCAATATTGATGCATTGGCCGATGCCATTGCGCGGCTGTCGCTGCTGGCGGCGGACCATGCCGACCGTATTGCCGAGATCGACATCAATCCGCTGTTCGTCAATGCATCAGGCGTCATTGCAGCCGATGCGCTGGTCGTTTTGAAGTAATGGATACGCCTTTCAAAACCCGCATCACCGATCTTTACGGCATTCGTTTGCCCGTTATCGCCAGCGGCCTGATGTGGCTGGCCGATCCGGTGTATGTCGCCGCGGTAGCGCGCGCCGGTTTAATCGGTTTCATGACGGCGGCGAGTTTCCCGGATGTGGCCGCCTTGCGCACCGGCATCCGCCGCTGCCGCGAGTTGAGCGAAGGCAAACCCTTTGGCGTCAACATCATGATCCGCGCCAGCCGTGATGGCACTGACCGTGTCAATCCACTGATCGACGCAGTGATCGAAGAGGGTGTGAAGTTCGTCGAAACCGCGGGCAACAATCCCGAGGCTTACATCAGACGACTGAAAGATGCCGGCATCAAGGTGCTGCACAAAGTGCCGGGCGTGCTGCGCTATGTCAAAAAGGCAGAAGCGCTCGGCGCGGATGCGGTAACGGTGATCGGTTATGAAGCCGGCGGCCATCCGGGCGTCGAACCGGTCGGTAGTATTGTCGCCGGAGTAGCTGCTGCGCGTGCGGTCAAAATTCCGGTGATTGTTGCGGGAGGCCTGGGCACCGGCGAACAACTGGTCGCGGCACTGGCACTGGGTGCTGAGGGCGTGGCCATGGGCACGCGCTTTCTGGTGTCCGAAGAAATCTGGGCGCATCGCCAATACAAAGAACGGCTGGTCGCGGCTGGTGAAACCGACACCACGCTGCTGCTGCAGAGCATGCGTAATACGCAACGTGCGCTGAAAACCGGCCATGTGGCGATGATCCAGCAGCTTGAACAGGCGCAACCCGTCGATACCCAAGCCATCCTGCCGCATATCATGGGCACTGTCGGCCGCAATGCCTACGAGACCGGCGAGGTCGAGAAAGCCATGCTGTCCTGCGGCCAGGGCGTCGTGTTCGCCGATAAAATTGAACCACTGGCTGCAATTGTTGATCGCATCGAAGCCGAAGCCCGCATCGCGATGGGCCGGCTCAATACCCTCTACCGTCCCGGGTAGAGGCTTCGAGGAGAAATCATGAAGAGCAAGTATCTGTTTTTGCTGTCATTTTCACTGATCCCCGGCATCGTCCAGGCACAGAACTATCCGGGCAAGACGGTGCGCCTGATCGTGCCCTTTGCCGCCGGCGGTAGCACCGACGTGATTGCGCGGGTGCTTGCGCCAAAACTCAGCGAAGCCTGGGGACAGCAGGTCATCGTCGACAACCGCCCGGGCGGCAATACCACCATCGGCACCGATATCGTCGCCAAGTCGGCGCCTGACGGCCACACACTACTGGTGACCCCGGCACCCTTCACGGTCGTGCCCAGTGTGATGACCAAACTGCCTTACGATCCGGCGAAAGACTTTGAGCCCATCACGCTGATCAACACCACGCCGATGGGACTCGTAGTACATCCGGGCGTGCCGGCGAAAAATTTGAAGGAATTGATCGCACTGGCAAAAACCCGTCCCGGCCAGATGAATTTCGGATCCTCCGGCAGCGGCGGTGTACCGCACCTCTCCGGCGAACTGCTCAACACCATGGCCAGCCTGAAGATCATCCATGTGCCATACAAGGGCAACGCACCGGCACTGGCCGACCTCGTCGGCGGCCATGTCGACATGGCCTTCAACGGCCTGACCTCGGTAATGCCCTTCATCAAATCCGGCCGCCTGCGTGTGCTGGGTGTCACCAGCATCGGCCGCACCGCCGCGTTGCCCGAAGTGCCGACCTTCGATGAGCAGGGACTCAAGGGTTTCCAGGCCGTAGCCTGGAACGGCCTGAGCGCCCCGGCACGTACTCCAAAGGAGGCCATTGCTCGCATCCAGGAAACAAGCTCGCGAATCGTCAAATCGCCGGAACTCGCCGAGCAACTGAAGCGCGACGGCTCCGACCCGGTCGGAAGCACCACCGCTGAATTCGTCGCCCACCTGCGTGATGAGGTGGTGAAATGGAAAAAAGTCCTCGACCGCGCTGGCATCAAATCCTTCTGAAAGAAAACTAATGAGCATCAAGATCACCCACGATGAAGGTATTGCCACCGTCCTTCTGGACCGTGCCGACAAGCTGAATGCGCTGTCGGGCGAGATGTACCACGAACTCGCCGACGCCTTCACCGCACTGAACAATGACGACAGCGTGCGCGTCGTGCTGCTGACCGGTGCCGGACGGGCGTTCTGCGCCGGCGGTGATGTCGGCTCGATGGGCAACTTCGATGTCGTAAGCGGGCGCAAGCGCTCCAAGGGTCACCATCGCATGATCCTCGCGCTGCATCACCTCGAAAAACCGGTGATCGCCGCAGTGCGCGGCCCGGCCGCCGGCATCGGCGCCAGCCTCGCGCTGGCCTCCGACCTCATCGTTGCCAGTGAAACCGCCTATCTGCTGATGGCCTTCAAGAATGTCGGCATTCCGCCCGACGGCGGCGCGATCTTTTTCCTGACCCAGCATCTGGGCCTCGCCCGCGCCAAGGAAATCGTCTACAGCGCGCGCAAGCTGCCTGCAGCCGAAGCGAAGGAAATGGGGCTCATCAGCAAGGTTGTTCCCGATGACCAGCTCGAAGCCACCTCACTGGCGCTGGCCCGCGAAATCGCCGGCTCCGCGACCTACGCACTGACACTGGCAAAACGCATGTTCCAGTACATGTATGTTCCGACGCTGGAACAGTTATTGGAAGTGGAAGTGCTGGCCATCTGCGGTGCGCGCATGACCCATGACCATGTCGAAGGCGTCACCGCGTTCAAGGAAAAACGCAAACCGCAGTTCAAGGGCAAATAAGCCGTATTGCTATGACCGCCTGGAAAAAACAGACCCTCGCCGAAGCGCTGGCCGCCGTCTCCACCGCCCATCCCCAGGATGAAGCGCTGGTGATTGCCGGCCATCGCCTGAGCTATGCTGAGTTGCGCGACAACGTGCGCGAAGTGGCGC
Organism: Betaproteobacteria bacterium; assembly: GCA_947465215.1. Lineage (GTDB taxonomy): Bacteria > Pseudomonadota > Gammaproteobacteria > Burkholderiales > SG8-41. Next base: position 10,668 of record CANHZX010000022.1, on the reverse strand, counting down.
TTGGCCTGCGCGCTCTGGGTATCAACCGCGGCGACCATGTCGCGGTGTGCATGGGCAACTCGCTGGAATGGGTGGTGTTCTTTTATGCCGCGGCAAGCATTGGCGCAGTGACCGTACCCGTCAACACCCGCTTCAAGGCCGATGAAATGCTGTACTGCCTGAAGCAGGCCGACGTGAAGCTGTTGTTTATCGCTGACCGCTTCCTCAAAATCGATTTCATCGCGATGCTGCGGAGCATCTGCCCGACCGTCGATCAGAAGCTGCCCGACCCGGCGCTGCCCCTGCTGCAGTCGGTCGTGGTACTGGGCAAGGATGTGCCCGCTGGTGCCATCAGCTTCACGGACCTGCTCGCCCAGGGCGCGGCATTCGACGAACGTCAGCCGCCGGAAGTGCATCCCGACGACGTGCTGCTGATGCAGTTCACCTCGGGAACCACTTCCTATCCCAAGGGGGTGATGCTGTCGCACGACAATATGCTGCGCAATGCCGCCTATATTGCTGCGCGTTTCCATCTGCAAGCGAAAGACCGCTATTACAGCGCCCGCCCCTGGTATCACGTTGCCGGCACCACGCTGTCGCTGCTCGCCGCGCTGACCACCGGCGCCCGCCTGGTGTCATCGCCGCATTTCGACGCCGGCGAAGCCCTGGTGACGATGTGGAGCGAGGAATGCACGCACACCTCAGGCAACGACACCATGTTCCTGATGCTGCTGAACCATCCGGACTTCGACAAATATCCGCTGAAGCTGCGTCACGGCTGGGTGTCCTGCGGTCCCGAAGTCTCGCGCAAGGTCGTAGAGCGCATGGGCATGAAAGGACTGGTGCAGGCTTACGGCCTGTCCGAGGCATCGCCCAATGTCTGCATGTCGCGTTACGACGATGATCTGGAGAAACGCATCAACGGCTGGGCGCATATCCTCGACGATGTCGAAGTGCGGCTGGTCGATCCGGAAACCAATACCGTGCAGCCCTCGGGCAAGACCGGTGAAATCCTTGTGCGCGGCTGGAGCGTGATGAAGGGCTATTACAAGATGCCCGACCAGACCGCGAAAACCATCGATAGCGACGGCTGGCTGCATACCGGTGACCTCGGCATGATGGACGAAGATGGCCGCCTGCGTTTCATCACACGCATCAAGGATGTGTTCCGAGTCGGCGGCGAAAACGTCGCGCCGGCAGAAGTCGAAGACGTAATGCACAAACATCCCAAGATCAAACAGGCTCAGGTTATCGGCGTACCCGATCCGCGGTTGGTGGAAGTCCCAGCCGCGTACGTGATCCTGCGCGAAGGTGAAAGCGCGACACCGGATGAACTGATGGCCTGGAGCAAGGAACGCCTCGCCAACTTCCGAGTGCCGCGTTACCTGAAGATTGTTGAAGACTTCGAGAAGATCGGCATGACCGGCAGTTCGAAAGTGCAGAAGAACAAACTGCGCGCGCAGGCGCTGATTGATTTCGGCCTCGAGGACAAAAAAGCCTGAAACCCGCACCATCGGGTTAACTTATAAGCTATTGATTTATTTATTATTTTTTGTAACACCTGACAGTGCATCATGCCCTGTCACAACGGAGAAATACTGCAATGGAATACACGCTCAAACGCCCAGACGGCTGCAACATTTTCTACACCATCGACGACTACACGGACCCCTGGCTGAAGGCCGAGACCGTGCTGTTCGTGCATGGTCTCGCCGAATCGGGTGAAGCATGGCGTGCCTGGGTGCCGCATTTTGCGCGTCATTACCGCGTGGTACGCCTCGACCTGCGCGGTTTCGGCCGTTCGACGGCCATGACCCCCGAACATGAATGGTCGATGAATGAACTGCTCGACGACATCGAAGCGCTGATCCATCACATCGGCTGCAGCAAGGTGCACCTGATCGGCGCCAAGAGCGGTGGCTCGATGTCGCTGGCGCTGGCCGCCAACCGGCCGCAACTGGTGAAGACACTGATCGGCGTCACCCCGCCGATCCTGCCGGCCGCCGGTATCGACCAGTGGGTTGAGCACATGAATACCAAGGGTGTGGTCGACTGGGCTGCGCACACCATGCAGGGCCGCCTCGGCACCAAAGCCTCCAAAGCCGAAGTCGACTGGTGGATCCATCATCTGCAGGGCAAGACCGCGCTGTCGACGCTGCAAAGTTATCTGCGCTGGGTGCCCAAGCTCGACATCCGCGAGGACGTCAAACGCATCACCTGCCCGACACTGATCATCACCACCACCGGCAGCGGCCTGCGCTCGGTCGATGGCGTCAAAGCCTGGGTCTCAGGCGTGAAATCAGCGAAGCTGATCGTCATGGAAGGCGATGCCTGGCATGCCGCCGGCGCCTACCCGGACCGCTGCGCCGAAGCCTCGCTGAAATTCCTCGCCGAACAGGCAGCACAATGAAACGCCCGCTGCAACTGATCGCCGGTCTGACCCTAGCTGCCTGCTGTGCAGCGGCGTCTGCACAAAACTATCCGACCAAGACCGTACGCATGATCGTCGGTTACCCGCCGGGCGGCCCGACCGATGTGCTGGCGCGTATCGTCTCGCAAAAGCTGACCCAGGCTTGGGGCCAGCAGGTCATCGTCGACAACCGACCCGGCGCCAGCGGCATGATCGGTGCCGAGTTCACCGCACGGGCCGCGCCCGACGGCTACACGCTGCTGATGGTGCCCGTGACCTACGCGGTCACACCCAGCCTGTTCAGCAAAATGACTTATGACGTCGAGAAAGACCTCGCACCTGTCGCGCAGGTCGCCGCTGCGCCGTTCATCCTGGTCGTGCACCCGACGCTGCCGGTAAAAACCGTGAAAGACCTGATCACGCTGGCACGCAGCCGTCCCGGCCAACTGAACTTCGCTTCGGCAAGCACCGGCGGCATGCCTCATCTCGCCGGCGAACTGTTCAACAGCATGACCGGTGTGAAGATGGTGCACATTCCGTACAAAGGCGCAGCACCCGCGACCACCGACCTGCTGTCAGGACAGATCACGCTGATGTTCAACAACATGCTGTCGGCGATGCCGCAGGTGAAAGCCGGACGGCTGCGTGCAGTTGCCGTCACCAGCCTGAAACGCTCCGCCGCCGCACCCGAACTGCCGACCATAGCCGAGACCGTACCGGGTTATGAAGCCAACGGCTGGTACGGCGCCTTCGCACCGGCCGCGACTTCCAGAGACCTGATCAACCGCGTCAATGCCGAAATGAACCGCATCATGAAAATGCCTGATGTCACGCAGCGCCTCGCCGGCGACGGCGTCGAAGCGGTCGGCACCACACCCGAGCAGTTCGGCGCTTACCTGAAACAGGAAATCGCCAAATGGGGCAAAGTGGTCAAGGCCTCCGGCGCCAAAGCCGACTGAAGCTGCCCATCAAGGAACCATGATGAACTTCCAAATCCGCACACTAATCGCGGCCTTGCTGTTGTGCAGCGGCACTGCCGTCGCCGCCGACTACCCGACCAAACCCATACGTCTGGTCGTCCCCTTCCCGGCCGGCGGCCCGGTTGACATCACCGCGCGCACACTGGCGCCTCGACTCGGCGACGCGCTGGGCCAGCGCATCCTGATTGACAACCGCGGCGGCGCCGGCGGCGTGCTCGGCTCCGAAATCGTCGCCAAGTCGCCGGCCGACGGCCATACGCTGCTGCTGTGCACGACCGGCAACGCGATCAATGTCAGCCTCGTACCCAACCTGCCCTATGACATCCGCAAGGATTTCGCGCCGGTGTCGATGGTCGCGATCATCACCAGCATCCTCGTAGTACACCCGTCACTGCCGGTGAAATCGGTGAAAGACCTGATCGCATTGGCCAAGGCAAAACCCGATGCCCTGAGTTATGCCTCCACCGGTAATGGCGCGCCAACACATCTCGCCGGCGAACTGTTCAAGAGCATGGCCGGAGTCAAGATCGTTCACGTGCCGTATAAAGGCGCCGCACCGGCGGTGATCGACCTGATCAGCGGCCATGTGCAGCTCTCATTCATCAGCGCCCCCGGCGCGATGCCGCATGTCCAGGAAAAACGCCTGCGCGTGCTCGCCGTCACCAACAACAAGCGCTCGGTGCTGCTGCCCGAAATCCCGACGATCAGCGAAGCGGGGCTCAAAGGTTATGAATCGGAAGGCTGGCATGGCCTGTTCACGCCGACAGGCACGCCGCGCCCGGTGATCGACCGCCTGTACAAAGAAATCTCCACGCTGCTGCGCGACCAGAAAATCAATGCGCTGCTCGCGGCGGGTGGCGCGGAGCCAGTGGGTATGCCGCCAGATGAATTCGGCAAGGCGCTGAACCGCGAAATCGAAAAGTGGGCCAAGGTCGTCAAGGCCTCGGGCATGAAGATGGATTAACAATGACGTACGGTTTTATTGAATTATTTTTGAATCTTTAAAAGCAGCAGCGTGTTTTAACTGAAGAAAGGAAGCAGCACATGTCTGATCTTATGAAGCAGTCCCCGCTCGGCACCTATGTCGAGCACCTGAAAAAAGGCGAGCTCGCCTATCAGGTTTGCAAGGACAGCAACAAGCCGTTTTTCTATCCGCGCGCAATCGTGCCGGAAACCGGCAGCACGAACATCGAATGGCGTGTATCCAAGGGCCTCGGTACGGTCTATACGACCACCGCCGTGCACTACAAGGGCGAAGCGCCGCTGAACGTGGCGATGATCGATATGGACGAAGGCTACCGGCTAATGAGCCGCGTCGAAGGCATCGACGCGATGGACGTCAAGATCGGCATGCGCGTCAAGGTCAAGGTCGTTCCCGGTGACGAGAAGACCCTGCCCTTCCCTGTATTCACCCCCGCGGGAGACGCCAAATGACCAACACGCTCAAACGCGGCAGTATTGCAGTCGTCGGCGCAGCCGAATCCGACCTGGGCCAGGTCGCACCGCACACCACCCCGGTCGATCTGATGGCACAGGCGACGATACGCGCCCTCGACGATTGCGGTCTCACGCTGAAAGACGTCGACGGCCTTTTTGTCGCCGCCACCCAGGTACGCATGGGTCCGATGCAACTGGCCGAATACCTGCGCATCAAGCCGAAAGTGTTCGACGGCACGCAGATCGGCGGCTCGTCCTTCATGTCTCACCTCGCCCACGCACAGGCTGCCATCGAGCTGGGCCTTTGCGAAGTCGCCGTGATCGCCTACGGCAGCACGCAGCGTTCGGTGTCACGCGCTGCTGCCAGCCCGCGCGAGTTCAATCCCTATGAGACGCCGTACCGGCCCATTCTGCCGATCAGCGCCTATGCGATGGCTGCTGCACGCCATTTCCATCAGTACGGCACCACCCGCGAACATCTGGCCGAAGTCGCCGTCGCCGCCCGTAAATGGGCGCTGATGAACCCCAAAGCCTGGGAAAAAGAACCGCTGACCATCGAGCAGGCGCTCAATGCACGCATGGTGTCCTACCCCTTCACCGTGCGCGACTGCTGCCTGGTGGTGGATGGCGGCGGCGCCATCGTGCTGACCTCGGCTGCGCGCGCCAAGACGCTGAAGAAAAAACCGGTCTATGTGCTGGGTGTCGGCGAAACGCTGTCGCACGCCAACATCTCCAGCATGCCCGACTTCACCGTAACCGGAGCTGCAATCTCCGGCCCGCAGGCCTTCAAGATGGCCGGTGTGACCCAGAAAGACGTCAAGATGCTGTCGCTGTATGACGCTTTCACCATCACGCCGATCCTGTTCCTCGAAGACCTCGGCTTCGTGCCGAAAGGCGAAGGCGGCCGTTTTGTCGCCAATGGCGGTATCGCCCCCGGCGGCAAACTCGCGGTCAACACTTCCGGCGGCGGCCTGTCGTACTGCCACCCCGGCATGTACGGCCTGCTGGTGATGATCGAAGCCGTTCGCCAGGTTCGCGGCGAATGCGGCGAACGTCAGGTCAAGGGCTGCGATGTCTCGCTCGCCCACGGCAATGGCGGCGTGATGTCCAGCCAGTGCACCGTGATTTTCGGCTCCGAAAATACGCTGTGATAAGCACGCTGTAATGAGTAAGCTGTAATCTGCAGCAAGCGTCACAGACCGGGTGCGGAATACTCCGCATCCGGTTTTTTCACTACCGGAGGAGACCGTTTGTGAAACTCGAGCTGTACTACGCACCCAAGACCTGTGCGCTGGTGCCCTATGTCACTCTCACTGAAGCCGGTGCCGACTTCACTGTGCACAACATGAATTCCCGTTCCGGTGCGCTGAAGACCCCGGAATATCTCAGGCTCAACCCCAAACACAAGGTTCCCGTGCTGGTCATCGACGGGGAGCCTTTGACTGAAAACGTCGCCATCCAGATTTTCATTCACCGTAATTTCCCGCAGGCAAAACTGCTGCCGCAGGACCCGAAGCAGGAAATCAAGGCGATTTCGCTGATGGCGTGGTTTGCATCGACCATTCACCCGCATCTGACTCCCAATGCACGCCCTGAGAACTACTGCGACCTGCCGGGCTCGGCTGATGCGGTCAAACGCGCCGGCAACAAACTGCTGTTTGAAGATTTCAAAATTGCCGAAGGTCTGCTTGCCGGCCGCGAATTCTTTTTTGATCACTTCACCGCGCCGGATGCTTATTTCTACTGGTGCTTCCGCCGCGCGATCACCTTCAAGCTCGACTTATCGCCCTTCCCGAACTGCAGGGCTTTTGTCGAACGCCTGCAACAACGCCCCAGCCTGCAGAAAGTGCTGACCCATGAGCAAGCGGTTGAAGCCGAATTCACCCGCACCGCCCAACCGCTGAACTGAAAACTGCAATGCAAATCAAAATCCTGACTTCCAACAGCACGCTGCCGGTGCTCAACGCACTGATCCCGGCTTACGAAAAAAGCAGTGGTAATACTGTGACGATCAGCGCCGATTCCGCCAAGGCCATGGTCGTCCGCATCCGCGGCGGAGAGACCGGCGACGTGCTGGTGCTCGGCAACGGCGCGGTAAAGGAACTCACCGAAGCCGGCTTCATCAACGGCGCCACCCGCCGCGGCTTTGCCCGCGCCATCGTCGGCGTCGGCGTACGAAGCGGCACACCGCACCCGGACATCAGCTCGGTCGATGCCTTCCGCAAGACCCTTCTCGCCGCCCGCGCCATTGCCCACACCGTGCACGGCGCCAGCGGCATGTATATCCCGACGCTGATCGAGAAACTCGGCATCACCGCCGAAATGAAAGCCAAAACCGTAACCCGGCCTGGCGGCTATATCGGCAAGGTGGTCGTGGCCGGTGAAGCCGACATTGCCTTGCAGCAGATTCCGGAACTGCTCGCCGTGACCGGACTGGACTGTGTCGGTCCGGTGCCGGATGCCGTGCAAAAATCCTTCGAGACCTCGATCGCGTTGTTAAACAGCAGCACACAGGCCGCAGCCGCGCAGGCCATAGCCGACTTTTTCGCCAGTCCGTTGAATACACCGCTGTTTCGCGAAAAGGGCCTGGAGCACGTCACACAATAATCAGGTCACCCGCCGTGAGGAGCATGCAATGACACTGAATACCCTGCACAGGGCCGTATTACTGGCCGCAGCATCCGGAATGATTGCCATGCCGGCAATGGCCGCCGAGCAATATCCAACCAAACCGATTCGTTTCATCGTGCCCTATCCGCCCGGCGGCACCACCGACCTCGTCGCACGCGGCATCGCCGGCAAGCTGGCCGAAAAATACGGCCAGCAGGTGGTCATCGACAACCGCGGCGGTGCCAGCACCATCATCGGCACCGACCTGATGGCGAAAGCCGCGCCGGACGGCTATACCTTCGGCCTGATTACACAGACCACGATGTCGATCAATCCCAATGTGGTGCCGAAACTGCCGTACAACACCGAGCGCGATCTCGCACCGCTGACCCAAGTGGTTTATTTTCCCTACGTGATCGCTGCGCACCCTTCGACGCCGTTCAGCACCATGAAGGAAATGATTGCACAGGCCAAGGCCAAGCCGGGCACCATCACCTATGGCACGCCGGGCACCGCATCGACCAACCACCTCGGTGGCGCGCAACTCGAACAGCTGATCGGCGCCAAACTGCTGCATGTGCCCTTCAAAGGCGCCGGCCCCGCGATTACCGCGGCGCTCGGCGGCCAGGTACAGACCGTCATTACCGGAGCAGCCACTGTAATTCCGCAGGCCAAGGCCGGAAAACTCAAAGTCATCGCCTTTGCTGCCGAAAAGCGCCATCCGAACTGGCCCGACATTCCATCCACCGGTGAAGCCGGACTGAAAGGTTATGAAGCCGGCACCTGGTTTGGCACTGTCACCCGCGCCGGCGTGGCAAAACCGATTATCAGCAACCTCAATCAGGAAATCATCGCTGCGCTGAACACGGCCGATCTCAAGGCCAGCCTAACCGGCGCGGGATTCGATATCCGCACGCAGACACCGGAAGAATTCGGCAAATACATGGCGGCCGACCGCGCCCTGATCGGCAAGATCATCAAAGTTGCGAACATCACGCTCGATTGATTTTGATCAAGTTTTCCCGGGACAAAGGGGCTACGGCCCCTTTTCCGTTTTGGGAGCCGGAGTATGATCTTCGCTCCATGGACAAACCCTTAAAACAACCTGCTCCCGACCCGGCAGTTCCCGCTTCTCGGGACTTGCTGAAAAAGATCGTCGATAACATACCGATCCGGGTATTCTGGAAAGATACGAACTCGAGTTACCTCGGCTGCAATATGGCTTTTGCCCGCGATGCCGGCCTCTCGTTGCCGGAAGAATTGATCGGCAAAAGCGACTTCGACCTGGTCTGGCGTGATCGGGCGGCACTCTACCGTGACGATGACAAGCGGGTGATGGAAGCCATCGAACCCAAACTTAATTACGAGGAGCTGCAGACCGGCCCTGACGGAAAGACGGTCTGGCTACGCAAATCCAAGGTGGCCCTGCGCAACGCCCAAGGCAATGCTATCGGCATGCTGGGCATCTATGACGACATCACCGAACGCAAACTGGCCGAACTCGCGCTGCAAAACGCCAACCGTGCGCTGCGTGCCATCAGCGCATGCAACGAGGCCATGTTCCGGTCACAAACCGAAGAGGATCTGCTGAATGCCGTGTGCAAGCTGATCGTGGAAACCGGCGAATACCGCATGGCGTGGATCGGCTACGCCGAGGACGATGCCGCCAAGACCGTTAAACCGATGGCGCTGCATGGTGCGGAAAAAGGTTATCTCGAGGATCGTCAGTTCAGCTGGGACGATAACTCCCCCTTCGGCCGCGGCCCCACCGGCAATGCCATTCGGTCAGGCGTAACGCAGATCAATCAAAACTTTCTCACCAACCCAGATCTGGCGCCCTGGCGCGAAGCCGCGCTGCACCGAGGTTACCAGTCCAGCATCGCAATGCCGATGTTCGGCACAAAGGGAATTTTCGGCGCGTTGATGATTTACGCACCGGAACCTGACGCGTTCAGCTCCAAGGAAGTCGCATTACTGGAAAATCTGACAAAAGATCTTGCGTTCGGTATTGAAACGCTGCGTACACGTGAAGAACGAGACCGCATCACCGAAGATAATCAACGCCAGATGGTTGCCCAGCAGCAATCCCTGAAGGATTTCGTCAGGGCCATCGCCAGTACCGTGGAAATGCGCGACCCTTATACTGCGGGTCACCAGCAACGGGTCAGCCATCTGGCCATGGCGATCGCCCGCGAAATGGGCTTGAGTGAACACACTGTCAGCGGCCTCGAACTCGCGGCCCTGGTCCACGATGTCGGCCAGATCAACGTCCCCGCTGAAATCATGTGCCGCCCCGGTAAATTGAACGAGTACGAATACCTGCTGATCAAGCAACATCCGCAAACAGGCTACGATACTCTCAAGGACATCCGGTTCCCCTGGCCGATCGCCACCATTGTGCTTCAGCATCACGAAAGAATGGACGGATCCGGATATCCTCAGGGTCTCAAAGGCGACCAGATACTGCTGGAATCGCGGATCATGTCGGTCGCCGACGTGGCTGAAGCCATGCTCTCGCACCGCCCCTACCGTCCAGGACGAACCATGGATGACGTCATCGCCGAACTGGAAAGCGGTAGCGGCACAAGCTATGACAAAACTGTCGTGGATGTCTGTCTGAACCTGCTGCGGGAAAAAGGCTTCACCTTCAAGGCCTGAGCAGCACCGCATCGCCCGCGCGCTCTCGAAATTTCCTGAGAGCTTGAGTTAAGCTATGGGCGCGATGAATCATACCGGCCTGCTATCCACTGCACAGATCTGGACCAAACTATTTCAGGCCAACGGCATTGATGCCATGCATCTGTGGCGTGAGGTGGGTGTGCCTGCGGAAATCATGCAGGAAAGTCCCAACGCCCGCGCACCGCTGAAGTACCTCGATGCCGCAATCATCCGCGTGGCCTCGCGCGTACCCGATGAAGGCTGGGGTCTGAAAATGGCCAAATGCTGGCACCCCAGTAATCTCGGCGTCCTCGGCCATGCCTGGCTCGCCAGCTCGACGCTACGCACCGGCCTCAACCGGCTGGCGCGTTACTGGCGCATCGTCGGCACCCGGGCGCGGATCGGACTGGATGACGGCGATGTTGGGCTTACCTTCAGCTATGGACTGACGCTTGATGAACCTGCAGTCGCCTACAACACCCCCGACTGCTGGCTCGCACTGATTCTGGACATGTGCCGCGTTAACGCAGAATCGAGAATCTGCGCAGTACAGGCCTCGCTGCGCCGCCCGACACCGCCCAATCCCCAGGCGTG
>CANHZX010000021.1 GCA_947465215.1 Betaproteobacteria bacterium | reverse complement strand
TTTGAGGTCTTGGCGCAGTTGCGCGAGCGCCGGTTCCGGCTTCGCTGCGCTGGCAGACTGTGCGGGCGCACGGGCTGCGCGCGCGGGCTCATTGGCCAGCTCATCCAGGCGGTTGCGGGCACCGCTGATGGTAAAGCCCTGATCGTAAAGCAGCTCGCGGATGCGCCGGATCAGCAACACTTCATGATGCTGATAATAACGACGATTGCCTCGACGCTTGACCGGTCGGAGCTGAGTGAATTCCTGCTCCCAATAGCGCAAGACGTGCGGCTTCACACCGCACAACTCGCTCACTTCACCGATCGTGAAATAACGTTTTGCCGGGATCGGCGGAAGCTGCGTTTTAAGGCTTCCGCTGGCTTCCATGGAAATGCTGCTCCACCATCGACTTGAGTTTCTGTGATGCGTGGAAGGTCACGACACGGCGCGCGGAAATCGGGATTTCCTCGCCGGTTTTGGGATTGCGACCCGGACGCTGCGGTTTGTCGCGCAATTGGAAATTGCCGAATCCTGAAAGCTTTACGCCCCTGCCATTTTCGAGCGCAGCGCGAACCTCGTCGAAAAAGGACTCAACCATGTCCTTGGCTTCGCGCTTGTTGAAACCCACCTTCTCAAACAGAAGATCGGCGAGTTCCGCTTTGGTTAACGTCATGTTGTCCCCTCTCAACGAAGCTTAGCGTGATACTTTTCTTGCAGAATCCGGCGCAGTTCGGCTACCGCTTTTTCGGCTTCTGCGTCCGTCAAGGTTTTTTGAGTATCCTGTAATAACACACTGAATGCAAGACTTTTTTTCCCTTCCTGCACCCCTTTTCCCCGGTATAAATCGAAGAGTGTGACGTCCTTCAAAATGGCCGGGCCGTTGCGCCTCAATTCGGTGCTGATGGCATCGAATTGGACGTTCTCGTCGAATTCCGCAGCCAGATCCCGGCGAATCGCGGGGAATTTTGCGATTTCGTGGTATCCGGGTAATGTCCGGCGCTCCAGCGCCTGAAGATCGATTTCAAACAGCACCGGTGCCGCCGGCAGGTCATATTTGCGCTGCCAGCGCGGATGTAGCTCGCCGATCCATCCGGCGTCCTGTCCGTCAATAACGATCACTGCTGATTTTCCGGGGTGTAGCGCCGGGTGCTCCTGCGCGCGCAGCGAAAAGGCCTGAGGCGCCAGCAGGATCTCCAGGTCAGCCTTGATGTCAAAGAAGTCCACCGGACGCTCAGACTGCCCCCACTGCATCGGCGTAGCGGCTCCGAAGGCCATCGCGGCGACGCGCCAGGGTTGAGGTAGCCCCTCCGCATTGATGAAGCAGCGACCGATCTCAAACAGACGCACACGGGATTGTTTATGGCTGCTGTTGAAAGCCACGGCCTGCACCAGTCCGCCAATCAGGCTTGAGCGCATGACGCTCATCTGACTGGCAATCGGATTGGCCAGCGTTACCGGATCGGTATTGCTACAGAAATCTGCTTCCCAGGCACGATCCACAAAACTGTAGGTCACGACTTCCTGGTAATCGAGGGTCGCCAGCGCGCGACGCACCATGGCCGGACTGCGCCGGGTTTCAGCAATCGGCTGCAATGCTGCCGGAGCCGGCGGCAATTGCGCCGGAATATTGGCATAGCCGTAAACCCGGGCCAGCTCCTCGATCAGGTCTTCCTCAATGGTGATGTCAAAACGATGGCTGGGTGGTGTTGCTTCAATGCGGTCGTCGTTCAGCTGGGGCTGGCAACCGAGTTTCTGCAGGATTTCCAGCGCTTTTTCAGCGTTGATCGGAAAGCCAAGGACCCTCTGCGCACGCGCCAATCGCAGCGTGACCTTGTTGCGCAACGGCAATGTTCCCAGGACTTCGCAAACCGGGCCCGGCTGCCCGCCGCAGAGCTGCAGGATCAGTTGCGTGGCACGCTCCATCGCCGTCTGTGTCGCGGCAAAATCCACGCCGCGCTCGAAACGATAGGATGAATCGGAGCCGAAACCCAGTTCACGCGATTTCCCGGCCACAACATCGGGCGTGAAAAATGCGCTCTCGAGGATGATCTCAGTAGTCGTGCCGGTCACGCCGCTGTATTCACCACCCATGATGCCGGCCAATGCCAGCGGCTGATGCTCGTCGGCAATGACCAGATGCTTCGGCGTCAGTTCCAGCGTCGATCCGTTCAGCAGTACGATTTTTTCACCGGCCCGGGAGCGACGCACATGAATGCCGCCCTTCACTTTTGCCGCATCGAAGGCGTGCAGCGGCTGCCCCATTTCCAGCAATACATAATTGGTAACGTCGACAATCGCGCTGATCGAACGAATGCCGCTCCGGCTCAACCGGCGCACCATCCATTCCGGTGTTGCCGCCGAGGCATTCACGCCCCGGATCACACGGCCGCAATAACGCGGGCAATCAGCGGTCGCTTCGACTGTGATCCCGATCCTGACTTCATGCGCCGGCGCGACTGCCGCAGGCGTCATCCATTTGATCGTAGCCCCGCTCAATGCCGCCACTTCGCGCGCCATGCCGAGCAGGCTGAGGCAATCGCCGCGATTGGGGGTAGGTTTGGTGGTGAGTATCTGATCGTCCAGATCCAGCAGCTCACGCACGCTGGCACCGATCGTGACATCCGCTCCAAGGTCCAGCAGCCCGGATGCATCTTCACTGAGACCCAACTCCGTCGCAGAACAAAGCATGCCCTGCGATTCAACACCGCGAACCTTGGCCAGCTTGATTTCCATCCCGGGCAATTGCGCACCCACCAGCGCGGCAGGAACACGCATGCCGGCACGGACATTGGGCGCGCCGCAAACAATGGTCAGCGGCGCAGCGCCAGCATTGACCTGACAAACATTGAGCCGGTCGGCTTGGGGATGTTTTTCCACGCTAAGCACTTCAGCGACCACAACACGGTCAAAAGCCGGTGCAGCCGGTTCGACAGCCTCAACTTCGATACCACCGAAAGTCAGCAGGTCGGCGAGCTGCGCTGTAGATAGCGCGGGGTCAACCAGTTCACGCAGCCAGTATTCAGAAAGTTTCATCGGATTACGCGCCTCAAACGAATTGCTTCAGGAAGCGCAGATCGTTTTCGTAAAACAGTCGCAGGTCATTCACGCCATAGCGCAACATGGTGAGCCGGTCGGGACCAAGACCGAAGGCGAAGCCCTGGTAACGCTCGCTGTCAATATTGACGTTGCGCAGCACATTGGGGTGCACCATCCCGCAGCCGCCGACTTCCAGCCAGCCGTCACCAAAACTCATGTCGATTTCGGCCGAAGGTTCCGTAAACGGGAAAAACGACGGACGGAAACGGATCTGCAGCCGGTCGTCCTCGAAAAACCGCCGGAAAAAATCGACCAGAACGCCCTTCAGATGAGCGAAACTGATTTGCTCATCGATCCACAGACCTTCGACCTGATGAAACATCGGCGAGTGAGTGGCGTCCGAATCGACCCGATAGACGCGACCAGGCGCAATCACCCGGATCGGCGGCTGGTTTTTTTCCATGTAACGGATCTGGATCGGGGAAGTATGCGTGCGCAGCAGATGCTTACCGTCGGCAAGATAAAAGGTATCGTGCATTGAACGTGCCGGATGATTCTCAGGCTGATTCAATGCCGTGAAATTGTAAAAGTCGGTTTCGATCTCCGGCCCATCAGCAACATCAAAGCCGATCGAGCGGAACAACTGCTCAATGCGCTCCATGGTCCGGCTGACCGGATGCAATCCCCCCATGCTGCGACCGCGACCGGGCAGTGATACATCAATGGATTCTTCGGACAGCCTGGATTCCAGCGCACGCTCTGCGATGCGCTCGCGCTGTTCGTTGAGCGCCTGCTCCAGCGCCTGCTTGGCGACGTTGATGCGTGCGCCGGCGGCCGGTTTTTCAGCTGCCGGCAGCTTGCCCAGCCCCTTCAGCAATTCGGTCAGCGCGCCGCTTTTGCCGAGATAACGTGCCTTCGCCTGCTCGAGCGCATCGGCATCGTCGATGCCGGCGAAGAGCGCGGTTGCTTCAGCTACGAGCTTTTCAAGATCCTGCATAGATATGAATGGTAAAGGAATCCGGCGAAAAAAAAGGAGGCTCGAAGAGCCTCCTTTTTCCTTGGGTTACTGCTCAGGCGCCGAGGCTCGCCCGGGCCTGCTCGACAAAGCGCACAAATGCGGGTTTGTCGAACACTGCGATGTCCGCCAGCACCTTGCGATCAACCTCGATCGCAGCCTTTTTCAGGCCGTTCATGAATACGCTGTAGGTCATGCCGTGCTCACGGGCAGCCGCATTGATACGGGCAATCCAGAGCGCACGGAACTCGCGCTTCTTAGTGCGACGATCGCGATAGGCATACTGCCCGGCGCGCATCACCGCTTCATTGGCAATACGGAATACGTTGCCGCGACGGCCACGGAAACCTTTGGCGGCCTTCAGGACCTTTTTATGCGCCTTGCGGGCGATTACACCACGTTTAACTCTTGGCATGGTTTATCTCCCTCTCAGTACGGCAGCATCGCGCGAACAGCGCGTTGGTCGGAATCATGCACCATGGTCGTGCCGCGCAGGTGACGCTTGCGCTTGGTGCTCTTCTTGGTAAGGATATGGCGCAAATGCGCGCTGCTGCGCTTGAATGCGCCGCTGCCCAGCTTTTTGAAACGCTTGGCCGCGCCGCTCTTGCTCTTCATCTTCGGCATGGATAACTCCTGTTTTAGCCTAGCGTCGGGCGTCCACAAATTGCAGAACTTAAAGCCCGATCACTACTTCTTTTATTCAGCTGCAGCGTCTTTCGCTATTGCGCCATCCGCTGCAACCACCGTACCCGGCGTTGCCGCCGGTTTTGCTGCCTCCGGCGAAACCGCCGGCTTTGCCGCTGCGGGTTTGTCACCCGCCGCTGGCGAAACTTTTGCCGGTGCCGCTTTGACGGGCACCACTTTCTTCTTCGGCCCCAGCACCATCACCAGCTGGCGGCCTTCCATCTTGGGCCATTGTTCGACAACGCCCACTGGTTCCAGGTCACCTTTGACCCGTTCCAGCAGTCTCATGCCGAATTCCTGGTGGGCCATCTCGCGGCCCCGGAATCGCAGCGTGATCTTGGTCTTGTCGCCTTCTTCAAGAAAACGGGTCAGATTGCGCAGCTTGATCTTGTAGTCGCCTTCGTCCGTTCCCGGCCGAAACTTTACTTCCTTCACGACGATCTGCTTCTGCTTGAGACGCGCCTCGTGCTGCTTCTTGCTTTCGCGGTATTTGAACTTGCCGTAGTCCATGACGCGACATACAGGCGGGTTCGCCGTCGGGGCAATCTCAACCAGATCAAGTTCCGCTTCCTCTGCCAGCTTGTTCGCGGCAGCGATGCTGATCACGCCGACCTGTGAACCGTCGGCACCGATGACCCGCACTTCCGGAGCGGTGATTTCACCATTGATCCGGGCTTCTTTTTCCTGAGCTATGCGACAGACTCCTTAAATACGTTCATCTCAGACTGCGCGCCCCTTTTTAGCAATTTCGCCGTTTAACAGCGACAAAAAGGCATCCAGAGGCATTTGCCCCAGATCTTCGCCTTTGCGGGATCGCACAGCCACCAGTTGCGCCGCTACTTCCTTGTCGCCGATGACGAGCTGGAAAGGCAGCTTTTGCAGACTATGTTCCCGAATTTTATAGGAAATTTTCTCATTTCTCAAGTCTGCAACGGCCCTAAAACCCGCCTTTCTCAGGGTTTCGGCGACCCCGGCGACATGTTCCGCCTGGGCCTCGGAGATATTCATGACCACCACCTGGACAGGCGCCAGCCAGAGCGGCATCGCCCCGGCGTAGTGTTCGATCAAAATTCCGATAAAACGCTCCAGGGAGCCCAGAATCGCCCTGTGCAGCATCACCGGGATACGCCGGGTGTTGTCCTCGGCCACATATTCCGCCCCCAGACGGCCAGGAAGCGCGAAATCCAGTTGTAGCGTCCCGCACTGCCAGACCCGACCCAGCGAATCTTTCAGCGAAAACTCGATTTTCGGGCCATAAAACGCGCCTTCACCGGGATTCAGGGCCCAATCCAGACCTTTGGCGTCCAAAGTCGCCTTCAGCGCCGCTTCAGCACGATCCCAGACTGCATCTTCGCCGATACGCTTTTCCGGGCGGGTCGACAGCTTGATCAGGATCTGTTCAAAGCCGAAATCGGCGTAAACCTTGCGCAGCAGGTCGATAAACGCACCCGCCTCGTCCTGAATCTGATCTTCGGTGCAGAAAATATGCGCATCGTCCTGCACAAAGCCACGCACGCGCATCAGTCCGTGCAGCGCACCGGAAGGCTCGTTGCGGTGGCAGGAGCCGAACTCGGCGATACGCAGCGGCAGATCGCGATAACTTTTGACGCCCTGATTGAAGATCTGCACATGCCCGGGGCAGTTCATCGGCTTAACCGCGTAGTCGCGTTTTTCCGATTCGGTCGTGAACATGTATTCGCGGTAATTTTCCCAGTGCCCTGAACGCTCCCAGAGAACGCGGTCCATCACCTGCGGGGTTTTCACTTCGCTGTAATTCGCCACGGTCAGCAAGCCGCGCATGTATTGCTCGATGGCCTGCCAGATCACCCAGCCGTTGGCGTGCCAGAACACCATGCCCGGCGCTTCGTCCTGCATGTGAAACAGATCCAGCTGACGTCCGAGTTTGCGGTGATCGCGTTTCTCCGCCTCTTCAAGACGATGCAGATACTGGTCCTGATCTTCCTTCTTCGCCCAGGCCGTGCCGTAGATCCGCTGCAGCATTTCGTTTTTTGAATCGCCGCGCCAGTAGGCGCCGGCCACCTTCATCAGCTTGAACACCTTGAGCTTGCCGGTTCCCGGCACATGAGGGCCGCGGCACAGATCGATGAAGTTGTCCTGCTTGTATAGTGAAATCGGCTCATTCGACGGGATTGAAGCGATGATTTCGGCCTTGTATTTCTCGCCCATATCCGAGAAAAACTTGACCGCTTCGTCACGCGGCATTTCGTTCCGTTCAACTTTCACATCACGCTTGACGATCTCCGCCATGCGTTTTTCGATGGCTGCCAGATCTTCCGGAGTAAACGGGCGTTTATAGGAAAAATCGTAGTAATAGCCGTCTTCAATAACCGGACCGATGGTCACCTGCGCCTCGGGAAACAGTTCCTTCACCGCATGGGCCAGCAGATGCGAAGTCGAATGACGCAGGATTTCCAGGCCTTCGGGATTACGGTCGGTGATGATCGCCAGTTCCGCGTCCTGCGCAATGCGGTGTGACAGATCGACCTGTTTACCGTCTACGCGGCCAGCAAGCGCCGCCTTGGCGAGCCCCGCACCGATGGAAGCAGCGACTTCGCCCACTGTCACCGGATGATCAAAACTGCGAACCGAACCGTCGGGTAATTTGATATTGACCATGTCATTCATTCCATAGGCACAAATAAAAAAAGTGCGGCAAGCCGCACTTTTTCCGCTACCAGGAAAACTACGCAGCTATCGCCGGATTTCAGTGGACTTCCAAGTTCGCGGTGTCATAACGCTCGCTTCCTGTAATTCGCCGGCTGATGCTACGCAATAAAATTGGTAGGCGCGATTGGACTCGAACCAACGACCCCCACCATGTCAAGGTGGTGCTCTAACCAGCTGAGCTACGCGCCTGCAAGGGCGGTATTCTAACGGAATGGAACCACTCGTTCAAATCGCGGGCTTCAACGCTGCACAACGCCCTTCTGCGCCCCTGTTAATGGCCGCTGTTCTTGTCATTCTTTTTTTCGGGTTTTTGGTGTCGCCACCCGTCAAAGCGCAGCCGAACGACCCGCAGATGGTCAACATCCCGCAAGGTCCGTTCACGATGGGGCGCAATGACGGTCCTGCCGATGAAAGCCCCGCGCATAAACTGACACTGCACAACTATTCGATTGACCGCACGCCTGTTACCAATGCGCAATACGCCGCATTTCTGGAAATTTCAGGAGTCAAAGGGCCTTCGGGTGAACGGTTTTACGACCAGGACGATCCTGACGCCCGTATTCATCGCGTCAATAACCGCTGGACCGCAGACCCGGGCTCTGAGCACCATCCAGTTGTCGAAGTGCCGTGGGCCGGAGCACGCGCCTACTGCGGCTGGCGCAAGGCCCGGTTACCAACCGAAGCGGAATGGGAAAAAGCCGCACGCGGGACCGATGCTCGCCTCTACCCCTGGGGCAATGACGCGCCGGACGGAAGTCGAGCGCGTTTTGCCGCCGGATGGCATGACACGGCGCCGGTTGAAGACCATCCTGCCGGCGCCAGCCCGTACGGCGTTCTGGACATGGCCGGTAACACCTGGGAATGGGTTTCCAGCGCTTATCGTCCTTATCCTTACCGGCCCGATGACGGTCGTGAGAACGCCGCGCCGGGTCCCGTTCGTGCCACTCGTGGTGGCGGACAGGATTCAACTGCGGACGAAATCACCACCACGCAGCGTGGCCGAAACCTGTCGCGCAACCCCGCGGCCGGCCATCACAACATCGGATTTCGATGCGCACGTTGACCGCGGCGCAATCGCTCAGCGGCGCGCGGCGCCGACCACGCCCTTGACCTCACGAATCAACGCGAGCACGCGTTGCAGCTGGTCGAGATTGATGATTTCAACAGTAAAACGCATTCGCGCACTGAGGTCCGTTGAGTTAGTCCGGGTCGCTGTGACATTGATGCGTTCCCGAGACAGCACCTCCGAGATATCCCGCAGCAGTCCGGTGCGGTCCACGGCATCGACAATGATTTCCACCGGAAAGGTTGCAGTGCCGGGCTCCCCCCATTCCGCTGCAATGCGCCGTTCCAGATCGAGCCTCGCCAGATTCGCGCAATCGGCGCGGTGCACGCTGACGCCACGGCCGCGCGTCACGAAACCGACAATCGGTTCGGGCGGCGCAGGACGGCAGCATTTGGCCGGTGAGGTCAGTAATTTGTCGACGCCGACAACCAGTACGCCGCCGCCGCCGCGCGTCGGACGCCTCGTGATGATCGCATCCTCTTCCGCAGCGGCTTCTGGCTCTTCCGGTTTCAGCGCGTCATCGATGGCCTTAGGCCCGACCTCACCACGGCCCAGCCCCGACAACAGATCGCCGAGGCGCTCGAAACCCATATCAGCCGCCAGCTGATCCAGATTGGTTTTACTCTGACCGCGACGCTGTAGTTCCTTCTCAAGCACGATGCGGCCCTGCGCCATATCGGATTCCAGGTTCAGGCGGTTGAACCATTGCCGCACCTTGCTTCTTGCGCCCTGACTTTTCAGAAACCCGAGCTGGGGATTCAACCAGTCCCGGCTCGGCCCACCCTGCTTGGCTGAGATGACCTCGACCTGCTGACCATTAACCAGCGGCGTATTAAGCGGAACCATCACGCCATCTACCCGCGAGCCGCGACAGCGGTGACCAAGCTCGGTATGCACGTGATAAGCGAAATCCACCGGTGTAGATCCCTTGGGCAAATCCACGACGCGTCCTTGCGGTGTCAGCACATAGACCATGTCTTCAAACAGACCGGTGCGGAACTGCTCCGCCAGTTCATTCGCGTCGCTGACTTCATCCTTCCATTCCAGAACCTGACGCAGCCAAGCAATTTTTTCCTGGTAACCGCGATCGGCCCGCCCGCCCTCCTTGTATTGCCAATGCGCGGCAACACCCAATTCAGAATGCTCATGCATTTCCCCGGTACGAATCTGCACCTCGACCGATTTGCCTTCGGGTCCGATCACCGCGGTATGCAGCGAGCGGTAGTTGTTCGCCTTGGGCTTGGCGATGTAGTCGTCGAATTCCTTGGGCAGCGGCGACCACAGACTATGCACGATGCCCAGCACCGTGTAACAGTCCTTGATGTCCTGCACCAGAACGCGAACCGCACGAACGTCATGAAGTCCTTCAAAATCAAGGGCCTTACTCTTCATTTTGCGGTGAATGCTGGCAATATGCTTGGGTCGCCCGGTGACCTCGGTGGCAATACCGGCACGGGTCAGTTCCCCCTTCAACTGCGCCACCACATTCTCGATGTAATTCTCGCGATCGTGACGCTTCTCATCGAGTAGTCTGGCAATGCGCTTATAGCTGTCCGGCTCGAGCAGACGCAAAGCGAGGTCTTCCAGTTCCCACTTGATCTGCCAGACACCCAGCCGGTTCGCCAGTGGCGCAAAGATATCGCGTGTCAGTCCGGCCAGTTCCATCTGCCATGCAGCATCACCTGACTTGACGACGGCGCGCAGCTCACGCAGATGATCCGCAAGCTTGATCAGCACAACGCGTACGTCCTGCACCATCGCCAGCAACATCTTGCGCAGAGCCTCGAGCTGCATGGCCTGCGCCTCAGGACGATCCGGTGAAACAGCTTTCCCCGAAAGTGCGCCGATCTCTCCCATGCGCAAAACGCCTTCAGCCAGATCGATCATGCGCGCACCAAAGCGCTCGCGCAGCGGGCGGGCCGATTCCGGATGAGCCTGGAGTTGCGGCACCAGCCATGCGGCAGCAACGCATTCATGATCCAAAGCCAGATCGAGAAGGATTTCGGACGTTTCGCTCGCCACGATCCATGCATCCGGCGTGGCCTGCTGGACATACTCAACAACCTGCTGCAGCAGCTCGCGCGACTGGGCATCGAGATGCTCAACCTTGCTCTCGGGCCACTCGCCAGGTTGCTGCCCGGCTACCAAATGCAGCTTCGTCTTGCTCATCTCTTCAGTGTTCCTGTTTCCTGTCTTCTGTAGCAAGAACCATCGTATACGCCCAAGGCCGGTGCATATTATCCACATTCAAACCAAATGCACCAAAGTGGTGCATTTGAATGGGTGCCCCGAACGTTAAAAACACAAATTGCAATGCTCTGTTACCTTGAATCTGTCATGAATAACCGTAGTCTTTGAACTGGCATAGCCATTGCTACTGAATTACAACGTGCGCAAACATAACCCACAAGGCATGAGCCGGACGGAAAGCAGATGAACTCGACGCGACCCTATGACGAGATGCGTGCGGTTAACGGGAGCATCCGGTCCCACTATCGCACCCATGCCGACTGGCTGGCCGAAAAACCCCAGGATTTCCTGCCGCAAAAGCAGCGAGAAGCCAATGCGCTGTACACGCGCATGGGCATTACTTTCGCCGTTTACGGGGACGACTCCGGAACCGAACGCTCGATACCCTTTGACATCATTCCGCGAATCATCCGCCCTGCCGCCTGGCAGATCATCAGCGACGGCGCCTGCCAGCGGGTTCGCGCGCTGAACGCTTTTCTCAAAGACGTCTATCACGATCAGGAAATCATCAAGGCTGGCATCATCCCTGAAGCTCAGGTCATGGGCAACTCGGCCTACAGGCCGGAAATGCGCGGCATGCAGGTTCCCGGGGATGTTTACGTTCACATAGCCGGAATCGACATCGTCAAGACCGACGAAGGACAGTTCTACGTGCTCGAGGACAATCTGCGCACGCCGTCCGGGGTGTCTTACATGCTCGAAAACCGCAAGATGATGATGCGACTGTTTCCCGATCTGTTCGGACGCATCCCGGTCGCGCCGATCGACCATTACACCGACATCCTGCTGGAAAACCTGATCGCCGTGGCGCCGCCGCGGGCCACCCAGCCAACAGTTGTAGTACTGACGCCCGGCGCTTACAACAGCGCCTACTTTGAACATGCCTTCCTCGCGCAGCAGATGGGTGTTGAACTGGTCGAAGGTCAGGATCTTTTTGTCGCCAATGACGTGGTTTATATGCGCACTACCGCTGGTCCGCAGCGGGTCGATGTCATCTACCGTCGCATCGATGACGATTATCTGGATCCGCTCGCCTTCCGTCCGGACTCGGTGCTCGGCGTTCCCGGCATTTTCTCGGCATACCGCGCAGGCAACGTAACGCTGGCCAACGCCCCAGGCACCGGTGTGGCGGATGACAAATCGACCTATCTGTATGTGCCGAAAATGATCGAGTTTTATCTCGGCGAAAAACCGATCATCTCCAACGTGCCCACCTATATGTTGAGCAACGCCGACGAACGCGCTTACGCGCTTGCGCACCTTGAAGAACTCGTGGTCAAGGAAGTCCAGGGCTCCGGCGGCTACGGCATGCTGGTCGGACCGACATCCACCAAAGAACAAATCGCCGAGTTCCGCAAACGTATCGAACAGAATCCGGGTAACTACATCGCCCAGCCGACTCTGGCACTGTCGACCTGCCCGACCTTCTGCGACTCCGATGTGCTGCCGAGACACGTCGACCTGCGGCCTTATGTGCTCTCGGGAAAAAATGTCACCCTGGTGCCGGGTGGACTGACCCGCGTAGCCTTGCGCGAAGGTTCGCTGGTAGTGAACTCCTCGCAGGGCGGCGGCACCAAGGACACCTGGATACTGGAGGACCTCTGATGCTGAGCCGCCAAGCCAACACCCTGTACTGGATGTCGCGGCAGATCGAGCGTGCGGAAAACACTGCGCGCCTGCTCGACGTTACCTACCGCATGTCGCTGCTGCCTTACCGCATCACCGACAACGCGCAGGCCTGGGCAGAACCGTGGGCACTGCCTCTGGTCATCAACGGCCTGGCCAGCGACTATTACGCACGGAACCCGGGGCCACTGAACGCAGAAAAAGTACTCCGCTTCATGCTGATCGACAGCGCCAATCCGTCGAGCATCTATTCACTGATGCATGCCGCCCGCGAAAACGGACGCAGCATGCGCGGCATCATCACCACCGAGATGTACGAAGACCTCAACGCCATGTGGCTGGAACTGCGCTTGCGGTCGGATGATGCCCTGAACAACGGCGGCCTCAACGAATACTTCGAATGGATCAAGATCCAGTCCCACCAGTTCCGCGGCGTTACTTTCGGCACCATGCTTCGCGATGAGGCTTACCAGTTCATCCGGCTCGGCACTTTCATGGAACGCGCCGACAATACCGCGCGCTTCCTTGACGTCAAATATCACACACTCCTGCCCAGCGCCGCAGACGTCGGTGGCGCCGTTGACTACTACCAGTGGAGCGCATTGCTGAGATCGGTCAGCGCCTTGAGCTCATTCCGCCGCATATACCGAGACCAGATTACGCCGCGCCGTGTCGCCGAACTGCTGATCCTGCGCGAAGATCTGCCGCGGTCCCTGCATGCCTGTATGAACGAAATTTACGAAATCCTGCGCGGCCTTTGCCGCAACGATTCCATGGAACCCGAACGGCTGGCCGGCGAACTGCACGCGCAGTTTCACTACGGACGCGTCGAAAAGATCATGAAAGACGGATTACACGAACATTTGATGGATTTTCTGGAAAAGCTCCAGCTGTTACACCTAGAGTTAAACAGCCACTTCCTTGTTCCGGCCGATTTCGATCCTATGTCCAGAACAACCGCGCACACGGATAGCGAGTGACGAACTCACCAATAAATCGGCAGGAAATGCAATCTTGTCAGTCTGTCGCCGGTAGCCTATGCTTCGCGACGACCTGACTTCAGCAGATTCCCGAAATGACTTATTGTGTAGCAGTAACACTGGACGCCGGCATGGTGTTCGCCTCAGACACCCGGACCAACGCCGGTGTGGACAATATCGCCAGCTTCCGCAAGATGTATATCTTCTCGAAGGACGGCGACCGCGTCATCGTCATGCTGACAGCTGGCAATCTGTCGATCACCCAAAGCGCCATCAAACTGCTCGAAGAACACGTACGCAGGCAGACACAGACGCAGACAGTCATGAATGTTGAATCGATGTACGACGTCGCCGAACTTGCCGGTCAGGCCCTGCGCGACGTTCGTAATCGCAACGCCCCCTTTCTGCAGCAGAGCAACATCGACTCCAGCGCCTCATTCATCGTCGGAGGACAGATCCGCGGCGAACCGCAACGGCTGTTTCACGTCTACAGTGAAGGCAATTTCATTGAATCGACTCCGGAAACGCTTTATTTCCAGATCGGCGAGAGTAAATACGGCAAACCGGTGATCGACCGTGTCGTCAAGAACGACACCAGCCTGCTCGAAGCCACCAAATGCCTGCTCGTGTCTTTCGACTCAACGATGCGCAGTAACATCTCGGTCGGACTGCCGATCGATTTGCTGATTTATGAACGAGACAGTTTCAAGGTCAGCTACAGGCATCACATCGAAGAAAGTGATCCCTACTTCAATATGATTCACAAACAATGGGGCGCCGGCCTGCGCAAGGTGTTTGGTGAACTCCCCAATCCGGACTGGAATGTCACTTCCCAGCCCTGATCACGGCAAACTTGCACCGCGGGAGCCAGCGTGAGCATCCACGTCGGGCTCCACCACAAGACGCGCTATATTTATGACCGCCCAGTAGGACTCTCGGCGCACGAAATACGTCTGCGTCCAGCGCCGCACAGCCGCACACCGATCCTCTCCTACTCGTTGAACGTCAGTCCGGCCGAACACTTCATCAACTGGCAGCAGGACGTTTTCGGCAATTACATCGCACGTTTCGTTTTTCCGGAAAAAACGAAGGAACTCGAAATCACCGTCGACCTCGTTGCCGACATGACGGTGATCAACCCTTTCGACTTTTTCATCGAAAGCCGCGCCGAGAAATTCCCCTTTACCTACGAAGCGGCATTGGCCCGGGATCTCACGCCCTATCTGGCAATTGACGAGAACGGGCCGTTACTGATGCAATGGCTCGATAACTTCCGGAAATCACTGCCGCCGGATATCGCCACCATCGACTTTCTGGTCGAGGTCAACCGCCAGTTGCAGAACGCCATCGGTTACCTCGTGCGCATGGAACCGGGTGTGCAGACCTGCGAACAGACCCTGGAAAAACGAAGCGGATCCTGCCGTGACAGCGGCTGGCTGCTGGTGCAGATCCTTCGGCACTGTGGCCTTGCTGCCCGCTTTGTCTCCGGTTACCTGATCCAGCTCAAGGCCGACCAGAAAGCGCTGGACGGCCCGTCGGGCACAGACCGGGACTTCACCGACCTGCATGCATGGGCAGAAGCCTATATTCCAGGCGCCGGATGGATCGGACTTGATCCGACGTCAGGACTGCTGGCCGGTGAAGGACATATTCCCCTCGCCTGCACACCATCGCCGGCAAGCGCGGCTGCCGTCAGCGGTGGCGTCGACCCCTGCGAAACCACTTTTGATTTCGGTATGACCGTCACCCGGATCCATGAAGATCCGCGGGTAACCAAACCCTACGACGAAGCACAATGGGGTGCTGTCGATGCTCTCGGCAAAAAAATTGATGCCGAGCTCCAATCCGCTGATGTGCGGCTGACCCAGGGCGGTGAGCCAACCTTTGTGTCAATCGATGACATGGACGGCGCAGAATGGAACACCGCCGCACTCTCCGACAAAAAATGGGCGCTGGCGGAACAACTTGCCTGGCGGCTGCAAGAACGATTCGCCGACGGCGGTCTGGTGTTTTACGGTCAGGGCAAATGGTATCCGGGCGAACCACTGCCGCGCTGGGCACTGAGCATCCAGTGGCGCAATGACGGCGAGAAACTGTGGCGGAATCCGGAACTGATTGGTGCCGCAAGCACTGCACCCGACGCAAAACTGGAAGACGCCGCACGGTTTGCCAAAGCCCTGACTGCCACACTCAAGCTACCTGCTAAAAATCTGCTCCCCGCTTGGGAAGATCCGCTGACCCATCTGTCGCCTGAAAAGGCCAAACGCGCACCTGGTGGCACGGCTGCGGGTTATGTACTTTCGCTGGGGGCTGACAAAAAGGACAACAGCTGGACCAGTTCGCTGTGGCCGCTGCCCGACGATCAACTGATCCTGATCAACGGCGACTCCGCGCTCGGCTACCGGCTTCCGCTGAATGTGCTGCCCGAGAAAACGGCCGATGGCAAACAACTGGTGCGCACAGCGCTGTGTATTGAAGTTCGCGATGGACGGCTATATGTATTTGTACCGCCTTTCGAAACCGTAGAACCCTACTTTGCATTGCTGACGCTGATCGAAAATGCTGCCGACGCCCTGAAATTGCGGGTCCGGCTCGAAGGTTACGGCCCGCCGCATGACGCGCGGGTCACCACACTCGGTGTCACGCCAGATCCGGGCGTCATCGAAGTCAACATTCATCCGGCGAAATCGTGGAGTGAGCTTGTGGGCAACACTACAGCCCTTTACGAAGAAGCGCGGCTGACACGACTCGGCACCGAAAAATTCATGCTTGATGGCCGCCATACCGGCAGTGGCGGCGGCAACCACATCACCCTCGGCGGCAAATCCGCGGCCGACAGTCCGCTGCTGCGCCGACCAGACCTGCTCCGCAGCCTGATCACCTACTGGCAGAACCACCCGTCGCTGTCTTATCTGTTTTCGGGCATGTTCATAGGCCCGACCAGCCAGGCACCGCGTGTCGACGAAGCGCGCGACGACAATCTCTACGAACTGGAAATCGCTTTCCAGCAGATGGCGCTGCTGCAGAAAAAGCACGGCCCCGCCATTCCGCCGGAAATGACCGACCGTCTGCTGCGCAACTTCCTGGTCGACCTCACCGGCAACACGCACCGCGCCGAGTTCTGCATCGACAAGCTCTACACCATGGCCGGCGGCACCGGCCGGCTCGGCCTGCTCGAGTTCCGCGGCTTTGAAATGCCACCGCACCCGCAGATGAGCCTGGCGCAGATGCTGCTGCTGCGCGCGCTGGTCGCCTGGTTCTGGAAAACGCCCTATAACGAACAGCTGGTTCGCTGGGGCACGCAACTGCATGACCGCTTCATGCTGCCGCATTACGTCGCCGCTGATTTTCACGACGTTCTGGAAGACCTGCGGCGCGCCGGTTATGCGTTTGATGACGCGTGGTTCGCACCCTTCCTTGAATTCCGCTTCCCGCGCTATGGAACCGTGGTTTACAACGGCATCGAACTGGAACTGCGTCAGGCCATTGAACCCTGGCATGTGCTGGGCGAAGAAATCGGACTCAACGCAACAGCGCGTTATGTCGACTCATCTGTTGAACGCCTGCAGGTGCGTGCCCGCGGCCTGACCGAATCGCGCCATATAGTCGCCTGCAACGGTCGTGCGCTGCCGATGACCCCGACCGGAACGCCCGGTGAATTCATTGCCGGGGTTCGCTACTGCGCATGGAGTCCGCCGTCGGCTCTGCACCCGACCATCTCAGTACATGCGCCACTGGCCATCGATATTGTTGATACCTGGAGCGGACGCTCCATCGGCGGCTGCAAATACCATGTATCGCATCCCGGTGGTCGCAACTACGAAACGCTGCCGGTCAATGCCAACGAAGCTGAAGCGCGGCGCATCGCTCGGTTCTGGGATCATGGCCACACACCAGGACCGATGACGGTTCCGCCTGAAGTGCACAATCCGGCATTCCCGCTGACCCTCGATCTGCGCTGGCAACCCGCGCTGACCGAAAAGCCATGAGTACCTGATTTTATTAAGTTTTGAAACGAGCACTGTATTGCACAGTGCCCGTCGACGCTTTAACCGACCCAGCGTCGCGCGTTGCGGAACATGCGCAGCCAAGGACCGTCATTTCGCCACTCCGCGGGATACCAGGAGTTCTGCACCGCGCGGAACACACGCTCCGGATGCGGCATCAGAATGGTGAAACGGCCATCCGCCGTTGTCAGTCCGGTGATGCCTTGCGGTGATCCGTTTGGATTAAGCGGATAGGTTTCAGTCGCCGCACCGCGGTTGTCGACATATCGCAAGGCCACCAGCGGCTGAGCCGCTGCCAGCGCCGGCGCATCTGCAAACTCGGCATAACCCTCTCCATGCGCCACGGCTACGGGAATCCGGCTGCCGGCCATACCGCCGAAAAACAGCGACGGTGATTCCTGTACTTCCAGCGTGACAAAGCGTGCCTCGAACTGCTCGGAGCGGTTACGCACAAAATGCGGCCAGCGTTCGGCGCCGGGAATCAGTTCATGCAGATTGCTCATCATCTGGCAGCCATTGCAGACGCCCAGCGCAAAACTGTCATGACGAGCGAAAAACGCCGTGAACTCATCACGCGCACGGGCATTGAACAGAATGGATTTCGCCCAGCCTTCACCGGCACCCAGCACGTCACCATAGGAGAATCCGCCGCAAGCCACAAAACCCTTGAAATCGGACAGGCTGATGCGACCGGCAATGATGTCGCTCATATGGACATCCAACGTAGCGAATCCGGCACGGTCAAACGCCGCCGCCATTTCGATCTGGCCGTTGACGCCCTGCTCGCGCAGGATCGCCATGCGCGGTTTTGCGCCGCGGTTGATGAACGGTGCTGCAATGTCCTCATCCGGGTTGAAGCTCAGCTTCGGCGTGATACCGGGATCGCCAGCATCGAGCAGACGGTCATATTCCTGCTGTGTGCACTCCGGGTTGTCGCGCAACTGCTGCATCCGGTAAGTCGTTTCCGACCACGCGCGGTGCAGGTCAATGCGGGACTCATCCAAAACCGCCTTGCCGGCGGCACGGATTACCAGACGATCACCGCTGCCGGCACTACCGATCACGTAACAAAGTTTCGCCAGTCCCGCAGCATCCAGTGCATCCAGAACACGTGAGCGGTCGGCACGACGGATCTGCACCACGGCGCCCAGCTCTTCATTAAACAGCCACGCCGCAGCGTTATCGCCATTCACGGTCACTTCAGCACCGCAGCGTGCGGCAAACAGCATTTCACAAAGCGTCGTCAGCAGACCGCCATCCGAGCGGTCGTGGTAGGCGAGCAGCAGTCCGTCGCGATTCAGTTGCTGGATGACCGAAAAAAAGGCTTTTAATTCCGTTGCCGCAACCACATCCGGCGTGGCATCGCCGGTCGCGTCATACACCTGGGCCAGCGCTGAAGCACCGAGCCGGTTGCGTCCGCCGCCAAGATCAATCAGCAGCAGGTCGGTATCACCGCAATCCGTACGCAGTTGCGGCGTCAAGGTGCGTCGCGCATCGTTAACCGGCGCAAACGCCGAGACGATCAAGGACAACGGCGCCACCACTTCCTTACGCATGCCGCTGTCGTTCCATGTCGTCTTCATCGACAGACTGTCCTTGCCAACGGGAATGCTGATGCCGAGTTGCGGGCACAGTTCCAGCGCGACCGCGCGCACGGTATCGAACAGCGCCGCATCTTCGCCGGCGTGACCGGCTGCGGCCATCCAGTTCGCTGACAGCTTGATGTCGCCAATTTTTTCAATGGACGCAGCGGCAATATTGGTCAGCGCCTCACCCACCGCCATGCGGCCCGAAGCCTGTGGATTCAGTACCGCCAGCGGCGTGCGTTCCCCCATCGCCATCGCCTCGCCGCAGGTCTCGTGGTAACCCATCAGCGTCACCGCCACATCGGCCACCGGAACCTGCCACGGCCCGACCATCTGGTCGCGCGCCGTCATGCCGCCCACCGTACGGTCGCCGATGCTGATCAGGAAAGTCTTGTCAGCCACCGTCGGCAGCCGCAAAACGCGATACAGCGCTTCTCGAATATCAATGCCTGCGGCGTCGAACACCTGCCCTTCACGGAAAATGCGCTTGACGTCGCGCAGCATTTTCGGCGGCTTGCCGAGCAGTACCGACATTTCCATGTCGACGGGATTGTTGCCGAACACACGGTCATGCACCTGCAACTGGCCATCCGCTGTTGCGGTGCCGACCACCGCAAACGGGCAACGCTCGCGCTCACAAATGGCGCGGAAACGTTCGATATCCTTCGGTGCGATCGCCAGCACATAACGCTCCTGCGCTTCATTGCACCAGATTTGCAGCGGCGACATGCCTGGCTCTTCACTGGGCACTTCTCGCAAATCAAAGTGCGCACCGCGGTGCGCCGTGTGCGCCAGTTCCGGCAATGCGTTCGACAAACCACCGGCACCAACGTCGTGGATTGACAGGATCGGATTGTTTTCCTGCAGTCCCCAGCAACGGTCAATGACTTCCTGCGCACGCCGTTCGATTTCCGGATTGCCGCGCTGCACGGAATCAAAATCAAGGTCTTCCTGGTTGGCACCGGTATCCATGCTGGAGGCCGCGCCGCCGCCCAGACCGATCAGCATGCCCGGACCGCCTAACTGGATCATCAGCGCGCCTTCGGGCAGCGCATTTTTAGAGGTATGCCGCGCCGCGATATTACCGAGACCGCCGGCGATCATGATCGGCTTGTGATAACCGCGCACTTCCTGACCGACGCGCATTTCATAGCTGCGGAAATACCCTGCCAGATTCGGCCGGCCGAATTCATTATTGAACGACGCACCGCCGATCGGTCCGTCGAGCATGATCTGCAGCGCGGAGGCAATACGCCCCGGCTTGCCCACCGGATTGGCTTCCCAAGGCTGCTCCGCGCCGGGAATGCGCAGATTGGAGACCGAAAATCCGCTGAGCCCCGCTTTCGGTTTCGCGCCGCGTCCGGTGGCACCTTCATCACGGATCTCACCGCCGGCGCCCGTCGACGCACCGGGGAACGGTGAAATCGCCGTCGGGTGATTGTGCGTCTCGACCTTCATCAGAATATGCGTCAGTTCGCGGCTGTAACGGTAACCACCGCCGTCCGCCGGATAAAAGCGCTGGATCTCCGCGCCTTCAATCACCGATGAATTGTCGGAATACGCCACCACCGTGCCTTGCGGATGCTTTTCATGGGTCACGCGAACCATGCCGAACAACGAACGCTCCTGCTTCTCGCCGTCAACAATCCAGTCCGCGTTGAAAATCTTGTGGCGGCAATGCTCGGAATTGGCCTGCGCGAACATCATCAGCTCGACGTCAGTCGGGTTGCGGCCCATACGCGTGAAGTTGTCGAACAGGTAATCGATTTCGTCATGCGACAGCGCCAGACCCATGGCGCTATTGGCCCGAACCAGCGCTTCACGTCCGCCACCCAGCATGTCCACGCTTGCCAGGGGTTTCGGATCCATGCGCCGGAACAGCTCTTCGGCGGCGTCCAGCGTATCGAGTACCGACTCGGTCATCCGGTCGTGCAAATGCGGCACCAGCTTTGTGCGCTGTTCAGGACTCAGCGGCTGGCCGTTGATGCTGCACCACCAGGCAATGCCGCGTTCGATGCGGGTCACGGCAGGCAGACCGCAATGGCGGGTAATGTCCGTGGCTTTCGAAGACCAAGGCGAAATCGTTCCAAGCCGCGGCGTCACCAGCAGCAGCGTGCCTTCCTGCGCCACCGGAGCCGTTGCCGGCCCGTAGGTCAGAACGCGTTCAAGCTGCTGAAGACCCGAAGCATCCAGCGCGTCCTGCAAATGAATGAAATGCCAGAATTCGGCGTTGATCTGCAGGCCGGACAAATCGGCAGCAACGGCCTGAAGCAGTTTTTTCCGACGGAATGCCGAGAGGGCGTCGCGTCCTCGGAGCCTGAGGAATTGCGGCATGATTAGCAGATGATGGTAAAGCGTGATTTTACCCGAAACCGGACAGTGGCCGCTGAGCGCCATGCGTTAAAATTGCCACCATGATGAATCTGCCGCATGCCGCACCGGTGTTGCTGACCGCCGAACTGCGCAAAGTCGAACAGGCTGCCCTCAAAGGCAGCAAACCCGCCCCGCTGATGGCACGTGCCGGACTGGCCGCAGCCGAACTGGCCCGCAACCTCGCCGGCGACAGCGGCAAACCCGTATTGATCATCGCCGGCCCAGGCAACAACGGCGGTGACGCACTGGTTGCTGCCCTGCACCTTAAACAGTGGTGGCATCCGGTCACCGTGGTCTGCCCCGGTGACACGAACAAATACACCGGCGAAGCTGCCGCAGCACTGCGCGATTGGAAAGCTGCCGGCGGCAACTGGCAGGAACGCCTCCCGGCATCGCAGGACTGGTCGCTGGTCATCGACGGCCTGTTCGGCATCGGACTGCAGCGCGACCTCAGCGGCGATTACGCAGCGCTGGTGGAACAGATCAACAGTCTGGATGCGCCGGTGCTCGCCCTCGACGTTCCCAGCGGTCTCCACGCCGACACGGGACAGGTCATGGGTTGCGCCGTTGTCGCCGACCATACCCTGACTTTCATTGCATTAAAACCCGGCCTGCTGACGCTGGACGGTCCCGAGCATTGCGGCACACTGCATGTTACCGATCTCGGCCTTACGGATGCCGCAGCTGCAGCGGCTCATGGCGTGTTGATTGCGGAAGGTGTGCTGCACCATTTGCTGCCACAGCGGCCACTTAATTCGCACAAAGGTACTTTCGGCAGCGCCGGCATCATCGGCGGCAATCACGGCATGACGGGTGCGGCCCTGCTGGCCGGACGCGCCGCGCTGAAATGCGGCACCGGCCGTGTTTATGTCGGCCTGCTCGACAGTAACGCCCCGCTCGTCGACCCGCTGCAACCGGAACTGATGCTGCGCCCGGCAGATGGCGTGCTGAGGCTGGAACATTTGAGCGCACTGGCCGTCGGCCCCGGACTGGGTGATACCCCGGATGCCGCGGAATACCTCGACTGGGCATTGGAGCAAGAGCTGCCACTGGTGCTGGATGCCGATGCGCTGAATCTGGTTGCGACTTTCGATGAAATAAAAAGTAAATTAAAACAAAGATTTACATCAACCATTCTGACGCCTCATCCGGCCGAAGCTGCCCGCCTGCTGGGCTGCGACACGAAGGAAGTTCAGCAGGATCGCGTCGCCGCGGCGCTGAAACTTGCCCGGGAGTTCAATGCCGGCGTTGTACTCAAAGGCTGCGGCAGCGTCAGCGCCTGGCCCGACGGTCACTGGGCCATCAATACTTCAGGAAATCCCG
>CANHZX010000020.1 GCA_947465215.1 Betaproteobacteria bacterium | reverse complement strand
TTGTTTGTATCAATGATTGCTGCGGGATAACACACCGGGCTTAACGTTCCCGGACTATTTTAAACGTCTGATCGTCCTGCTTGCGGAGTGCAACCCGGGCCTGGGCGCCGGGATGCTGGGCAATGACATCGGTATTGATATGAATGAACTCATAGCCCAGCTTGCCCAGAGCGCCTCTGGTTTGAGCCTGCCTCTGTTCAATCTCCTCGCCCACCGCACCGGTGAATTTGCCCTTGCGCCATTCCTCGAACAGGATGGGCGGAAAACCATTGGTTTCAAGAAAAGCCTTCGCACCGGCAATCACTTCCGACTCAAAGCCCTCGACATCGAGCTTGATAAAAGCGCAGCGGCCCGGCAAGGTCAGAGCATCGATGGTTGTCATCCGGACGTCTTCAGCCTCGGTCTCCGAATAAGCTACCCGGGTCACTTTCTGAATGCCGGGAATCAGGCTCACCGAACCGATATTCAGGGTGTTGTGATAATCAACCTTGGGCAGCCGGATGGTTTTAGTCTCCGAGCCCAGCGCAAGTTGATGCGTAAATACATTATCCAGCCGGTTCAGGAATATATTGCCGCAGAGCTGCTGGAAAACAATGCGTTGCGGTTCAAACGCGTGAACCACCGCACCGGCCGGCCCGAGTTTTTTGGCCACCGGGATCGAAAAAGCACCGAGGTTGGCGCCGACATCCAGAATCAGCGGGGCCGTAATACCCTCGCACATCAGCGTCGCCAGCCCGGACTCGATTTCGCCCCAGACGCCATGTGACCGGATGTGATCTGAAATGAAATCTTGGGTACGGAAGCACAGAAAACGTCCTTCTCTTCCCTCCACGATCTCGACATCAGGAAGCATTTGAATTCCTTGCTTCAGCCTGACCGGGTGCTTTGAACTGCAGCCGGGTCAAGGACAATACCTGCATGCGGTGCGGGCGCATTGCGCGCGCCGCACCGTGTTGCCGCGTTATTTCGCGTAGCTCACCGTCAGTTCGCCGACGCCTTCAACAAAACCTTCCAGCTTGTCGCCGGGTTTGATCGGGCCGACGCCGGCGGGCGTGCCGGACATGATGATGTCGCCGGGGCGCAGCGTGATCAGGTGCGAGAGGTAGGAAATGGTTTCCGGGACGTTCCAGATCAGTTCCGACAGATCGCCCTTCTGCTTCACTTCACCGTTGACCTTGAGCCAGATGGCGCCTTTCGCCGGATGGCCGACCATCGCCACCGTTTTCAGCGCGGTGCAGGGTGCGGAATTGTCGAAGGCTTTACCCATTTCCCAGGGGCGGCCCATTTTCTTGGCTTCGCCCTGCAGGTCGCGGCGCGTCATGTCGAGGCCGACGCCGTAGCCGTACACGTGATCCAGCGCCTTCTCCACCGGAATGTTGGCGCCGCCCTTGCCGATGGCAACGATCATTTCGATTTCGTGGTGAACATCCTTGGTCATCTGCGGATAGGGGATGGTCGCGCCGTTCTGCACAATCGCATCGGCCGGTTTCATGAAGAAAAACGGCGGCTCGCGGTCCGGGTCATGACCCATCTCGCGCGCGTGCTCGGCATAGTTGCGGCCGACGCAGTAGATGCGGCCGACGGGAAAGGCTTTGCTGCTCTCAACCACCGGCAGGGTGACGACACCGGCGAAATCAATGACGTAACTCATCTTCTTTTCCTTTGATAAATGAATCTGCGAAAACGGGATCTGTAAAAACGGCTTGGATGGTTTATTTCTTGAAAATCGATGACTTCAGGACTCTGCGCAATATCCCGGCGTTGTAGGGGTTCGGCGCCGCAGCAGGCTCCTCCTCCGGGGATGTGTCCGCTTTCCGCTGGACGACAATCCAGAAGCCCTGGGGCATGGACTGGAAAACCTTCAGCTCAAAGCGGTTCATGAATTTGGGCAGCCACCAGGACGCCGGCTCCTGGATCAAATGGGCATTACGTCCATCAGGCAAGACCTTGATCGCCGGGCCCGTGTGCACCGTAAAAAAGCCGCGGTCCAGGGTCACGCGCTGCAAATCATCCAGTACGTTATCGAGCAACTCGGGTTCGATGTGTTCCAGCACATCGATACAGGTCACAAAGGGTGCGGGTTGCGGTGTCGCCGACCATTCAGGACGCGAAGGCTCATAGTGGCGGATCTGCGGCGGGTTCAGCATCAGGGTCTGCAGCGTCTCGCCTAGGCGGCCCTTGCCCGCGCCATAGTCGAGCAATTCAGTCGAGCCGACCTGCTTGAGGATGTCAGCGACGGTCGGCGCATACTGAACCGAGGCCACCCCGTAATTGGGGTTCTCATGCAGGGCGGCCTGCATTTGCCGGTATTCTTCAGTAATCAGGGTGCTCATGGTGTCGGGATTCCGCAATTAACCGGCCAGCCGGTCGGGAGGACACCGGAGTTTAATGAACCCCGGGCTCCAGTTCAAATTATTGCTCCCGGGGAAAACCCCCGTTTCGCCGCATTCCGGCCGGCCGGTGGGAGACCCCGCGTAGTAGACTCCCGCCGGCTTACCGCATGCAAGCGAGCCTACTTCTAAAGAACCGGGTTGCCCCGTTCTGACGATCATCCTTCTTGTGTAGCAATCCCTCTGATACAACACATTCAACCTTGGACGCATCCATCACTCTCGGCACCCTGTTCGCCAGCAGCTTTCTGGCCGCGACCCTGCTGCCGGGCGGGTCCGAGGCAGTGCTGTTTGCCGTGCTGAAACTGCATCCCGAGCAGTTCTGGCCGGCGCTGGGCGTGGCCACTCTGGGCAATACGTTGGGCGGCCTGTCTTCCTATCTGCTCGGCCGGCTGATTCCGCAGACCAAACCGCTCAAAGGGCTGGCCACCGTGCAACGCTGGGGCAGCCCGGCGCTGCTGCTGTCCTGGGTGCCGCTGCTCGGCGATCCGCTGTGCGTTGCGGCAGGCTGGCTGCGCCTCAATCCCTGGTGGTCGACCTTGTTCATCGCCATCGGCAAATTCGGACGCTACTGGGTCATTGCCGCACTGGTTACATGAAGCCTTTGCTGCATTGCGCTAATA
Organism: Betaproteobacteria bacterium; assembly: GCA_947465215.1. Taxonomy (GTDB): domain Bacteria; phylum Pseudomonadota; class Gammaproteobacteria; order Burkholderiales; family SG8-41. Next base: position 19,890 of record CANHZX010000020.1, on the reverse strand, counting down.
TGCTGCTTCTTGTGCATTTTTTCGCGCATTCCCGCCACCGCGCGCGGCGGCTCGCCGCTGATCACCGCTGATTTTTATCTCTGCTTTTCGCAATGACCTCCCGTCTCAGAGAAATCCCCTACAACTACACCTCGTTCTCGGATCGCGAGATCGTGATCCGGCTACTTGGCGCCGAACGCTGGCAACTGCTCAACGAACTGCGCGCGCAACGCCGCACCGGACGTTCGGCAAAAATGCTTTACGAGGTGCTGGGCGACATGTGGGTCGTCAAGCGCAATCCGTACATCGAGGACGATCTGCTCGGCAATCGCAAACGGCGTGCGGCGCTGGTGGAAGGCATGCGCAACCGTCTCAACAGCATCGACGCACGGCGTGACGGTACGGACCAGCGGGTGTCGGAACTGCTGGAGGCTGCGCGTACTGCGGTCGACGGTTTCGAAGCCGAATTCGAGGACACGCTGGCACTGCGTCGCCGCGCGATGGCACGGCTCACGCGCACCACACGCCGCGACAATGTGCAGTTCGACGGGCTGGCCCGCGTCTCCCACGTCACCGACGCCACCGACTGGCGGGTGGAATACCCCTTCGTTGTCATCAATCCGGATACGGAAGAAGAAGTCCTTGAAGTCGTGCGCGCCTGCATCGAACTCGGACTGACGATTATTCCGCGCGGCGGCGGCACCGGCTATACCGGCGGCGCGATTCCGCTGACCCGGCATTCCGCCGTGATCAACACCGAAAAACTCGACACACTCGCCGCGATTGACCGCGTCGATCTGCCCGGCGTCGCATCCCGGGTGCCGGTCCTGCGCTGCGGCGCGGGCGTGGTCACCCGGCGCGCGATGGAAGCCGCGGAATCGGCGGGACTGGTGTTTGCCTGCGACCCGACGTCGGCCGACGCCTCATGCATCGGCGGCAACGTTGCGATGAATGCCGGCGGCAAAAAAGCCGTGTTGTGGGGCACAGCGCTGGACAACCTCGCGTCCTGGAAAATGGTCACGCCGGACGCGCAATGGATGCTGGTCGAACGACTCGACCACAACCTCGGCAAGATTCACGATCTCGCCACTGCGCGCTTTCGCGTCACGCGTTACGCTCGCGATGGAAAAACGCCCGATGGCGCGCCAGAAATTCTCGAAATCCCCGGCTCGACCTTCCGCAAGCGCGGCCTCGGCAAGGATGTGACGGACAAGGTGCTGGGCGGCCTGCCCGGCATCCAGAAGGAAGGCTGCGACGGCATCATCACCCAGGCGACCTTTGTCCTGCATCGCATGCCGCCCGCGGTCCGCACCGTGTGTCTGGAGTTCTTCGGCCAGGTCAGCGAAGCCGTGCCTTCGATTGTCGAAATCAAGCGCTATGTCGACAGCAACCCCGACGCCATTCTCGCCGGTCTGGAGCATCTCGACGCGCGATATGTAAAAGCCGTCGGTTACGCCACCAAATCGCGACGCGCAGGCCGTCCAAAAATGGTGCTCGTCGGCGACATCGTCGGCGAAAACGAAGACGCCGTGGCCGCCGCCGCCTCGCAGGTCGTGCGCATCGCCAACGCCCGCGGCGGCGAAGGTTTCATCGCTGTGTCGGCAGAATCGCGCAAGACCTTCTGGCTCGACCGCGCACGCACGGCAGCAATCGCCCGCCATACCAATGCCTTCAAGATCAATGAAGACGTGGTCATCCCGCTGGAGCGGCTAGGCGATTACTCCGACGGCATCGAACGCATCAACATCGAACTGTCGATCCGCAACAAGCTGCGCATCCTCGATGCGGCGGCTGCCGTCGTTGCCGGTGAACTGCCTGTGCTGCAGACCGAATCCGGCGTTTCTGCCGCGGATGTTCTCGGCGACCGTGCCGAGCGCGCGCAGGCGCTGATCGCCGAAGCGCGTGACCGCTGGACATGGCTGCTGGCGCATATGAGCAACCCGGTCTACACGCTGAAACCGGCACCGCATCAACTACCCGACTCTGCAATGCAACGCGCCGCCGGACAGACTCTGTTCCACGCGCTGCAGGACCACAGCCTGCGGGTGTCCTGGAAAGAAGAAGTGCGTTCGCACCTCGCCGACATCTTTGGCGGCCGGCCCTTCGTCAAGGTGCTGGAAGCGATCGATGCCGCCCACCGCCAGGCGCTGCGCGGCCGCGTCTTCGTCGCGCTGCACATGCACGCCGGAGACGGCAATGTGCACACCAACATCCCCGTCAATTCCGACAACTACGAGATGCTGCAGGAAGCCGCCGAAGCGGTGGCGCGCATCATGCGTCTGGCAGAATCGCTGGACGGCGTGATCTCCGGCGAACACGGCATCGGTATCACCAAGCTGGAATTCCTGCCGCCGGAACGCATTGCCGCGTTCCAGGCTTACAAACAGCAGGTGGATCCGGAAGGCCGCTTCAACAAGGGCAAATTGCTGCCTGGCGCGGACCTCGGCAACGCCTATACTCCAAGCTTCTCGCTGCTCGGCGCGGAAAGCCTGATTCTCGAACACTCCGATGTCGGCTCGATCGCGAATTCGGTCAAGGACTGCCTGCGCTGCGGCAAATGCAAACCGGTATGTGCCACCCATGTGCCGCGCGCCAACCTGCTCTATAGCCCGCGCAACAAGATCCTCGCCACCAGTCTGTTGATCGAAGCCTTCCTCTACGAAGAGCAGACGCGCCGCGGCATTTCTCTGGAGCATTTCGACGAATTCGGCGATGTCGCCGACCATTGCACGGTCTGCCACAAGTGTGCGAATCCCTGCCCCGTGGACATCGACTTCGGCGACGTGTCGATGGCGATGCGCAATTTCCTGCGGCAGCACGGCAAGCGGCGCTTCAACGCCGGGGCGAAGGCGTCGATGTTTTTCCTCAATGCCACCGACCCGCGCACCATCAACGTCGCGCGCAAGCTGATGATCGACTGGGGTTACCGCGCGCAGCGGTTGGCCGCCAAAACCGCGAAAACGCTGGGCCTGACCGGAGAGCAGACCCGGCAGCCGCCGGCAACCACCGGCAAACCGGCGATCCGCACTCAGGTCATCCACTTCATCAACAAACCGATGCCCGGCGGACTGCCGAAAAAAGCCTCCCGCGCGCTGCTCGATATCGAAGATGCGCGCATGGTGCCGGTGATCCGCGACCCCGCCAAGGTCACCGAGGATTCGGATGCCGTGTTTTATTTCCCGGGCTGCGGATCGGAGCGCCTGTTCAGCCAGGTCGGCATGGCTACGCAAGCCATGCTCTTCGATCTCGGCGTGCAGACCGTGCTGCCGCCGGGTTACCTGTGCTGCGGTTACCCGCAGACCGCCGCCGGCGAGGAAGCCAAGGGACAGGCGATCACCACCGCCAACCGCGTGCTGTTCCATCGCGTCGCGCACACGCTGAACTACCTCGACATCAAAACGGTAATCGTGTCCTGCGGCACCTGCATGGACCAGTTGCAGAAATACGAATTCGGAAAAATATTCCCCGGCTGCCGGCTGCTCGACATCCACGAGTACCTGCTCGAGCGCGGCGTGAAGCTCGAAGGCATCACCGGCACGCGTTACATGTATCACGACCCCTGTCATTCGCCGATGAAAACGCATGCACCGCTCAAAGTGGTCAACGCACTGATGTCCGCGCCGGTTGCACTGAACGAACGCTGCTGCGGCGAATCGGGCACGCTGTCGGTGACGCGACCGGACATTTCGACGCAGGTGCGCTTCCGCAAGGAAGAGGAAATGCGGCGCGGCGCGGCGAAACTGCGCGAAGACGGCGATGGTCCGCTGAAAATCCTCACCTCCTGCCCGTCATGCCTCCAGGGGCTGGCCCGCTTTACGCCGGACACTGCCGTGGAGGCGGATTACATCGTCGTGGAAATGGCGCGCCATCTGCTCGGCGCCAACTGGATGGAACAATACGTGTCACGTGCCAACAACGGCGGCATCGAGCGCGTTTTGCTTTGATGCGTGGCATTCGTCACACGAAAAAACACGACCGCTGTCGTGGAACGGCGACATGTGACATATTTACTTGCCGCAGCTGTTCAACAACCGGATTATTCGTACCCGCTCAACATTGTTGGGGTACGTCATGGCTACTGTCTTGAGTGCTAAACAAGGTTTACTGAAAATCGCCGACGCTTCTGCAGCGCGGGCGTTTATTGCCCAGCTGGCGGACGCAACGCCCGCACAACGCCAGGCGCAACTGCTGACTCAGTTGCAACTGCTCACCGAAACCGGCATCACCGGCACAACCCGCCTGCAGGTTCTGGAGCTGCTGCGCGAAACCACACTGGAAGCCCAGCACGCCCGCAGCAAGGATTACTGGGGACGTCCCGTACCCTTTGGCGACGAGACGCGCGATATTTTCAATCGCAGCATCATGCTGTGGCGCGCACTGGCTGACGCCTACGAATCGCTGATCACCGACATGGCGGAATCTTCGCCGGAACTCGCCGGGCATGCCGCGCTGGTCTGTTACCGCGCATTGCGCTGCACGGGTTTCGGCATGAACGCCTACAACCGCGCCTACCATGCCGTACCCAGATTACTGTGGGAGCAGCTGCACCGCCTGTACGCCTTTGCCGAAAGCGCTGGTGTCACCGACACGCCGGTCGCCGAAAGTACCGACGGCAAAAGTACGGTCAACCTGGCTTATTTGCAGACCGTACTGACACAGCGTGCCAACCCTGATGCGCTGTCGCTGCAGCAGATGAACACCATTGACCGCGCACTGGCGCAGTGGGTGCCGTTAGGCGCGATTTCAATGACGCCGGTTGCCACAGACGCCAATGTGGCCCTGGGCATCGACCTTGGCTCATCGGAAGGCGCGCGCCGCCTGAAAAATCTCAAGGGCGACAACCTGCGCTATCTCGATCTGGAAAAAATCGGTGACAAACTGCGCCAGACCGCCGTCGCCCTGAAAAGCCAGGGCCCCGACAAACTGGGGCTGGGGCCGGTTCCGCGCGAAGTCTGCGAAAGACTGATGCTCAACCTGCATTCGCACTGGATCGCACCGGGGACCGGTCGCATTGATGAGCGTAAGGTGGTTTCTTTCAATGTGCTGGTTTCCGACACGCTCGCAGCAATGCATTACAACATCAGCGGCAAACCCTTCTCGGCACCTGATGCCGGGCTGCATTCGCGGGCGCGTTTCGAGATGGCCGGGTTTGAGCGTGTTGACGGGCCCGTTGTGGGTGAAGCTTCGGTACGTAGCCGCACGCTGGAAACATGGACGGTCGCCAACCAGAGCGCATCCGGCATCCTCGGCATGTGCCGAAAACCCACTGACACCACGCGCCTCACGCATAACCAGCTGCTGGGTCTGGTTGCACCCAACGGCAATACCTATCTGGGCTTTGTGCAACGGCTGAGCGTTGATACCGAAGGCATGACCTGGCTCGGCTTCCGGCTGCTGCGCGCAAAGGCCCAGGCCATTGCAGCGCGTATCGCCGACAACCAGATTCCCTACGACCGGGCCTTGCTGCTGGCAGGCGTTCCAGGCGGCGAACCGCAGACCGTACTGGTCGCGCCCGGCACTTACGGCCCCGGCCGCGTTCTCGATATCCACGACGGCAAACCGCGCCAGGTCCGGCTGACCGCACTGCTTGAAAGTGGCTCGAATTTCGAGCGCGTCACTTACACCGCGGCCTGATCCGGCGCCTCCTGAACCGGGGGCGACATTGTTTTCAGCCGACTATGCCACGGCGCGTGCGCGATTTCGCGCATCAGCCTTACGCCATGATGTAGCAATCGAAGCACTGCCCATCACCGCCCGCGGCCCCAATCACGAAGATCTGAACATCGATATCGCGTGGCTCGGCGCGCGCAATGCGCGACGGATTATCCTGCACATCACCGGCGTGCACGGGGTGGAAGCCTACGCTGGCTCCGCCACTCAGCTGGCGCTGCTCGCAGTGCCGCCGGCACTGCCAGCTGACGGCGCATTGGTGCTGGTGCACGTGCTTAATCCCTATGGCATGGCCTGGCTGCGACGTACTAACGAAAATAACGTCGACCTCAACCGCAATTTTCTTCCGGATTCAGCAAGCTGGACCGGCGCGCCCCCGCTGTACCGTAAGCTCGACAGACTTCTCAATCCGGCTTCGCCACCGGTCCGCGACGGCTTCGGCCTGCGTCTGGCAGTGCGCAGCCTTCGTCACGGCATTCACGCCATGCATCAGGCCATCGCCCACGGTCAGCATCGTTACCCGGAAGGGCTTTTTTACGGCGGCGCCGAACTGCAGCAGGGGCCGCGGCAATTCTGCGCCTGGCTGCAGCAGCGATTGGCGAAGGCGGAATCCGTTTTCGTCATCGACATGCATACCGGGCTGGGACGCCACGGTGCCAGTACACTGATCGTCGAACCCGGAACCGGTACTGCAACGACCGCAGAACTGGAGGCCGCCCTTGCACAACCGGTGACCGGCGGTACAGCGGCGCCGGCCGCCTATACCGTCCGCGGCAGTCTGGGTGCCGCGCTGCCGCGTCTGCTGCCCGGCCTTTCCCTGAAGTTCATCCTCCAGGAAATAGGCACCTGGTCATCCCTGCATGTCTTGCATGCACTGCGCAACGAGAACCGCTGGCACCACCATGGCGTCGGACATCTTGATCACCCCGCAAAAAGGCAGCTCCGTGAAGCGTTATGCCCGGCCTCAACGGAATGGCGCAACGCGGCAGTCGCGCACGGCAGCGATCTGGTTTATCGTGCGGCGGATTACCTGTTCGGGAGAAGTAGGGCATGAACTGCGAGTTGTGTACAACACCGGGCGGCACCGTTCTTTGGGAAGACCTGCGCTGCCGCGTCGTCCAGGCCGATGAACCGGGGTATCCGGGATTCTGCCGGGTCATCTGGAAATCCCATGTGCGCGAGATGACCGATCTGTCGCCGGCTGACCGTCTGCATTGCATGAATGTGGTTTTCGCCGTTGAACGCGCGATGCGCGATGCGCTGTCCCCGACAAAAATCAATCTGGCCAGCCTGGGCAATTTTGTGGCGCATGTGCACTGGCATGTAATTCCGCGTTTTACCGATGATCCCCATTTTCCGCAGCCGGTCTGGGCAACGCGTCAGCGCGACAACCGTACTGCGCCATTGAACCTGGGTGTACTGGCGGAAAAGATCTGCTCGGAGTTACTGCGGCTTTGAAATAAACCGGGGGCGCAAACTACGCGCTTTTTGCCGACTGGACCGTGCTGCGCTTTTCGTCAACACGGCTTGCAGGGAATACGACACTGAAACAGCTACCCCGCCCGGGCTCGCTGGTCACATCCAGCTTTGCGGCATGCCGGTTGACCACATGCTTGACGATCGCCAGTCCGAGTCCGGTGCCGCCGGTTTCACGCGAACGACCGCGGTCCACGCGGTAAAACCGTTCAGTCAGTCTTGGCAGATGCTGCGCTTCGATACCAATGCCGGTATCACGCACTGAAAATACCGCACCGCCGTCGGCACCTGCCTTCCATGACAAACGAACCTCGCCACCGGCCGGCGTGTAGCGGATGGCGTTACTGACCAGATTGCCGAAGGCGCTGCGCAACTCGTCTTCCGCACCGTTGATCCACGCCGGACTCTCCAGCAACAACGTGACCTTGTGGCGAGCAGATGACAATGCCAGCGCATCGTGATACAGGCCGCGCGCAATATCCGGAACATTCACCGGCTCTTCGCGCGCCGGATTGCCTTCGGATTCCAGCCGCGACAGCGTCAGCAGATCCTCGACCAGCGTCTGCATTCGTTTAGCCTGATCGCTCATCAGCGGCACCGACCGGCGGATCAGTTCCGGATTCGGCGTCTCCATGTCGGCAATGGTTTCGAGGAAGCCGCCGATCACCGTCAGCGGCGTGCGCAGTTCGTGCGATACATTGGCCACAAAATCGCGGCGCATGGTTTCAACCCGCTCGCGATCCGTGACGTCGCGGCTGATGATCAGTTTGCGGTTTTCCTCGTAAGGCACGATCAGCACCGACAGCACCAGATCACCGCCGTGCGCACGCATGGTGAGCGGATCGGCGTAACTGCCGCCAAGCGCTTCCGCAAACTGCGGCTGCCGCACCAGATGCGTCACCAACTGCCCGAAATCACGCTTGGTATCGAGTCCGAAATGCCGCTCTGACTTCGGGTTGCACCACTCGATGCGGTTGGACCCGTCGAGAATGACCAGTCCGTCGGGCATGGCCATTCCCGCCCGCTGAAAATCATGCAGTGTGGCGGTCAGTCTGGATTCGCTGCGCCGCTGCCGGCGTAGCAAATGATAGAACGCAGCGAACACATCTTCCCAGATGCCGCTTCCCGAGGGCAGCGCCTCCGGCCGGGGATCAGCAAGCCACTTCGACAATCTCGCCAGGTGGCGTGCATGGTGCAACACCATCAACAGCAGAATGCCCGTAACCAGGGACAGCGCAACAACAATGCCGTCAATCATCCATGCTGCAAAAGCCAAACCGGCGAGCAGCACCAAACGCAAGATCAGCGGCCACCAGATTCCGCTCATCCCGATACCCTGCAATTGAAGGAATCCGGCATTTCGTCCGCGGCTCAGCTCGTGGAAAACCGGTATCCGGAACTGCGCACAGTCTGGATCAGGCTGTCATGTCCGGACGGTTCCAGCGCCTTGCGCAGACGGCGGATATGCACATCGACAGTGCGTTCCTCGACAAACACGTGGTCACCCCAGACCTGGTCCAGCAGTTGCACACGGGTGTAGACGCGTTCGGCGTGCGTCATGAAAAAATGCAGCAAACGGAATTCCGTCGGCCCCAGCTGCAGCGGCTGGCCATTGCCGAGTACCCGGTGGCTGTTCGGATCCAGCTGCAATCCCGCAGCCTCAACCACGTCATCCGTCACCTGGGGAGACCGCCGGCGCAACACGGCTTTGACCCGGGCGTTCAGTTCGCGCGGGGAAAAGGGCTTGGTGATGTAATCGTCAGCGCCGGTTTCGAGGCCGGCCAGCTTGTCCTGCTCGTCCGCCCTTGCGGTCAGCATGATCAGCGGCACGGTCTGGGTGCGTTTGTCGCCGCGCAGCCGCCGCGCGAATTCAACGCCATTGATCCCGGGCAGCATCCAGTCGAGCACGATCAGGTCGGGCAATTCATCACGCACCATCTGCATTGCCTGTTCGGCAGATTCGGCGCGCAGGGTGCGATGTCCGGCGAGTTCCAGGTTGCAGGCGACCAGTTCCTGTATGGCTGGCTCGTCTTCCACAACCAGTATTGTTGCTGCCATGCGCGCTCCAATGGGTTATTTTACCCTCCGCATATTATGAACCTGTTGTTACAGCCGTATGACAGCGCCGGGGCAAGGTTACGCAAGCCATTGGTGCAAAAGCAGTTTTCTTGATCGCCGACAGTCTCGGTTATGATGATCGCTGACGCAACTCGAACCGCAAACGGAACAATCATGGCCGGACTGAACAAGGGCGTACCCCTGCCCACCGAAATCACGCTGCATCAGACGTCGCGCGCGCTGGAAATCGCATTTGCCGACGGCAAGAGCTTCCGCCTGCCTTGCGAATTCCTGCGTGTCCACTCGCCCTCTGCTGAAGTGCGCGGGCACGGCCCGGGACAGGAAACGCTGCAGACCGGCAAAAAGGATGTGACCATCACTGCGGTTGAACCGGTCGGTCAGTACGCCATCCAGCTGCGTTTCTCCGACGGCCACGACACCGGCATCTATTCCTGGGACCTGCTGTACGAATACGGCAATCAGCAGGAATCGATGTGGCAAGAGTATCTGCAGCGCCTGCAGGAAGCGGGCGCCAGCCGCGAGGCCTGAGTTCAACCATGGGCAAAACCACCGATTTCGGGTTCCAGAAAGTCGCCGAAGACGAAAAGGCGCGCAAGGTCGCCGAAGTCTTTGATTCAGTCGCATCGCGCTATGACCTGATGAACGATCTGATGTCCGCAGGCCTGCACCGCCTGTGGAAACGTTTTGCGGTCGAACAAAGTCTGGTGCGCCCGGGCCAACGTGTACTCGATGTTGCCGGCGGCACCGGCGACCTGACCAGACTTTTTTCGGAACGGGTCGGCCCCACCGGTTCGGTCGTAATCACCGATATCAACGGCCCGATGCTGCGGCGCGGCCGCGACCGCCTGCTCGACGGCGGAAAGGTGATTCCTGCGGTGCAGTGTGATGCCGAGAAGCTGCCCTTTCCCGACGAATATTTCGACTGCGTCTGCGTGGCGTTCGGGCTGCGCAATATGACGCACAAGGACGCTGCAGTCGCGGAAATGCGCCGCGTGTTGCGCGCCGGCGGCCGCTTGCTGGTGCTGGAATTTTCGCGGGTGTGGCAACCGCTGGCGCCGCTTTATGACACCTACTCCTTCCAGGTGCTGCCGCGGCTCGGCAAAATGATCACCAACGACGCCGAGAGCTACCGCTATTTGGCAGAATCCATCCGCATGCATCCCGATCAGGAAACACTGAAAACCATGATGCAGGACGCCGGACTGGAACGCGTTGAATATTTCAACCTTGCCGCCGGTGTGGTGGCTTTGCACCGCGGCGTCCGTTTCTGAACTACACCTGCTCTGGCAGGCAAGACTTCGTTCATTACCTCTACTATTACAGTTTGCAATGAACTGTCGGGGAGCTATCCCTATAATTGCGCTGTCCAAGCAGTATCCATAACACGAGGAGTTCGAACATGAAAATCCTGATCTCGGCGCTTGCCCTGTTTTTTGGTCTTGCCATGGTCGGCGTTGAAGCCGAGGCGGCCAAACGTCTGGGCGGCGGCAAAAGCATGGGCACCCAACGCAATATGACGCAGCAGGCCGAGCCGAAAGCGCCTGTTCAGCAACAACAGGCGCAACAGGCCGGTGCCCCGGCGCAACAGCCTGCTGCCGCCGCACAACCGGCGGGTAATAAATGGCTGGGCCCGCTGGCCGGTCTGGCAATGGGTGCTGGATTGATGGCCCTGTTCATGAACAACGGCATCGCCGGCGCGCTTTCCGGTCTGCTGCTGGCCGCAGCCATTGCTGCCGTCGCAGTGCTGGTCTTCCGCGCTCTGCGCAGCCGCACTGCTCAGGCGCCGATGCAATACGCCGGTCACCAAGGGGCAGCCACTCCCGAACCAATGGCCATGGGCGGCAGCGCTGCCGCACCGCACGCAGTAGCTGCCACGGCTGGCCGATGGCCTGCTGATTTCAACGCCGCCGAATTCGTACGCCATGCCCGTCTGAACTTCGTTCGCCTCCAGGAAGCCAACGACAAACGCGACGGCACCGCGCTCGCTGACTTTCTGACCACCGACCTGCTGACCGAAATCCAGGCGCAATGGCAAAGCGAAGGCGCCGCAACCGGCAAAACCGATGTCGTCACGCTGGAATCGGAAATGCTGGAAGTCGTCAGCGAAGGATTGCTGTACGTCGCCAGCGTGCGTTTCTCCGGTCTGATTCGCGAAGACGGCGCCGCTGAAGCACAACCCTTCACCGAAATCTGGCATCTCGAGAAACCGATGCGCGGCTCCGGCGGCTGGCTGGTTACAGGCATCCAGCAGGCCTGATCCGGGACATGGCTGCTGCAGGTTCACCGCTGGACGTACTGATTGGCGCGCCGCTGAATCATCTGCTGCGCGCCAACAGCTGGGCGCGTGAATCACTCAAACCCTACGCCGGTAAAACGGTCAGTGTGCGTTGCCTGCCGTTTGCCGCCAGCTTGCGGATCATCGACTCTGGCGAAGTCACACCGGCAAGCGCCGGCACGACGCCCGACGCCATACTGACCATCACCCCCGCTTTGCTGCTGCGGATGGCGACCCGCGATGACACGGCCTGGCGTGACATCAATGTCGAAGGCGATACAGCGCTGGCCAGCGCTGTGAACCATCTGTGGCGCCACCTGCGCTGGGATGTCGAGGAAGACCTGTCACGGGTATTCGGCGATGTCGCCGCGCACCGCATGACCGGTTCGGCGCAGGCAATGGCCCACTGGGCAAAAATGAGCGGCGAAAACCTGATGCGCTCGTTCACGGAATACTGGACCGAAGAACGACCTGCCGTTGCCGCGGCCAACGATCTCGCCGGTTTTGCAACCGACGTTGACCGCTTGCGCGACGACCTTGCCCGTCTGGAAAAACGCATTTCGAAGCTGGCAGCGCGCTGATTCCGACGGTTCCGCACCCCGCCGGCCCCGGGGACGGATAAAATGCGCTGGTGCGCATCCTCCGCCTGCTGAAAATCCTCCGTGTTTCACTGCGTTTCGGGCTCGACGAGTTCCTGCTCGGGCATGAACGCGTGCGCGCGTTGCGGGCCATGGTCAGCGCGCTGCTGTTCTGGCGGGATCTGTCCGCACCCCGCGCTGTGCGCCTGCGCCTGGCGCTGGAAACCTTGGGGCCGATTTTCGTCAAATTCGGACAGGTACTGTCGACGCGGCGCGACCTGATTCCCCCGGACATCGCCGAAGAACTCGCCCGGCTGCAGGACCAGGTGCCGCCCTTTCCCGGCGCCGACGTTGAACGCATCCTCGCCGCAGCCTATGACAAACCGCTTGGTCAGGTGTTTTCGCGCTTTGACCTGACGCCCATCGCCAGCGCCTCCGTGGCCCAAGTGCATATCGGCGCGCTACCCGACGGCAAAGAAGTCGCGGTCAAGGTGCTGCGCCCGGGAATCGCCAGCATCATCGCCAAGGATGTCGCGCTACTCGACGCCGGTGCCGTGCTGCTCGAATGGCTGTGGCTGGACGGCAAACGCCTCAAGCCGCGCGAGGTTGTCGCTGAATTCGCCCGTCATCTCGAAGATGAACTCGATCTGATGCGCGAAGCCGCGAACGCCAGTCAGTTGCGCCGAAACTTCCGCAATTCAACGCTGCTGGCCGTGCCGGAAATCCACTGGCAGTACTGTTCCACCGAAGTCATGGTCATGGAGCGCATGCACGGCATTCCGGTCTCCGCGGTTGCCGACATGCGCGCACAGGGCATCGACATTCCGAAGCTTGCGCGTTCCGGCGTTGAAATCTTTTTCACCCAGGTGTTCCGCGACGGCTTTTTCCATGCCGATATGCACCCCGGCAATATTCTCGTCGCCGGCAACGGTCAGTATGTCGCGCTCGATTTCGGCATCATGGGTACGCTGACCGAGACCGACAAACGATACCTGGCGCGCAATTTCATCGCTTTTTTCCGTCGCGACTACCGGCGCGTCGCCGAAGTCCATGTCGAATCCGGCTGGGCGCCGCCGGGCACCCGGGTCGATGAATTCGAAACCGCGATCCGCGCGGTATGCGAACCGATATTCGACAAACCGCTGAAGGACATTTCTTTCGGCAAGATACTGCTTCGCCTGTTCCAGACCTCGCGCCGCTTCAACATCGAAATCCAGCCGCAGCTGGTGCTGCTGCAGAAAACCCTGCTCAATGTCGAAGGCTTGGGGCGCGACCTCGACCCCGACCTCGACCTGTGGCAGACCGCAAAGCCCTTCCTCGAGCGCTGGATGTCGGAACAGATCGGTTGGCGCGGCCTGGTACGGCGGATCGGCGAGGAACTGCCGTTTTGGAGCGAATTGCTGCCGCAGCTGCCGCGGCTGACCGAGCAGTTTCTGGCCCGTGATCCTGAAGCCGCGTTGCGATTGCATGTCGATGCCCTGCTGAAGCAGCAACGTCGCAACACCTGGCTTCTGGGGATGGCGATCGCCCTGCTCGCCGCGCTGCTGGGCCTACAGCTGCTGTCGTAATCGCATCGCCCGCGGCTATAATCCATCGGCAAAAGGGGATTTGCGATGCTGCTGTGGTTTGTAATTGCCTATCTGATGGTTTCCGTCGGTATCGGCCTGTGGGCTGCGACCCGCGTCCATAACACCAAGGATTTTGCCGTTGCCGGCCGTTCGCTGCCGCTGCCGATTGTCACCGCGACGGTATTCGCCACCTGGTTCGGCGCTGAAGCGGTATTCGGCGTCTCCGCGCAGTTCGTCAAGGACGGCCTCTCCGGCGTTGTCGCAGATCCTTTCGGCTCCTCGCTGTGTCTGGTCATCGCCGGTCTGTTCTTCGCCAACAAGCTCTACAAGCTGAACATCCTCACCGTCGGCGACTTTTACCGGATGCGCTACAACCGCACGGTCGAAGTGATCACCTCGCTGTGCATCGTCGGCTCCTATCTGGGCTGGGTCTCGGCGCAGATCAAGGCGATGGGGCTGATTTTCAGCGTCATTACCAACGGTGCAGTGAGCCCCGAGCTGGGTATGATCATCGGCGCCGCCATCGTGCTGACCTACACCACCTTCGGCGGCATGTTCTCGGTCGCCATCCTCGATTTCGTGCAGATGACGGTCAGCATGGGCGGGCTGCTGTTCATCGCCTGGACCGTCAGCGGCATGACCGGAGGCGCTGGCGTGGTCATCGAACACGCTTCGCAGGCCGGCAAGTTCGAATTTTTTCCGCCGCCCGATCCATGGATGTGGCTGACCTTCCTCGGCGCACTGCTGACCATGATGCTGGGCTCGCTGCCGCAGCAGGACGTGTTCCAGCGGGTGACCTCGGCGAAATCCGCCAAAATCGCCGTCATCGGTTCGCTGCTCGGCGCGTCGATCTATTTCTGCTTCACCTTCGTGCCGATGTTCATTGCGTATTCGGCGACGCTGATCGACCCTCAGCTGTTCAACAATCTGCTGGAAAAGGACTCCCAGCTGATACTGCCCACACTGGTGCTGCAGCACATGCCGCTGTTCGCGCAAATCCTGTTTTTCGGCGCCGTGCTGTCGGCGATCATGAGCTGTTCGTCAGCAACGCTGCTCGCGCCGTCGGTGATGTTCGCGGAAAACATCGTCAAGGGTTACTTCCCCCATCTCTCCGACCGCAAGTTCCTGTGGATCATGCGCGTCACCATCGTGACTTTCGCCGCGATCGTGCTGCTTTTCGCGCTCAACTCGGAGTCGTCGATTTTCCACATGGTCGAGTCGGCGTACAAAATCACCCTGGCCGGCGCGTTCGTGCCGCTGGTTGTCGGTGCGTTCTGGAAACGCGCCACCACACAGGGCGCATTGGCAGCGACGCTGGGCGGGCTGATTTCGTGGCTTCTGGTCGAGCTGCTGGTTGGGGAAGCCAGCCCGATCCCGCCGCAGCTGATCGGCCTGGTGGTGTCGGCATTCGGCATGCTCATCGGCTCGCTGCTGCCGCAGCGTTACGGCGTCGCGCAGCACCACGAACACCCGCCCCATCACCACGCCCAGCCGCATACTCAATCACCGCCCCATCACGGCTGAGCGCAGCGAGCGCATTGACCGGTCGCTCATGCCGCAGACATCCCTGATCAAAGCGGCGCTGCTGCTGTTGCTCGGCATCAACGCTGCCATTTATGCGGCAACCGGCCGCATCAGCGAAACCCTTGAGGCCTTCGCCTGGTTCACCCTGCTGCTGCTGTTCGAGCTGGAGACCCGTGGACCGGCATGGGCGCGTCGTCCGCGAATCACGCTGGCACTCGACGCCCTTCGCCTGCTGGCCACCACCGCCATCGTCTGGGCAGCAACGGCCTTTATCGAAGAAGGTGAATGGCTGGATGCCGCCAATGCCTGGCTGTGGATCGGCGTGGTGCTCCTGCTCGAACTCGAAATCCGCGCGCCGGACCGGATGGCACGATGGCGCCACGCCACCGTTGCGGCTGCGATCCTGCTCTACACCGCCCTGACGGCAGTCGCCGCAGCGTGGTGGCTGCAGGGCGAGTGGCTGGATGGTTACGACGCGGTGTTATGGATCGCCGCGTTTGTATTGCTGGAACTGGATTTGCTGGGCCGCCTTCCCGGCGCCTCCCGACCCGCCCCGAAACGGCGTTAATAAATAACTGTTTTAATTGATTATTTATAAGCGGCGCGGAAGGCGTCCGCAAACCGCGCCAGATCCTGCTGTGGCAGATGGTTGATGCCGGCTGCCGCCTGCCGGCCGCCGCCGGTGGAAAACACCGAACACAATGTTTCAGCCCCCACCGGATTACTGCGCGGCGCACGCACACTAACCACATAACCATCGGCCTTGGTCACCAGCACGGCATGCGCGCGCTGCGGTTCCGCCTGGGCGAGGCGGTTGCTGAATACGCCGTTGACGCGCCGGCTCCACGCCGCGTCCGGCAACACATACAGGGCGGCGGCATCATTGGCGAATTCAGGCTGCAGGTCTTCGGCGCGCGCCAGATCCTCAGCGCCGGCCTGCTTCAATACCTCGAACACCGGCTCATCAAAGATGAAATGCCGCGGGTCGCGATACGGCGCGATCAACTGATACAGATCGGCCGGATGGTAATGCAGATCGTCGATGCTCTCGCCATAGGCGTTGTAGTTGATGGCCTCGCCCAGTTCATGCAGGCGCGCGAGCTCGGTGTGATCGAGTTCCAGCGGCTGCGCGGCCCGGATTGCCGATTCGACCAGGTTGTCACCGAACGCGGCCACCACCGCCCACAGCCGGTGCCGCCCGGCGAGGTGGCTGTCGACGATCAGGCTGGTGCAGATATCGGGGGCGGTATCGATGTGCGCACGAAATGCCGGGTGCAGCGGCAGCTCACCGGCGGCGTGATGGTCGAAATATTCGATGCTCGCACCCAGCTGCAGCGCCCGCGCCACCGCGGCGGCGTTGCTCCGCAGCGAAACATCGAGGACGGTCAAACTGTCGCCCGCCTGCGCATCGACGCGCGCCACCAGCGCGGTGTCGCGTTTGACACCGGTTACCAGCTCGGCGTCGCGGGGTTCGTCCAGCCGCAACTGGTGCAGCGAGCAAATGCCGTCGGCGTCGCCGTTGAAGATATCGTAGAATTTCATGAATGATGCCGGATTACACAGCGGGTGCCATGCCGCACGATTTCCGGTCGCGCGGATTTCGCGTCGCTGCCATGGCGGCGCTAGCTTACAGTCTGGTGATCATCTATGCCAGCCTGCAGCCCTTCAGCGGCTGGCGGATGGAAAGTACGCCCTTCGGTGCTTTCCTGTTCGCGCCGTGGCCGCGCTGGATTACCGTCGAAGATATCGGTTTTAATTTCGCCGCCTACCTGCCGCTCGGCTTCCTGCTGACTCTGGCGCTGTGCGCGCGCCTGCATCCGCGTTCTGCCGCGCTGATATCGGCAGTCGCCTGCACCATGCTGAGCATTTCGCTGGAGTCCGCGCAGCAGTACCTGCCGGTGCGCATCGCCTCCGCCACCGATGTGCTGGTCAATGCCTGCGGCGGCACGGTCGGCGCGCTGATCGCACCGCTGTTTGCGCCGGGTCACCGTTTCGGCGAAAGACTGGCCCTGCTTCGCAGCAGCGCCTTTATCGGCGGCCTGCGTGGTGACGCCGTGCTGGTGCTGGCCGGACTGTGGCTGCTGACCCAGTTGCACGCGGCACCGATCAATATGGGCAACGGCGACTTCCGCGGCAGCCTGGAACTGGCGGCGCGCTTCTCCTACACACCGGAATCGTACCGTTACGCCGAGGCCGGCGTGGTGATGCTCAGCATCCTCGGGATGGGTCTGTTGCTGGCCAGCGTTGCACGAAGCATCGGCTGGGATTACTGGCGGGCGCTGTTGCTGCTCATCACCGGCGCTGCCGTGCTGAAAGCTGCTGCAGCCTGGCTGATCCTGCGCACACCAACGCCCTGGAACTGGCTGACGCCGGGTTTTGTCATGGGCCTCGCCGCCGCAATCCTGCTGTTGCTGCCGCTGGCTCGCCTGCCGCCCCGCGGACGCGGCCTCGCGGCGCTGCTCGCCCTGTCTGCTGCGGTGATTCTGGTCAACTGCACGCCGGAGAATCCTTACCGCAGCGTGCCCATTCATCTGCTGCCGGGACGAATCGGCCATTTCCTCAGTTTCAGCAGCATGATCCGCTCCTTATCCGATCTGTGGCCCTTCCTGACCCTGTTGTTTTTGCTAGTCAGTCTGCCGCTGCGCTACGCCCCGAACCGCCGTTGAATCCGGAGAAGCACATGCCCCGCAAACCATCCGCCACCCTGACCAGCCTGCGCGCCGATCTGCGCCGTTTCGCCGAAGCGCGTGAATGGCAGCAGTTTCATACGCCGAAAAATCTGGCGATGGCGCTGAGCGTTGAAGCGGCCGAGCTGGTCGAATGCTTCCAGTGGCTGACGCCTGAACAAAGCGCCAAACTGAACGCCGGCGACCGGCGCGCCGTGGAGGAAGAAACCGCCGATGTGCTGCTGTATCTGCTGCGGCTGACCGACGTGCTGGATATCGACCTGTTACAGGCGGCGCAACGCAAGATGAAGCTCAATGCGCGCAAATACCCGGTCGCCCTGTCACGCGGCTCAGCACGCAAGTATTCACAGCGCTGAGCGCGGCCCCGCGCGGTTATAATCCCTGCCTGGCCGTTTTACAGCCTCGGTTTTACAGCTCCGTTCAGCGGCCCCGTATTGCGTCAACCCTCCCGTCCCGACACTCCCGATGAGCCACTTCAAACACCACGTGTTTTTCTGCTGCAACCAGCGCGAACGCGGCGCAAATTGCTGCAACAACCACGGCGCGCAGGATCTGCGCGACTACGCCAAGAAAAAGGTCAAGGCGCTGGGACTCTCGGGCGAAGGCAAGACCCGCATCAATCAGGCCGGCTGCCTGGACCGCTGCGATGAAGGTCCGGTCCTGGTGGTTTATCCGGAAGCAGTCTGGTACACCTATGTCGACCGCGAAGACATCGACGAAATCGTCACCGAACACCTGCAGCACGGCCGCGTCGTCGAACGGCTGAAAATCTGATCCTGACTCCCGCCGCAGCTGCACGATTCACCCGATGACCGCCTCCGAACTCCGACCGATGCCGCCGTCCACGCAGGAACGCCTGGTCGTCAACGGCCCCGCCGGCGCACTCGAAACCGATCTCAATGATCCCGGCCTGCCGCGACGCGGCATCGCGGTGATCGCACATCCGAATCCGGTGCAGGGCGGAACCAAAGACAACAAGGTCGTCACCACACTGGCCAAGACGCTGTTCGGACTCGGTTACGTCGTCATCCGCCCCAACTTCCGCGGCGTTGGCGCCAGCGCAGGGGCTTTCGATCAGGGTAACGGCGAAACCGACGACATCATCGCCGTTATCCGTAATGCCAAGCAACGCTTCGGCGAAATGCCGTTGCTGCTCGCCGGTTTTTCCTTCGGCGCCTTTGTGCAGACCCGCGTCGCGCAACAGGTCACCGCCGAACGGCTGGTGCTGGTCGGTCCGGCAGTGAGCCGTTTTCCGACCGAAGCCGTGCCGGCCAACACGCTGGTCATACACGGCGAGCATGACGAAGTCGTGCCGCTCGCCGCGGTATTCGATTGGGCGCGACCACAACAATTGCCGCTGGTGGTGGTGCCGGGCGGCGAACACTTTTTCCATGGACGATTACACCTGCTCGCGCAAATCGTGCGCGTCCATTGCGCATGAACACCGAGTCACCGCTCAGAGTCGCCGGACTGCGCAAAACCTACGGCGGCAAGGAAGTCCTCTGCGGCGTCGATCTTACGCTGCAGCCCGGTGAATGTTTCGGCTTGCTCGGGCCTAACGGCGCAGGTAAAACGACGACATTGAGGCTTTGCCTGGGACTGACCGGCCCCGACGGCGGCAGTATCCACGTGCTCGGCCATGAGGTGCCGCAGCAAGGCCGCGAAGCCCGCGCGCGCATCGGCGTGGTGCCGCAATTCGACAATCTCGATCCCGACTTCACCATCCGCGAGAACCTCCGGGTGTTCGGACGTTACTTCGACATCCCCGATGCGACGCTGCAGGAACGCATCCCGGCGCTGCTGGAGTTTGCCGGGCTGTCCAGCCGCGCCGACACCCGCATCCAGACTTTGTCCGGCGGCATGAAACGCCGGCTGACGCTGGCCCGCGCGCTGATCAACGATCCGGAACTGCTGTTCCTCGATGAACCGACCACCGGCCTCGACCCGCAGGCCCGCCACGTAATCTGGGAGCGGCTGCGCAACCTGCTGAAACAGGGCAAGACGCTGCTGCTGACCACACACTTCATGGAAGAAGCCGAACGCCTGTGCAGCCG
>CANHZX010000019.1 GCA_947465215.1 Betaproteobacteria bacterium | reverse complement strand
GTCCTATAGCAAAACCGCTGTTGCGCGGCTTGGAGACGAGCGGCGGGATTCTCCGCCGCCCGGTACGCCATCAAATCCCGCCGTCCTGAAGCACCGGCTGGGAAACCGGTGGCTCCGCCGTCCTGGCGGCGAAGACGGAATCCCCCGGCGAAGGCGTGCGATTAATTACCTCTTGATGAAGAATTCCATCTTGACTCCGGCCAGCTCGATCACGTCGTGATCATGCAGCGGCTGTGCCTGCGCATCAATCATCTTGCCGTTGATGATCGGAAACTTGGCGCCTTCAACATGGGTAATGAAATAACCCTGGGGTCGGCGCGTGATGACGGCGACCTGCAAACCCGGCTTGCCGAGCGTGGTCAGGTTCTTCACCAGATCCAGTTCACGGCCCGCGCTGGGGCCGGTGAGGATTTGCACGGCCGCCAGCATATGCGGCTCGCCAGGTTTGGCCGCCGTAGCAGCTGTCACCGCAGCGGCGGCCGCGGCAGGTGCGGACGCAGGCTGCGCGGGTTTCGGCGCAGCAGGCGCGGCAGGTGCCATCGCCGGCTTGGGTGCGGGCGCCGGCTCGGTGGCCGGCTTGGGCGCGGCTTTGGCAGGCCGCAGAATCATCGTTTTTTCGAAATCCTCGGCGGGTGCATGTGCCGGCGCCTCGGCGATGTACTTTAGCTTGTATTTGCCGATCTCGATCACATCGTTGTTCTGGAGAATGTGTTTTTTGATCGGATTGCCGTTGACCAGCGTGCCGTTGGTCGAACCCATGTCCTCAAGGAACGAATCGTTGAGGATCGTCACGATGCAGGCATGCTCCCCGCTGACCGCGAGATTCTCTATCTGGATTTCGTTGGAAGGCTTGCGGCCGATCATGATGCGCTCCTTGTCGAGCGGCACCTCGCGGATTACCGAGCCTTCGAGAGAAAGTATCAACTTCGCCATAGTGTCATCCCCGTTGCTTATCTGAACCAGGACTTCATCCTGTCCACCAAACCGCTGCGGGCCGGGAAACTCTTCAGCACACGCACCAGAATAACCGAAACATTGTCACGACCGCCATTATCGTTCGCCTGCTGGACCAGTTGCTCCGCCGCCAGCGGCAGATTGGCCTGCAGCGAAGACAGCGTCAATTCCATATCTTCGTCGGTCACCATGTCATTCAGACCATCCGAACACAGCAGGTAAATATCCCCTGCCTGCACCGGATAGCTGTGGACCTCGGCGTCGACTTCCGGGTCGATGCCGACCGCCCGGGTCACCAGATTCTTGTTCTGCGAATGTCGCGCCTGCTCTTTGGTGATCAGGCCACTGTCAATCTGCTCCTGCAGAAGGGAATGATCCCGCGTCACCTGTTCCAGCTTGCTGCCGCGCATCCTGTACAGCCGGGAGTCGCCGATATGCCCGACGATCATATGGTCATCGTGCCACAGCGCCACAACCAGCGTTGTGCCCATGCCGGCGTATTGCGGCTGGCTCTGCGAAGCCTGGAAAATCGCATTGTTGGCGCGAACCGCATGCTCGCCAACCAGCCTCACCGCTGTCGCAACATCGAGTTCCCCGGTGATCGCAGCCAGCGCCTTTTTCAGTTCGGCACTGATCATCGCGACGGCGATGCCGCTGGCCACTTCACCGGCGTTGTAACCACCCATACCGTCAGCCAATACTGCGAGCCCGGCGGCAGCATCGGCGATAATGCTGTCCTCGTTGTGCGAGCGAACCATCCCGGAGTGGGTCGCGGTGGCAATTTCTAGCACGTTGGATAAGTCAGCCATACAGAGCCTCAGGATACCGCAGCAGCCGGCTTGGCTGGTGCATTCATGGTTCCAAGGCACAGACGGATGGCTTTTGCCATCTGTTCGCCGGTCTGATAACGCTGATCCGGATCCTTGGCCAGTGATTTGTTGATAACAGCGGCGACACAGGTCGGTAACGCCGGATTGACGGTACGGATATCGGCATGCGGCTCATTGGCAATCTTGAACATGAGTTGTGCCATCGAGTCGCCGGTAAACGGCAGGCTGCCGCTGAGCATCTGGTACAGCGTAACGCCCAACGAAAACAGATCCGAGCGTCCCTCGACCTTTTTGCCGGCCAGTTGCTCCGGCGACATGTACGACGGCGTTCCCAGCACCATGCCGGTCTTGGTCTTGGACGAGTCGGTGACGCGTGCAATACCGAAGTCGGTAACTTTCGGCGTGTCGCTTTCCGGTTCATACATGATGTTCGCCGGCTTGATGTCCCGATGCACCACGTTCTGCTGATGGGCATAACCCAGTGCTTCCGCCACGCGCGCGACGATGGACATCACCTGGGGCACCGGCAGCAGCGCATCCTTCTTGGTGTACGGCACCAGATCGCGCCCCTTCAGGAACTCCATCGCGATAAAAGCCAGGTCGTGTTCTTCACCGGCGTCGTAAATCGTCACGATATTCGGATGCGTCAGCCGTCCTGCGGTTTCGGCTTCGCGGAAAAACCGCTCCTTGACCTCGACCAGTTCATCGCCCTCGAACTCCTGCGACAACGCCATGGTTTTGATGGCGACGACACGGCCGATCTTGGGATCTTTGCCGAGATAGACCACGCCCATCGCACCCTTACCCAGTTCTTTCTCGACCTGGTAGCGGCCGAGCATGGGTTTTTCCATGCCGCCGCCCTCAAGCATCACTGTGCCGCCAGGATGCCCTTGGGCACCGCCAAGAATGACTGTTTCCGACAGGGCCTTGGCCCGCGTCAGACGCTGCTCAAGATCACGGAATTTGGGATTGAATTCGGCCATGTAGCGGAATACCGATTCCGCCTTGTTGAACTGCCGCTTGCGCTCGAAATCCAGCGCCAGACTGTAGAGATTTTCCATCACCGGATCAGTCAGCGGGCACTGGCGGAACTTGTCCCAGGCCAGATCAAGCTGGCCCTGTGCCTGATAGGCAATCCCCAGCATGCGGTTGGATTCTGCAGATTCGGCGTCGGATTTTTCCTTGCCGCGCTCGGTAACCAGAAAACGTTTGGTGGTCAAAGCGGCATAACCGACGGCCAGCAGCGCCACCGAACCCATCAGCTGGATCCACATCAGTTGCGAAATCATCAGGCCGAAATGTGCGCCAAGAAGCAGCACACCGATACCGAGACTGACGACCGCAGCAACACCTGCTTTCAGATGCGGCAACACGATGATCAGATACAGCGCGACCAAGAGGAACACGCCGGCCTGTACCCAGATGCCCCAGAAGGGCGTGATGAAGAAATGCTCGCCCAGAATGCTTGAGATCGTATGCGCCAGGGTCATCACCGGCGCAGTCGCCGGTGAAACCGGGGTCACCTGCGCCGTGCCCAGACCCGCTGCGGTGGCGCCGATCAGCACGATCTTGTCCTGGTATTTCGCTGCCGGCACCTTGCCGCTGATCACGTCAAAAAAGGAATCCACCGGAAACGGCGGACGGCCTTCGCGGTCGGCATAGAAAAACGTGTGCATGCGCAATTCTTCATCGGTGCGGACGCGCAGTTTGCCGACCTGCAGCGCTTCCCCCCACACCGGCTTGAGATCAGCCACGCCCAGATTCAGGCTACGCGCCGCCACCTGCAGAGACAGGGACGGAAACAGCCGGTCGTAGTAACGAACGAGCAGCGGCTCCGCGCGCACCGCACCATCAACATCATGATCGGCATTAAGGTGGCCGATGCCGGGCTGCGCCGCACCGATTTCGGCAATCGGGTAAATCGGCAAAATCCCCGGGGGCGGCAGCATGTCGCCAGCGCCAGCCAGCGCCAGGCTGTTGGCACTGACATAGGCCGGCAGTGTCTTGTCGGGATTGCCCTGGGGTTCGGTTAATTGCTGAAAAATCATCGGCAGCACGACATTGCCCGCCTGCTTGATACTGCTGGCGAGTTTGCGGTCGGTATTCAGCGCCTGCTCGGCCTCGGCGAGCACGCCGCCAATTTTCGCCAGCACCTCATCACTGGAACCGGGTTTTGCAGGATCCGCGGGAGGGACTTCCTGCTGCAGCGCAATGAGTTTCTCGATATATCCCAGCCCGGCATCGCGCTGGGGCTCAAAAAAGAAGGTGGTATTGGCAATGACTTTTGCCTTGGAGCCGCCCAGCAGATCGATCATCCTGGCATGGACGTCCCGCGACCAGGGCCAGCGGCCAATATTGGCAATGCTGACATCATCAATAGCGATGATGGCGATACGGTCGGATGGCGTCCGTGACGCGGCTTTGACCCCGAGATCGTAAGCCTTGCGCTCCAGGCTCTGGATCAGGTCCCCCCGCGCCGCAATCAGCATCACGATGGCGACCAAGAGCCCAAGGAACCAGTCGGCCTTCCAGAAGCTCAGCTTTTTCATCCCTTAATGCGCCCCGATCCGCGTTGTTTTTATGTTTCTGCTGAATGGCTTAACGACGGAATTTCAAAGATTTTACGATATTCCCCCCTGAAAGTTTCGGTTTTTTAAGCACTTAGTGCAAAACATCACACATTATCCGGACTCCTCCGACCATCGGTCATGCCATGCCGACCAACGTCAACCCAAAACAGCTGCACACACAGGCCCAACGCCGGATTAATTCAAAAAACATATTTAAAACAAATAGTTATTGAAGCAATAAAAAAAGGCCACGCCTCAGCGTGGCCTTGAACGGGGTTTAGCCCGGTAAAAATCAGGTTCCGAGAAGCGCGCCCTTCGCAAGTCCGTTCGCACGCGCGAATTCACCGCCCGACAGCTTCTTGCCGTCTTCGCCGCGCGCGCGCAGCACTTCGATGAAACCGCCCTGCGCCGTGACTTTGAAACTGCCTTCCGTCACTTCTGCGACTTCGCCGATCTTGCCAACGACATCGGCAAAGCGGCGAAAAAGATGTTTGCGCGCATCAAAAATCTGCACTTTTTTTCCGTTCAGCGTGGTCCATGCGCCGGGCGCCGGATTGGTGCCGCGAATCACGTTGTAAACAAAATCAACATGGTTGGCCCACTGTATATGCGCTTCGCCGGCACGGCACCAGCCTTCGTAACTGGCTTTCGACTCGTCCTGCACTATCTCAGTGTGTTTGCCGGCATAGACCAGGTCTGCCGCTTCCAGCATGGCCTTGACACCCATCGGGAACAGTTTATTGAAGTAAACCTCGCCGATGGTCTCGTCGGGACCGATATCGCAGGTCTTCTGCAGGATCACCGGACCTTCGTCGAGGCCTTCGTTGGGACGGAAAATGGTCAGGCCGGTTTTGGTATCACCGCGAATGATCGGCCAGTTGATCGATGACGGACCACGGTAAAGCGGCAGCAGCGACGGGTGGTACTGGATCATGCCCAGTCGGGGCAGATGAACAAAGGTATCAGGCGCAAATTGCAACACATAGGCCATCACGCCGATATCGACATTCAGTGACTTCAGCGCGTCATGGGCTTCCGGCACTCGCAGCGATGGGAACTGAAACACTTTCAGGCCGTGTGCTTCGGCGGCAGTACGCAGCGGATCGGCTTTCGCACCCGGCTTCTCCGGCGCACAGAACACGCCCGCCACTTCGTCCTTGCGTGCGAGGAACGCCTCAAGCACTTCCTTACCGAAATCCTGTTGTCCGATGATTGCAATTTTCATGTTCGATCCTTTGATGAATGTCGTCGGTCCGTGCTGGCCCGCGTTATTTTTTCTTCGGCGGCAGGCTGAAAGCACCTGCGGTCTTCAGCTTCTCGATGGCGTCACCGCCGTAGCCGAGCACATCCTTCAGCACTTCGTCGGTATGCTCGCCGAGCAGCGGTGAACGCTTGATCACCGCCGGAGACGCCGACAGTTTGATCGGCATGCCGACGTTGTACCACTTGCCGCGCTGGGGATGATCCAGCTCGACATACATCTCGCGGCCGCGCACGTGTTCGTCATTGGCGAGATCTTCCGTCGACATGATCGGGCCGCAGGGCACATCCAGCGGATTGAGAATGGCCATGAACTCGCGCTTGGTGAACTTCTCCGCGAACTTGTTGATCAGCGTCCACATGAGTTGCTGGTTCTTGCGCCGTTCTCCGATGGTGGCAAAACGTGCATCGGTCGCGAGATCGGGCATACCCACATCCGGACCGATGCGTTTGGCCAGCGCATCCCACACCGCTTCCTGCACGACGATGTAAAGCCAGTCGTTGGCGCCATGCGGTTTGCAGTGAATGGCATTGCCGAGCTGACCGCCGCCGGAGTCATTGCCGGCGCGCGGGGTCTCACCCATGCCCTTATAGGTCGGCACCGAATATTCCGGGAGATCGCCCCGGGTCAGCCGCTGGTGATCGCGCCATTTCACGCGACACAGGTTCATCACGCCGTCCATCATCGCCACTTCGACATACTGGCCCTGGCCGGTACGGTTGGCCTGATGCAAGGCGGCCAGCAAACCGATCGCCAGATGCAGGCCGGTGCCGGAATCGCCGATCTGCGCGCCGGTCACAAAGGGGGCGCCATCGGGCACGCCGGTGGTGCTCATGGCACCACCCATCGCCTGCGCGACGTTTTCATAAGCCTTGAAATCCGAGTAGGGGCCGCTGGAACCGAAACCTTTGATCGAACCCATGACGATTTTCGGATTTATCTCGTGGATCTTTTCCCAGGTGAAGCCGAAGCGATCGAGCACGCCAGGACCGAAGTTCTCCATGATGATGTCGCATTTTTTCAGCAGATCAATGAAGACCGTTTTGCCTTCCGGGTTCTTCATGTTCACCGTGATCGAACGCTTGTTGCAGTTGAGCATGGTGAAATACAGGCTGTCGGCATTCGGCACGTCGCGCAGCTGGCCGCGCGTTGCATCACCCTGCGGTGGCTCGAACTTGATCACGTCCGCGCCCATCCACGCCAGCAGCTGCGAGCACGTCGGGCCCGCCTGCACGTGGGTCATATCGAGAATCCGAACACCTTTTAATGCTTCCATTCTTGATCTCCAAAAAATTCTGCGGCAGAAAAAAGGCTGCCTGCCTGTCATGTTCGCCGCGCGGATCGCGGCGGAAAGGCTGTCTGCACCATTTTAAATGCAGTCGCGCCCATCCCCCATAATGCGTTACCGGGAAGAGTGGGCGCCACTATAGGTAATGGCCATCGTGCCGGCCTTGACCGGAGTCAAGATTCCACACCAAAAATTTACCTAATAAACAAATAGTTATAAAATTCCGCCCACTGCTTTCGATCACATTTTCTGCCGCCCATGACCCAGCTAGCGCTGCATCCCCAGTCCAAAATCATCCGCCTGCAACTGCGGCAGAACATGGTTTTGACAAACCTGAGCGCGGTGCAGTGGAACGAATTCGAGCCGCTGCTGGAAATCACCGATTACGCCAAAGGCGAAACCCTTGAGCATCAGGGAACGCACTCGATGGAGCAGTACTTCATCATCGACGGCATCCTCAAACGCACGGTTTCCAATGCACAGGGTAAGGAAATGATCCTGCGTTTCGCCGCGGAAAGCGACATCGACACCAGCTACGCGGCATGGCGCCTCAAAACACCCATGCCCTACTCGATCCGCGCGGTTACCCGCGTGCGGGCCGCCAAGCTGTCGATGCTGCAGTGGGCAGCCTTCCTCGAGCGCCACGCCAGAATCAAGGGCGAATTCGAGCTGGAGGTGATGCGTCTGATGAGCGAAGTCATGGCCCACACCATCACCCTGCATCTGCTGGACGCACCGGGACGGGTGCAGCGCTTCATGCGCAAAAACACCGAACTGGGCGAGCGTCTGCCCAAAAAAGAACTCGCCTCCTACCTGAATTTGTCCCCGGAAACGCTGAGCCGGCTGAAGCGGCGCGGGAAAATCTGAACGGCCTCTGAACTGTGCACCAGGGTCTTTTTGATGCGTTGCAATACCAGCAGATTCTGGAGATAGACCGGTCTGTGGCAGAACAAAAATTGACCGGGGTCAAGAGCGCAGACCTGTGCCCGCCCCTATGATACGGGCCTGCTATTTACAGCCACGCCCCCGGGGCGTGGATCCGCCGCAAATACTGCAACACCGCATGGCCCGCCGCGGCGGAATTAAAAATACGAAACCCTGTTCAATTGACGGCAAGAACGCGAGGCATTCCGACATGACGACCGATACGCAATCACAAGAAATGACCGACGGCTTCAACCTGGTCATCGATGCGCTGAAACTCAACGGCATTGACACCATTTTCGGTCTGCCCGGCATTCCGATCACCGACCTCACCCGTAAGATGCAGGCCGCAGGAATGCGCATGATTTCGTTCCGCCACGAACAGAACGCCGGCAATGCCGCGGCGATCGCTGGCTTCCTGACGCAGAAACCGGGTATCTGCCTGACGGTGTCCGCACCCGGCTTTCTCAACGGCCTGAATGCACTAACCAATGCCACCACCAACTGCTTTCCGATGATCCTGATCAGCGGCTCGAGCGAGCGCGAGATCGTCGACCTTCAGCAGGGTGACTACGAAGAGATGGACCAACTGGCCATCGCCAAACCGCTGTGCAAGGCCGCCTACCGCGTACTGCATGCCGAAGATATCGGCATCGGCGTCGCCCGCGCCATCCGCGCTGCCGTCTCCGGACGTCCCGGCGGCGTCTACCTCGACCTGCCGGCCAAGCTGTTCGCGCAGAGCATCGACGCAGCCACGGGCAAGGCCTCGCTGATCAAAGTGGTCGATCCGGCGCCGCGCCAGATTCCGGCTCCCGATGCGGTTCAACGCGCACTGGACCTGCTGAAAACCGCAAAACGTCCGCTGATCATCCTGGGCAAAGGCGCAGCCTACGCCCAGGCCGATGACGACATTCGTGCGTTGGTCGAAAAGACCGGCATCCCCTACCTGCCGATGTCGATGGCCAAAGGTCTGCTGCCGGACACGCATAAACAATCCGCAGCCGCTGCACGTTCCTACGTGCTGCCGGAAGCCGACGTCGTGATGCTGATCGGTGCGCGCCTGAACTGGCTGCTGTCGCACGGCAAGGGTAAAACCTGGGGCGGCAAGGACCACAAGGCCTGGGGCGGACAGAAATACATTCAGGTCGATATCTCGCCGCAGGAAGCCGACAGCAACGTACGCATCGACGCGCCGGTGGTCGGTGATATCGGCTCCTGCGTCGCCGCGATGCTCGGCGGCATCAAGGCTGCGGGTGCAGGCTGGCCGCAGCCCTCGGGCGACTGGCTGGGCGCGATCGACGAGCGCAAGACCAAGAACATCGGCAAGATGGCCGAGACCCTGGCCAAAAACCCGTCGCCGATGAATTTCCACAGCGCGCTGAACGTGATGCGCGACATCATCAAGGACAACCCCGATGCGATACTGGTCAACGAAGG
This sequence comes from Betaproteobacteria bacterium, assembly GCA_947465215.1. GTDB lineage: Bacteria > Pseudomonadota > Gammaproteobacteria > Burkholderiales > SG8-41. The sequence goes on along the minus strand of CANHZX010000019.1, from coordinate 13,912 downwards.
CGCCAACGCGCTGGACTTCACGCGCAGCATCGTCGACATGTACAAACCCCGCAAACGCCTCGACGTCGGCACCTGGGGCGTGATGGGCATCGGAATGGGCTTTGCCGTTGCCGCCGCCGTGGTCAGCGACAAGCCGGTGATTGCCGTGGAAGGCGACAGCGCTTTCGGTTTCTCCGGCATGGAAGTCGAGACCATCTGCCGCTACAACCTGCCGGTCTGCGTGGTCGTCATGAACAACAACGGCGTTTACAAGGGCACCGACGTCAATCCGACCGGCGGCGCGGATGTGGCGCCGACAGTGTTCGTGAAAGACGCGCGGTACGACAAGATGATGGAAGCCTTTGGCGGCGTCGGCGTCTATGCCAAAACGCCTGAGGAATTGCGCAAAGCGGTGGAAGAAGCTGTCCGCTCACGCAAACCGACGCTGGTCAATGCCGTCATCGACGAAACCGCAGGTACCGAAAGCGGTCGCATTACCAGCCTGAATCCGACGGCAGCCAAAAAGAAGTAAGCACAAAAATAAAAAACCCCGGTCAGGGCTGATGCCCGGACCGGGGTTTTTTATTGGAAGCGGATCAAGCCGCGCTCTTGCGCAACTGGGTCATCAATTTGCCCATCACCGGCCATACCAGCATCAGCAGACCAAGCCCCATGATGCTGCCGACCAGCCAGTTCGAGAAAAAGATGCGCATGTCGCCCTGCGACATCAGCATCGCCTGACGGAATGCGCCCTCGGCCTGATCGCCCAGCACCAGAGCCAGCACCAGAGGCGCCAGCGGGTAGGACAGCTTCTTGAACGCGTAACCCATCACACCGAACAGCAGCATCAGCCAGATGTCGAGCATGGCGTTATGCACGGTGTAGGCGCCGATCGCGCAGATCACGACAATCACCGGCGCGATGATTGAAAACGGCACCCGCAGGATCGCTGCAAACAGCGGCACGCAGGTCAGCACAATGATCAGACCGGCGATGTTTCCGAGATACATGCTGGCAATCAGGCCCCAGACAAAATCTTTCTGTTCGACGAACAGCAGCGGACCGGGCTGCAGACCCCAGATCAGCAGGCCACCGAGCAGCACGGCGGCGGTCGGGGAACCAGGAATGCCGAGTGAAAGCATCGGCAGCAGAGCTGCAGTGCCGGCAGCGTGCGCGGCAGTTTCCGGCGCAATCACGCCCTCCGCCATGCCAGTACCGAATTTGGCACCGTCGGGCGACATGCGCTTGGCAATACCGTAACTCATGAAGGATGCCGGCGTCGCACCGCCCGGAGTGATGCCCATCCAGCAGCCGATGATGCAGCTGCGCAGTGAGGTCATCCAGTATTTCGGCAGCTTTTTCCAGGTCTCAATGACAATGCGTGTATTGATCTTTGCGGTGCGGCCGGAGAAGGACAAACCTTCTTCCATCGACAGCAGGATTTCGCCGATGCCGAACAGGCCGATCACCGCGATCAGGAAGTCAAAACCGCGCATCAGCTCGTGCCAGCCGAAAATCAGCCGCAGCTGGCCGGTCACGGTATCGATACCGACTGCCGCGAGCGCGAAGCCAAGCATCATCGCCACCAGAATCTTGAACGGCGGCTCCTTGCCCATGCCGATGAAGCTGCAGAAGGTCAGGAAAAACACCGCGAAGAATTCCGGCGGGCCGAACTGCAGCGCGAACTTCGCCACCAGCGGCGCGAGGAAGGTGATCATCACGATGGCGAAAAAAGCGCCGACAAAGGACGACGTGAAAGCTGTGGTCAGCGCTTCGCCGGCCTTGCCCTGCTGGGCCATCGGGTAACCGTCGAAGGTAGTCGCCACCGACCAGGGTTCGCCGGGAATATTGAACAGGATCGACGTGATCGCACCGCCGAACAGCGCGCCCCAGTAAATGCACGACAGCATGATCACCGCGGATGTAGGCGGCATGGTGAAGGTCAGCGGCAGCAGAATCGCGATGCCGTTGGCGCCGCCCAGTCCGGGCAGCACACCGATCAGCACGCCCAGCGTGACGCCGATGAACATCAGCAGCAGATTAAACGGCGTCAGCGCAACCGAAAACCCGTGAAACAGGGCATTGATTTCTTCCAAGGTATCAGCTCCCCTAGGTCAGTCTTTTGGTGCCGTCAGTAGCCGATCAGGCTCAGCGGATTGAATTCGCCCTTGAACAGCGGCACCTGGAACCAGATTTCAAACATCGCGAAAGTCACTGCACTGACACCGACGCCGACGATGATGCCCCGCGTCCATCCGTACTTGCCGAGCCAGACCATAAACACGGCGATGTAGGCAGCGGAAGCCACATAAATGCCGATCAGCTGGATACCCAGTACATACACCGCTGCCGGCAGCAGCACCTGCAGCACGAGGCGCAAGGCGCTCCATTCAACGAACACCTTGTGCCCTTTGCTCTGGCTGCCCAGCAGAACCTGAAACAGGGTCACCAGCGAACCGACGCAGATCATTGCACCAATGTAGAAGGGAAAATAGCCCGCCTCGGGCCCCTCTGCCCCCCAACCCCAGCCCAAGCGCACGCTGTCGAAAATCACCAGCGCGCCCAACGCGAGCATGAACAGAGCCACCACAACTTCCGCGCTGCGCATCGACACCCCTGCGCTCGCGCCCTCGTCGGAACCTTGCTTTTCAGTCATTGGCTTTTTATTTCAGGATAAAAAGATTGCAGCGCTGAAACCGCTTGCATCAAAAGGCGAACCGGACGGAAAACATCCGGTTCGCGCCAGACCACAATCAGGGTTTAGCGAGGAAGCCCGCTTCCTTCATCAGGTCGTAGTGCAGCGCCTCAGCCTTGCCTACCCAGTCCGCGTAGGGCTTGCCGGTGAGATAAGTCTGGTTGAAGGCGCCTTCTTCCATGAACTTCTTCCACTCCGGCGTCGCACGAACCTTGTTGAACAGATCGACGTAGAAGCTGACGACGTCAGGCGAAACACCCGCCGGCATGAAGATGCCGCGCAGCATCACGTATTCCGTCGACACGCCAGCCTCCTTGCAAGTCGGAACGTCATACCAGGACTGCGTATCCGTGACCTTGGTCTTGTAGGGCATGCGCTCGTCATCAAACACACACAGTGCGCGCAGTTTGCCGGCACGCCACTGGGCTACCGCTTCGATCGGATTATTGACTGTCGCATTGATGTGTTTGCCAACCAGCTGTGTAGCCACCGCGCCACCACCCTTAAAGGGTATGTAGGTGAATTTGACGCCAGCCGCCTTTTCGATCGCAACAGTCAGGATCTGGTCTTCCTGCTTCGCGCCGGTGCCGCCCATCTTGAAGGTGTTCGGACCGCCCTTTTTCACGGCATCAAGGAATTCCTTGGCCGATTTGTAGGGGTCTTCAGCATTCACCCACAGTACGAAGTTGTCGAGAGACAGCATCGCGACCGGGGTCAGATCCTTCCAGTTGAACGGCACGCCGGTGGCCATCGGGGTGGTAAACAGGTTGGAGAGCGTGATGATGATCTTGTGCGGATCGCCCTTGGCCGCCTTGACCTCGAGGAAACCTTCAGCGCCGGCACCACCCGATTTGTTCACGGGAATAAGGGCCTGCTTCATCAGATTGTGCTTGGCAACGATGCCCTGGATCAACCGGGCCATCTGGTCGGCACCACCGCCGGTGCCTGCCGGAATAATGAATTCAACCGGCTTGGTCGGCTCCCATGCAGCCGCAGGGGCCGCAACCGACACCAGACCAAACGCTGCCACAAGCGGCAGTATGCCGCGCGCCAATGCTCGCTGAATATTCATATCACTCCTCCTAAACAGTTAAACGACGGCTTGCTGAGTAGCCCCGCGATACCGCGGCCCAACTTTGTTGTATTTGCCGTGAGCCATTCTTTCGCATCCCGCGACACGAAAGAATTGACCGCAATCAAGATTCCGGAACTTCCGGCCCTGCGATTACTTGACCAGCAGGACTGGAATTTCCGCCAGATGTAGCACCTTGGTCGCAACTGAACCCATGATCAGGCCGGACACCGAACCCAGGCCGCGCGACCCCATGACGATCTGGTCGCACTGCTTTTCCCTGGCGTAATTGACGATGGTCTCGGCGGCGTCGCCGACGCCAATATGGAACACATATTTGATGCCCGCCGCATCCAGCTTGTCGCGCGTCGGCTTCAATGCCGCAATACCCTCATCGTGGTGATACTCGGCCACTTTGTCCTGCCCGATGACCGAGGTCACCCGATTGCCGTAAGGCATCGGATGCTGGACGTTCAACAGGTGAATTTCGATGGGCTGCTTGAACCATTGCATCTTGTCGATCAGGTGTGTGACCGCGCGCACCGAACTCTCGGAACCATCTACCGAAACCAGCCATTTCAACATGAGATACCTCTAAATCTGTTTAAAAACAAATATTTATGGTTATGACTTTTGGTCGCCACTGGCCAGATCAACAACCTCTTTGTGTTCCCCCCCGGCTTTGGCAGCAAGGAATCTGCCCAGCCCAACCACAAAAATCGCACCGGCAGCCGGCGCCACATAATGCAGCCAGGCCATATTGTCGTTAACCCAGTCTTTCACCAACGGGTCAGTAATCGCCATCTCACCCGCAACCCAGCCCAGCAAAGCAGCGCCAATGGTGATGATCACCGGGTAGCGATCCATCAGCTTGAGTAGCAGCGTAGAGCCGAAAATCACCAAGGGGATCGAAATGGCCAGGCCTGCGATCAGCAGCACCATGCTGCCCTTGGCAGCAGCGGCAACGGCAATCACGTTGTCCAAGCTCATCACCAGGTCGGCGATCAGGATGGTCTTGATGGCCGCTGCCATGCTGCCACTGGCCTGAATGCCGTCTTCACCGCCGTCTTCCGGCAGCAACAGTTTCACGGCGATCCACAACAGCAGCACCGCACCGATCAACTTCAGGTAAGGCCATTTCAGCATTTCGACGGCGATAATGGTCAGCACGATCCGCATGATCACTGCCGCGCCGCTGCCCCACATCACTGCGGCTTTCTGCTGTTTCGGCGGCAGCGAACGCGCCGCCAGTGCAATCACTACGGCGTTATCGCCCGACAGAACAATGTTGACCCCGATAATCTGCAGCAGGGCCACCCAAAATGCGGTATCACCAAAACTCATGAGAAATTTCACTCCCTGGAATACGCCGGCTCGTGCTTTGGGACGTACCGGCAAAATTTAAAAGTTGCTGCGGTTCTGGCTCCTCCGGACCCGCGGATACTACTCGGGGAATTATAGCGCGAAGACCCCGAAAAAACCCCGAATTAACGCCCTGTATCCACCGGTTCAGAGACTCATTCAGGCACTCACTTTGCCGCTGCGCTGTCCGGTGTCATTACCTGCTGCGCTGCCGCAGCAGGCGCCCCCTTCTTGTGCGGTTCATGCGGCTCCCAGCCCACGACGGTCAGCATCACAGAAAAACCAATGACATAGGCCAGCGCGACATGCCAGCCGTGACGCAGCCATAACAGCACGGAGCGCGCTTCCGGATACATGCTGGATAGCGCCACACCGGCGCTGGACCCGAACCAGATCATCGAACCGCCGAATCCGACCGCATATGCCAGTACGCCCCAGTCATAACCGCCCTGCTTCAGCGCCAGCGCGGTCAGCGGAATATTGTCGAATACCGCGGAGATGAAGCCGAGACCGAACGCAGACTGCCATGAGGCCACGGGCAGTTTCTCCACCGGCATCAGCGATGCGCACAGCACCAGTGACAGCAGGAAGATGCTGCCCTTGAAAGCCTCGGGCACCAGACTCCACTGCGGCTTGCGCAAAGGCACACAAACCAGGATCGCCGCCCACACCGCAACACCGATGAACGGAAATGCATCCGACAGGTGATTGAAGCGCAGGTTGACAGTGACATTGGTGATGATGGCGACGATCAGGATGAAAACCACAATACCCAAACGCGCCCAGTCGACCGGCGCATGCCGGCCTTCATTTTTAACGATCGGCGAATACCGCTGCTGCTGCAGAGATGCCGGAATCCCGAAAATCACCAATGCTGTAACGGCTGCAGCGTAAGCATGCAGCACATCCAGCGGATTCACACCGTCGAGCCACATCATCGTTGTCGTGGTATCGCCGACGACGCTGCCCGATCCGCCGCCGTTGGATGCCGCGACAATCGCCGCCAGATAACCGATGTGCACCTTGTGGCGGAATACCGTTGCGGCAATGGTGCCGCCAATCAGCGCTGCGGCAATGTTGTCGAGAAAGGCCGACAGCACAAAAATCATCACCAGCAGGACAAAGCCGCCCTTCCAGTCATCCGGCAGAAAACGCGGTAATACCTGCGGCAGGTGACTTTTCTCGAAATGATTCGACAGCAGCGCAAAGCCGACCAGTAATCCGAGCAGATTGGTGAGAATGACCCACTCATGCCCGAGGTGCGCAAGCAGACCGGACACACCGTCACCCGTCTTGAAGCCGGTAAACCCCAGTTTGTACAGCGTTATCACCGCCAGCCCGGTGAGTGCCACACGCAAGGTGTGTTTATGAAACAGCGCAACCCCGAGAAGGGTCAGCGCAAACAGGATGAAATCAACCGGTATCCCGATAATCGCCGGTTGTTCACCGGAAGATGCGAACGCGGTGCTGCTGAGCATTGCCGCGCTCAAGGCCGACATGAACCTGCGTGACAGAATTACACGAGCGCTTTTCGGCATGCCTAACCCATCCTGAACAAGCCGCATGAAAGTTGCGGCAGCCCCTGCACCGGCAAGGGCTGCCGCGACGCGGATCAGAACAGCCCGATTACCTTGCCGTCATCGGTCAGATCGATCTTCTCCGAGGACGGAACCTTCGGCAGTCCCGGCATGGTCATGATGTCACCGCAGATCATCACGATGAATTCTGCACCGGCGGCAAGCCGCACTTCACGGACGTTCACCATGTGCCCGCTCGGTGCACCACGCACGCTGGCATCGGTCGAGAACGACGATTGGGTTTTCGCCACACAAACCGGGTAATGGCCATAGCCGGCTTCCTGTAGCTCCTTGATGCGGTTGCGCACCTTGGAATCCGCGGAAATATCGGCAGCGCCATACACCTTGGTCGCGATCTTTTTCATCTTCTCCCACAGCGGATCGCTGTCTTCGTAGACGAAGGTCGGGCTCGACTTCTGTTCGCACAGTTCAACCACGATGTTGGCCAGTTCCGCAGCACCCTTGCCGCCTTCGCCCCAGTGGTTCGCCACGACGACACGCGCGCCCAGCTTGGCGATGCGGTCGGTGAGCAGATCCATCTCGGCCTTGGTGTCGGCGGTGAAGCGGTTGACCGACACCACGCAGGGAATGTTGTAGACGTTCTTGACGTTGTGGACGTGGCGCTCGAGGTTGACAAGGCCTTTTTCCAGCGCGACCAGGTTTTCCTTGTTGAGGTCTTCCTTGCCGACGCCGCCGTGGTGCTTGAGTGCGCGCACGGTGGCGACAATCACCGCCGCAGCGGGTTTCAGCCCGGCCTTGCGGCATTTGATGTCGAGGAATTTCTCTGCACCGAGGTCCGCACCGAAACCGGCTTCAGTTACCACGTAGTCGACCAGTTTCAGTGCGGTCTTGGTGGCGATCACCGAGTTGCAGCCGTGAGCAATGTTGGCGAAGGGACCGCCGTGGATGAACGCCGCATTGTTTTCCAGCGTCTGCACCAGATTCGGTGCCAGCTGGTCTTTCAGCAGCACGGTCATTGCGCCATGCGCCTTCAGGTCACGCGCGCGCAGCGCCTTGCCGTCACGGGTGTAACCGAACACGATGTTACCGAGACGCTCCTTCAGATCCTTCAGCGAGGTCGCCAGACAGAAAATCGCCATCACTTCGGAAGCGACGACGATGTCGAAACCGTCTTCACGCGGGTAACCGTTAGCGGTTCCGCCCAGGGAGACAACGATGTCGCGCAGCGCACGGTCGTTCATGTCCATCACGCGCTTCCAGGTGATGCGGCGCGGATCGATGCCAAGCTCGTTGCCGTGAGAGATGTGGTTGTCGATCATCGCGGCGAGCAGGTTGTTCGCCAGTGCGATCGCACCGAAGTCACCGGTGAAGTGCAGGTTGATGTCTTCCATCGGCACAACCTGTGCGTAACCGCCGCCCGCCGCGCCGCCCTTGACGCCGAACACCGGTCCGAGCGAGGGTTCACGCAGACAGATCATCGCCTTCTTGCCGATGTGGTTCAGCGCATCGCCGAGGCCCACGGTCGTCGTGGTCTTGCCTTCGCCGGCGGGAGTCGGGTTGATCGCCGTGACGAGGATCAGCTTGCCGTCTTTTTTGTCTTTCAGGCTGTCGACATATTCCAGCGACACTTTGGTCTTGTAGTGACCATAAGGCACCAGATGCTCTTCCGGGATGCCCAGCTTCTGCGCAATCTTGTTGATGCGCTCCATTTTTGCCGCCTGGGCAATTTCGATGTCCGACAGTGCCATGTTGGTTCCTCTCCTGAACAAAAAATAATTATTGATGCCCGCGCTGGCGGGCGTCGTGTTTTACAGCCTTAAACCTTCGCCAGTTTCGCCAGCACCTGCCCGCCGCCGTAACTGGAGCGCGGCGTCAGCTCGCCGCCTTTCATCACCTTGACCGCGCAATACTTGAACTCGGGAATCTTGCCGAAGGGGTCCAACGCCGCATTGGTCAGCAGATTGGCGGCCGCCTCGTAGAACGCAAACGGGATGAAAATCGAGCCGCGCGGCGTGCCGTCGTCCGCCCGCGCATGCAGCGAAATGATGCCGCGGCGTGACGCCACCGTGATCACATCGCCACCCTTCGCACCAAGCTCATCGAGATCCAGCGGATGCATCGACACGGTCGGTTCCGGCTCGATCGCATCGAGAACACCGGCGCGACGGGTCATCGACCCGGTATGCCAGTGCTCGAGCTGCCGTCCGGTGATCAGCACAAACGGGAATTCGCGATCGGGCCGTTCGTTGGCCGGAATGATGTCGGCCGGCACAAACTTCGCCCGCCCCGTCGGCGTCGGAAATTTATCAATAAATACAGTAGGTTGTCCGGGGTCGCCCTCTTTGAGGCAGGGATAGGTCACGCTGCTCTCTGCCTCCAGCCGCTCCCAGGTGATGCCGGCGATCGAGTTCATCGCCAGACGCATCTCGTTGAACACGTCTTTCGGACCGTTGTAGTTCCATCCCAGCCCCAGACGACGCGCCAGTTCCTGGATGATCCACAGATCCGGCTTGGCTTCGCCCGGTGCTTCAACCGCCTTGCGGCCCAGTTGCACCATACGATCGGTGTTGGTGACGGTGCCGTCTTTTTCCGGCCATACGGTTGCCGGCAGAATCACGTCGGCGTGATAGCAGGTCTCCGTCAGGAAAATTTCCTGCACCACCAGCCAGTCCAATTTCGCCAGCGCTTCGCGTGCGTGGTTGGCATCCGGATCGGACATCGCCGGGTTTTCACCCATCACGTACATGCCGCGGATATCGCCGTCGAGAATCGCGTGCACGATCTCGACCACGGTCAGGCCCGGCTTGGAATCCAGCTTGGTGCCCCACAGTTTTTCAAAGCGGGCCAGCGCCTGCGGATTGTCGACGCGCTGATAGTCCGGAAACAGCATCGGAATCAGGCCCGAGTCGGAAGCGCCCTGCACATTGTTCTGGCCGCGCAGCGGATGCAGACCCGAGCCCGGTTTGCCGATCTGGCCGGTCATCAGGCACAGCGCGATCAGGCAGCGTGCATTGTCGGTGCCGTGGACGTGCTGCGAAATGCCCATCCCCCAGAGAATCATCGAAGCTTTGGAAGTCGCGTAAAGCCGTGCCACTTCCTTGATGGTTTCCGCCGGGATACCGCACAAGGGCGCCATCGCTTCCGGGCTGTAACCTTCGACGTTGTTTTTCAGATCTTCATAGCCGATGGTGCGTGACTTGATGAAGTCCTCGTCGACCAGTCCTTCATGGACGATGACATGCATCATCGCATTGAGCAGCGCAACGTCGGTATCCGGCTTGAACTGCAGCGCGTGGGTCGCGTGTCGAGACAGTTCGTTGCGCCGCGGATCGGCATAGATCAGTTTCGCGCCGTTTTTCACCGCATTCTTGATCCAGGTCGCCGCCACCGGGTGATTGGACAGCGGGTTCGCACCAATCAGGAAAATCACTTCGGCGTGTGCAACATCATTGACCTGGTTCGACACCGCGCCGGAACTCACGGCCTCCATCAGCGCCGCCACACTTGAGGCATGGCACAGACGGGTGCAATGGTCGACGTTGTTGGAACCAAAACCGGTACGCACCAGCTTCTGGAACAGATAGGCTTCTTCGTTGCTGCCCTTGGCGGAACCGAAACCGGCCAGCGCCTTGTTGCCGTATTGGTCGCGGATGCCTTTCAGCTTGCTGGCGGCAAGATCCAGTGCCTCATCCCAGCTCGCTTCACGGAAATGCTCCAGCGGGTTCGCCGGGTCCATCGTGAAATCGGCATGCTTGGGCACACCGGGCTTGCGGATCAGCGGCTTGGTCAGACGCTGCGGGTGATGTGCATAATCGAAACCGTAACGGCCCTTGACGCAAAGCCGGCCGTGATTCGACGGACCGTCGCGGCCGTCGACCGATATGATCTTGTTGCCCTTGACGTTGTAGGTCAGCTGGCAACCGACGCCGCAGTACGGGCACACCGAGTGCACCTGTTTGTCGGGTTTGACCAACCCCGCCTCGCGCGCCGGCATCAGTGCACCGGTCGGACAGGCCTGAACGCATTCGCCACAGGCAACGCAGGTGGATTCTCCCATCGGATCATTCAGGTCAAACACGATCTTCGAATGGTCGCCGCGGAAGGCATAACCGATGACGTCGTTGACCTGCTCTTCGCGGCAGGCGCGCACGCAACGTGTGCACTGGATACAGGAATCGAGATTGACCGCGATGCCGTGATGCGACAAGTCGGCATGCGGCTGGTGGCGCGGCGCGAAGCGCGGCTTGCCGACCTGCAATTTGCCGGCCCAGAGGTCCAGCTCGGAATTATTGGTGTGACGCTGCTCAGGCATATCAGAGAGCAGCAACTCCATCACCATCTTCTGCGACGCGACGGCGCGCGTGCTGTTGGTGGTGACTTCCATGCCAGGCGAGGGATTGCGGCAGCACGACGCCGCCAGCACGCGCTCGCCCTTGACCTCAACGACGCAGGCCCGGCAGTTGCCGTCGGGACGCATGCCTTCCTTGTAGCAAAGATGCGGAATCTCGACGCCGTGGCGCTTCGCAGTCTGGATGATGGTTTCTGACGCGTAACCGACGACATCCTTGCCGTTCAGTTTGAACTCTACCGGCATCGCCGCGAGTTCGTCTTTGCTCATTGCAGTCATGATATGACCTCCGGTAAGACGCAGCGCTTTCGCACCCGCGTCCCTACTCGACTTCCTTGGGGAAATACTTCATCACGGTACGGATCGGATTCGGCGCCGCCTGACCGAGGCCGCAGATCGAGGCGTCGGCCATAGCGCCCGACAGCTCTTCAAGCAGACCGCGATTCCATTTCGGCGCATCCATCAACTGCAGGGCTTTTGCGGTGCCGACACGACAGGGCGTGCACTGGCCGCAGGATTCTTCGGAAAAGAACTTCATCACGTTGCGCGCCGCGCCGCGTGCCTTGTCCTTGTCGGAGAAAATGATCACTGCGGCAGAACCGATGAAACAGCCGTATTGATTGAGCGTATCGAAATCCAGCGGAATATCGCTCATCGACGCCGGCAGGATGCCGCCCGATGCGCCGCCCGGCAGATAGCCATAGAACTGATGTCCCGGCAGCATGCCACCGCAGTATTCGGCGATCAGTTCTTTCACCGTGATACCGGCAGGCGCCAGATGCACACCAGGCTTTTTCACGCGACCGGACACTGAGAAGGAGCGCAGGCCCTTGCGGCCGTTGCGGCCCTGACCGGCGAACCAGTCGGCGCCTTTTTCAAGGATGTCGCGCACCCAGTACAGGGTTTCCATGTTGTGCTCGAGCGTCGGATAGCCGAAAAGGCCAACCTGCGCCACATATGGCGGACGCAGCCGCGGCATGCCGCGTTTGCCTTCGATCGACTCGATCATCGCCGACTCTTCACCGCAGATATAGGCACCTGCACCGCGGCGCAGGAATATCGGCGGCAGCGGGCAGGGCGGATTCGCCTGCAGCGCCTTGATCTCTTTTTCGAGAATCGCCCGCACGCCGGCATATTCGTCGCGCAGATAGATGTAAACCTCGGAAATCTGCACCGTCGACGCGGCAATGATCATGCCTTCCAGGAAACGATGCGGATCGCGCTCGAGATAGTGCCGGTCCTTGAACGTACCCGGCTCGCCCTCATCAATATTGATCGCCATCACCCGCGGCCCTTTTTCGCCGCGCACGATGCGCCATTTGCGCCCCGACGGGAAACCGGCGCCGCCCAGACCGCGCAGCCCCGAATTCTCCATGGTCTTGATCAGCGACTCGGCATCACGCGTGCCATTCAGGCATTCGATCGCGATGTCATAACCGCCCTGCTTGCGGTATTCGGCGTAATTGACGTACTTGCCGACCGCGCATTTGTCCTTGTTGCCGGCGACCAGCGTCTTGACCTTGTCGACCGTCGCCTGAGGCACGGGGTTCTGCCCGACCACGGCCACTGGCGCCTGCTCGCAACGACCGACGCAGGGCGCCGGAATCACGCGCACCTTGTCGCCCAGCGATTGTTTCAGGCCTTTGATCAGTTCATTGGAACCGGACAGTTCGCAGGAAAGGGAATCACAGACACGGACGGTCAATGCCGGCGGCGCCTGCTCACCTTCCTTGATCACGTCGAAGTGGTGATAAAAAGTCGCCACCTCATAGACCTCGGTCATCGCCAGCTTCATTTCACGCGCCAGCGCCACAAGGTGAGCAGCGGGGATATGACCGAAGCGGTCCTGGATCAGATGCAGGTTTTCGATCAGCAGATCGCGACGGCGCGGGTCAACCCCGGTCTTGCGCTGAGCGCCATCCAGCAGGGACCGGACTTCAGCGAGAGCGCCAGATTCCACGGCGCGCCCCTTTAGAGCGCCCCGCGCACGTTTACCGCGTTTCACGATGCCACCTTCCAAAATTCCGCCTCCTCCGGCAATGCCAGCAGCCGGCCCCATTTTCGGGGGCCGGTCCTTCCATTACTTCAGCACCGACTTGAGCAGCTTGCCCATCTCCGCCGGATTTTTTGTCGTGCGGATGCCGCACTCTTCCATCACAGATAGCTTTTCATCGGCCGTACCCTTGCCGCCGGAGATGATCGCGCCGGCATGGCCCATGCGCTTTCCGGGCGGCGCTGTAACGCCGGCGATGAAACCGACCACCGGTTTCTTCATGTTGTCCTTGATCCAGCGCGCGCACTCCTCTTCGTTGGAGCCGCCGATTTCGCCAACCATGATCACCGCTTCAGTCTGCGGATCATCATTGAACATTTTCATGACATCGATGTGCTTGAGGCCGTTGACCGGGTCCCCGCCAATGCCGACGCAGGACGACTGGCCCATCCCCAGTTCCATCAACTGACCGACCGCTTCATAGGTCAGCGTGCCGGAACGCGAAACGACACCGATCGGGCCCTTCTTGTGGATGTGGCCCGGCATGATGCCGATCTTGATTTCATCCGGCGTGATCACGCCCGGGCAGTTCGGTCCGATCAGCAGGGTACGGCTGTTGTTCTGCTGCATCTTGTATTTCAGGCGCACCATGTCGCGCACGGGGATGCCTTCAGTAATACAGATCACCAGATCGAGATCGGCATCAACTGCTTCTTCAATCGCCGCAGCCGCAAAGGGCGGCGGCACATAGATCACCGACACATTGGCGCCGGTCGCATCCTTGGCTTCACGCACCGAATTGAAAATGGGAATGCCTTCGTAATTCTGGCCGCCCTTTTTCGGGGTAACACCGGCGACGTAGCAGTTCTTGCCGTTCGCGTATTCCTTGCCGGTCTTGGTATGGAACATGCCGGTCTTGCCGGTG
>CANHZX010000018.1 GCA_947465215.1 Betaproteobacteria bacterium | reverse complement strand
GCGGCGGGTGGAACGAGTTGATGCGTTTGCTCGGCGCGTATCTGTCCATGTTGAATTCACTCCCTGCAGTGGCGTTGGCTGAAAAGTTTTCTCCGTCCGGCCGCGACTTCAGCTTCAGCGGCTTGCGCGTGGTGGCTTCGTTGAGCACTTCAACGGCGGCGATTTCTCCGCCGGTGACCTGCTCGACTTCCATGGCCCAGCGCGCCGGCACATAACCCGACTTGATCCAGTGATTGACCACGGCGCGGTCAAGACGGAATCGACGGGCGACTTCGGCCTGACTGCCAAAAAGATCAACGAGACGGGTGGCGCAATTCATGTTCGGTAACGGGGCCGCGGTTTGCCGCGAACGATGACGGAAACAGGCTGCAATTTATCATGACCAATTTATTTTGACAAGACTATATTGCCGGCCGAAAATGGATATAACTATATGTTTTTATTATTAATTTTATTCAACACCCTCGCCTGTCCGGCTATGTTTTACGCCATAAAGTCATGATAATGTGGGATATTCAAAAATACCGATAACGAGGAGAAGCCCTGATGAACCGACTGATCAGCCTGCCGCTGGCGGCCTGTCTGGCACTGGCCGCACCGGCGATGGCCGCGCAAAGCAGCGCCTACCCGAACAAACCGATCCGTCTGGTCGTGCCCTTCCCACCCGGCGGTGGCACTGACCTGGTGTCGCGGGTGATGCAACCGGCACTGAGCGCCGAACTCGGCCAGCAGATCCTGATCGACAACCGCGGCGGCGCCCAGGGCACCCTCGGAACGGCCATCGCCGCCACGGCCAATCCCGATGGTTACACCGTTGTCATTTCGGAAATCGGCGCCACCGCAGTGGCACCTGCGCTGATGCCCAAACTCAGCTTCGATGTCGCCAAGGATTTTGTTGGCATCAGCCAGCTGATTGAGCAGCCTTACATCATGACCGTGCATCCCAGCGTACAGGCGAAGACGCTGGCGGAGTTCATCAAACTCGCGCAGAGCAAACCCAACTCGATGAACTTCGGTTCGGGCAACGTCACCGCGCATGTCGCCCAGGAAGCCTTTTTCCAGGCCGCGAAGATCAAGCTGACGCATATTCCCTATCGCGGCTCGGGCCCTTCGGTCGCGGCAGCCGTCGGCGGTGAAGTACAGACGCTGTTCTCCGGTCCCGGCGCGGCGATTCCGCAGATCAAATCAGGCAAACTGCGCGGCCTCGCGGTGACTACCGCCAAACGCACACCGCAACTGCCGGAACTGCCGACGCTGGCCGAATCCGGCTTCAAGGGTTTTGCGATCAGCGGCTGGTACGGCCTGATGGGCCCGGTCAAAATGCCGAAGGAAGCCGTCACTGTACTCAACAAGGCGGTGACCAAGGTCCTGAACGGCGAAACCGGCAAGCTGCTGCGCGACCGCGGTTATGAACCGGTACCGACCACACCGGCAGAGTTCGACAAATTCACCCGTGAAGAAATCGCGCGCTGGAGCAAGGCAGTCAAGGAATACAACATCCAGCCGGACTTTTAACGGCCGTCTGCGGCGGGCGCTTCCGCGCCCCGCACTGCAGACGTTTTATTCGCTGTCGAAAGCCGTATCGCCGTCGGTGACCGGTGCACCGGTCGCGCGCACCGCGGCAAAATCAAACAGCGTGCGGTCCATGAGATGCGAGGGCCGCACGTTCTGCAGGCTGGTCAATATCGTTTCGACACGCCCGGGATGGCGCTTTTCCCACTCGCGTAGCATCGCCTTCATTTCCTTGCGCTTGAGGTTTTCCTGTGAACCGCAGAGTGTGCAGGGAATGATCGGAAACTGGCGCAGTGCGGCATACGCCTCAAGATCACTCTCCTCACAGTAGGCCAGCGGACGGATCACCACATTGCGGCCGTCGTCCGAGACCAGCTTCGGCGGCATCGATTTGAGCTTCCCGCCATAGAACATGTTCAGCATGAAGGTTTCAAGAATGTCATCGCGATGGTGACCCAGCGCGATCTTGGTCGCACCAAGTTCCTGCGCGACGCGATAGAGCACCCCGCGGCGCAGCCGCGAGCACAGCGAGCACATCGTCTTGCCTTCGGGGATCACCCGCTTGACTATGCTGTAGGTGTCCTGGTTTTCGATGTGAAAGGGCACGCCGAGTGCGGTCAGGTATTCGGGCAGTACATGCTCCGGAAATCCCGGCTGCTTCTGGTCGAGATTGACGGCAACGATGTCGAAGGCAATCGGCGCATGGCTGCGCAGGTGCAGCAGGATGTCGAGCAGCGCATAGCTGTCCTTGCCGCCGGACAGGCAGGCCATCACCTTGTCGCCCTCGCGGATCATGTCGAAATCGGCAATCGCCTGACCGGCTTGGCGGCGCAGACGCTTCACCAGCTTGTTCGATTCGTAATGATCGCGACGCTCACGGTTGCTGCGCGGCGTGATGTTGATGACCTGGGTATCCATGGCGTTTTACTCCGGCGCGGACTTAACCGGGCCTGTTGATGCGTTCAAAGGTTTACAACACAAACTACAGAACAATACTGCGGCCGCCGTCCACGGCGATGATCTGCCCCGTGACGTACGGTGCGGTGGCTAGAAACTCGACGGCACCGGCAATGTCGTCAGGTTCGCCGACCCGCTTCAGTACGCTTCGATCCAGAATGCGCTGCCGCTCATCTTCATTCTGCCACTCCGGCCCGTCAGGCCACAGAATGGCGCCGGGCGATACGCCATTGACCCGCACCTCCGGACCGAGTTCGAGCGCCAGCGAACGCGTCAACGCCAGCAGGCCGCCTTTTGCCGCGGTGTAGACCATGTGATCGGCCAGTGGCCGTTCGGCATGAATGTCGATGATGTTGACGATGCAGCCCTGGGTGCGCCGCAGTTCGGGAGCCGCCGCCTGTGACAGGAACAGCGGCGCCTTCAGATTGGTGCCCATCAGGTCATCCCAGGCCTTCGCATCGATCTGCCCCAAGGGCGTCGAGTAAAAACTCGAGGCGTTATTGACCAGCACGTCCAGACCGCCATAGGCCGAAACGGTCCGCTGCAACAGTGCGAGCGGGGTTCCCGGTTCCAGCAAATCGGCCTGCACCAGCACCGCCGACCCCGGCCGCAGGTCATTGAGTTCATGCACCAGTGTCTGCGCGTCATGCTGGGAGCGATTGCAATGCACGACCACATTCGCGCCGGCAGCATGCAGCCGGCGGCAAATCGCCGCGCCGACCCGGCGCGCACCGCCGGTAACCAGCGCTGTCTTGTCCTGCAGTATTGCGTTCATCTGAGCACTTCCAACCCGCCAACCTGACGTAAATGATTGTTTATTTTAGCGTATTATCCCGCCGTGACTTTTCAGCCCGAGAAATCCGCCCTGCCTGAACCGGATGCCGATGCCCTTGCCGTCAGCCGGGAACTGCAAACCCTGATCCATGCCGAAATTGCAAAAGGCGGCAGCTGGATCAGTTTCGCGCGCTATATGGAGCTCGTGCTGTACGCGCCGGGGCTGGGATATTACAGCGCCGGCAGCCGCAAGCTCGGCGCCGCCGGCGATTTCATCACCGCTCCGGAACTGTCGCCGCTGTTCGGCCGCACACTGGCACGCCAGCTTGCCGAGCTGCTGGCGCAAGATGTTACCGACATCATCGAACTCGGCGCCGGCAGCGGCACACTCGCCGCTGTCGTGCTCGAAGAACTGGCGGCACTGGATCAGCTGCCGCAGCGTTATCGCATCCTCGAAGTCAGCGCCGATCTGCGTGAACGGCAGCAGCAAAGATTACGGGCGCGGCTGCCGCAATATATTGATCGTATCGAATGGCTGGACCGTCTTCCGGATCGCCTCAACGCCGCGGTCATCGGTAACGAGGTGCTCGATGCCCTGCCGGTACATCGCATTCGCGTCGACCAGAGCCTCGTCGAGGAACTCGGCGTCACTACCGGCATGGAGGGTTATGCGTGGGCGACACGACCTGCCACCGGCGCCGTCGCTGCTGCCGCCGGTCAACTGTCATTGCCCGACGATTACGAAACCGAAATCAATCTTGCCGCCCCGGCGCTGATTGGTGATCTCGCCAGCCGCCTCGACCATGGCGCACTGCTGTTCATTGACTACGGCTTTCCGGCACGTGAATTTTTCCATCTGCAACGTAACCGCGGCACGCTGATGTGCCATTACCGCCACCATGCGCACGATGACCCTTTTTTGTGGCCGGGTCTGCAGGACATCACCGCACATGTCGATTTCAGCGCCGTGGCACAGGCAGGCGCAGCACTCGACCTGCTCGGTTACACCAATCAGGCACAATTCCTGATCAACGGTGGCATCACCGGACTGCTCGCCGAAATTCCCGCATCCGATGTCGCCCGTTACGCGCCACTCGCTGCGCAAGCGCAGCAACTGCTGTCGCCGGCGGAAATGGGCGAACTGTTCAAGGTCATCGCACTGGGCCGCGGCATCGCCACGCCGCTGTCGGGTTTCAGTCGCGGCGACAAATCCCACACGCTCTAGGCTCAGCATCCGATTCCGCTATCATGGCCCGGCCATGGTTGCCGGTCGCCCCATCCTGCTGCTGATCGTGTCGCTGTCCGCCAGCGCCATCGCGCATGGCGCAAAATCACCGGACACCGCGCAGGCCCGCGCTAACTGGGCGAAAAACCCCCATGGTCGTATGCTCGAACGCATTCTGCCGCCGACGATGGAGCCGCAGCAACTGCCCGAACCGCTAACCGCCGGCGCCAAACTCGCTGCGCGTTAATGCGTGCAATGCCATCACCTGCCCAACCCGCGGATGCACAGCGCTGCACAGTGGCAGTCCGTTCTTGAGCGCATGGTGTGGCGGATGCGGGGCCAAGGCAATATGGGCCCACTGATGAAAGAAATGATGGCTGGCGTCGAGGCGCCCTCTGAAGCCGAAGTTGCCGCACTGGGCAATTACCTGCGCAAACATGCGCAACGCGAAATCGATCCGAAGCACCCCGCACTGCAGAGCGGCGCCGGGCAGATGTACAGCCTGGCGTGCTCACAATGTCATGCCCTGCCGGACCCGCAACAGCACAGCGCCGGCGAATGGCCCGGCGTCGTCAAACGCATGCAGGGGCATATGGCCTGGGCCACCACCATTGTCGGGGTGCGCGAACTGCGCACCAACCCGGAACTCAATACCGCCGAAATCGTAAGACTGCTGCAGCGGCACGCACGCCGCTGAAGATTTATCGCAATCTCAGATTTTCGGGATGGCCATGCCACGCTGCACGGCGGGACGCGCCGAGATAAGGTCATACCAGCGCTTCACATTCGGGAAATCATTCAGATCGGTCTTGTGCCACTCATGGCGGGCAATCCACGGATAAGTCGCCATCTCGGCAATGGTGTATTCGCCGCCGGCCAGCCATTCGTTTTTCGCCAGATGCGCATCGAGCACACCGTAAAGCCGCCGCGTCTCGGTGACATAACGCTCGATCGCATAGGGCACCGGCTCTTTCGCGGCGCGCAGGAAATGATGAACCTGACCGAACATCGGACCGACACCGCCCATCTGGAACATCAGCCACTGCAATACATCATAACGGCCACGCATCGGTTGCGGGATAAACCTGCCGGTCTTGCCGGCGAGATAGATCAGGATTGCACCGGATTCCATCAGCGTGATCGGCAGGCCGTCGGGACCCTCGGTATCGACAATCGCCGGAATCTTGCTATTGGGGTTGATCGAGACGAATTCCGGCTTGAACTGCTCGCCCTTGCCGATATTGATTGCATGGGTCCGGTAATCCAGACCGCATTCCTCGAGCATGATGGATATCTTGCGGCCGTTCGGCGTAGTCCAGGTATAAAAGTCGATCATTGCAAACTCCGTTGACGGTTGATTATTCGATCGCGGAACGAATCGCGGCAAGACGCGCTTCAGCCACCGCCGCCTTGATGCTGTCGGGCGATTTCTGCGTGCGGGCCACCACACCCGCATCGACCGCCAGCGCCGCGTCATGCGCAATACGCAGACGCTTGCGAGAAACCCCCGCGTCCACAACGCCCGCGAGCGCCGCTTCCATCAGGTCGCGGAAACGTTCAGGACGGCGCCAGGCATCGGCGGCTTCCAGCACCTGCATCAGCGCTTCGGCGTCCAGTTCTGCGCCGTCGGCAATAGCATTGCCGTGCCGCGCGGCGAGCAGGGCAAGGTCGCGACAGGCGGCGGGCGCCTTGAGTTTTGTGCACAAGGCTTCGACAGCCTCGGGTTCCAGCGCACGCAGCAAGGAGGCAAAACGGACATCCAGCGCAGCACTTCCAGCCGCGGCAGCATCGAGCGCCGCCATGGCTTCACCATCCTGTGCAGCGTCATACAAGGCATCGATCTGCGGCAGCACGCGGGCCATCGCCCCGCATTCGTGCAGTATCGCGAACATCGCCGACGGCGCTTTTTCCATTAGGCCCTTCGCCAGTTCCTGCCAGACGCGTTCGGCGACCAGCGCATCGGCTTCGCCGTCCTGCACCATCTGCACCATCAACGCCTGGGTTTCCGGCGCCACGGTGAAATCAAATCGTGCGGCAAAACGCGCGACGCGAAGAATGCGTACCGGGTCTTCGGCAAACGCCGGACTGACATGGCGCAACACGCCTTCGCCGAGGTCATCGGCGCCGTGATACGGATCAATCAGCCGGCCGCTGTCGTCGCGCGCCATCGCATTGATGGTCAGGTCGCGGCGCTGCAGATCCTGTTCCAGCGTAACATCGGGAGCCGCATGGAAGGCAAAGCCGTGATAACCGGGTGCGGTCTTGCGCTCGGTACGCGCCAGCGCATATTCCTCATGGGTTTGCGGATGCAGGAACACCGGGAAATCGCGACCGACCGGGCGAAAGCCCTGCCTCACCATTTCTTCCGGCGTCGAACCGACAACGACGTAATCGCGATCCTGCACCGGCAGGCCGAGCATCTCGTCGCGTACCGCGCCGCCGACGACATAGGTTTCCATACCGGTATCAGCGTCCAGCGCGGCTGCGCATCAGATCGTATTGCGCGCGCGGCGCATTGGTCGACAACCAGGACGGCGCCAGCGCCTCCAGTGCCTGCGGCCGGATGCCGAAAGGAAACACCGAGTCGCTGATGCTGTCGACATCCATCGAAAGGATGTTGTCGCGCGACATCAGTTTCACCGGCAGGCACTCCATCGCAAACGCCTGGCACAGGGACAGCGTGCGGTTGAGGCCGATGATCGGACGCGGGCGACCGATGTTCCGCGCCACGAACGCAACCAGCTCACGCAGCGTGTAACGTTGCGGTCCGCACAGATCATAGCGGCGCCCGTAGGTAGCGATGTCGGTCAGGGCATGAACAAAAGCTGCAGCGACATCCCCGACGTATACCGGCTGGAAACGCGCATCCGGCCGCGCCAGCACCAGTACCGGCAGCAGCCGCGCGAGTCCGGCGAACAGATTGAGGAAGCGGTCATCCGGTCCGAAGATCACCGAAGGCCGGAACACCGTGACTTCCAGCCCCGACTCCATCACCACACGCTCAGCTTCGCCCTTGCTGCGCAGGTAGGCGCTCGGGCCGTCGGTCGCAGCGCCGATCGCGCTCATCTGCAGCAGCCTTTTGACGCCGCCGGTGCGACAGGCTTCGACCACGCTGCGCGCGAGTTCGATATGGGCGCCGCTAAAACCGTGATGACCACTGCCGTCATGCAGCACGCCGACCAGATTGATCACGGCATCGCAACTGGCCACCACTTTCACCAGCGCCGCCGGGTTGTGCACATCGGCTTCGACCACATCCACAGTGGGCAGCAGGATCAGCGCCTTGGCGCGTTCACGGTCACGCGTCGGGACCACCATGCGCAGGCCGCGCGCCGCCAGCTGTTGGCACAGGTGACGGCCGACAAAACCCGATCCGCCGATGACACAAACTTTTTCGATGATCATTTCCGGTATTTCTCCGTTGTTCTTCTGTTGCGCCCGGTTTCAGGGCGTATCACCCAGCGGCTTTTCGCGGTCGCGCGCGCGCGGCTCGATGACGCCGATGCGCGCTTTCAGCGACTGCATCTGCTGGCTGAAATTGTTGGCGTAATAGCTGGAATTGGCCATCACCTTTTTCACATAATCCCGCGTCTCGTTGAACGGAATACTTTCGGCATAAACCGCAGCCTCCATCGTCTGATCCGCGCGCCAGGCGCGCGCACGGCCGGGGCCGGCGTTATACGCGGCCGACGCCAGCACCGGGCTACCGTCGAGGGTATCGAGCACATGCTTCAGGTAATACGTGCCCAGACTGAGATTGGTTTCAACATCGTTGACCTGCGACCAGTGCCAGTCCTTGAGGCCAATCTTGCCGGCGACCCACTTCGCGGTGGCCGGCATCAGCTGCATCAGCCCGCCGGCACCGACGCGCGATTTGGCCTGGGCGATGAAACGGCTTTCCTGACGGATCAGACCGTTGACCCAGGCCTCATCCAGATCGACCTGGCGCGCCGCAGCCTTCAGCTGGTCACGGTAGGGCGCAAGATAGCGCAGTGCGAAATCATGTTCGAATACGGTGCGGTCAGCGGTATTGATCGCACGGTCGTACACCGCGTTGCGCCGCGCCACTTCCGCCGCTGCGAGCAACTGGCGATCGGTCATGCCGCGGATCGCCCACAGCCATTCACGTACCGCTTCCAGCCGCACATCGAGACGGAACAGCGCCAGCGCACGCTGGATACCGGGACGCGACGCGACTGCAGCAATATCCTGCTCGGCCAGTTTGTACGCTTGCGGCGGGGACTGCACGCTGCCGCCGAGGTCTTCAAGCGCGAGTTGGCCGTAGAAATTGAATTCGGCCGACAAGGGCTTGAGCAATGCGACGGCTTCGGTTTCACGACCGGAGGCCTTCAGCGCCCTCGCCTTCCAGTAACGCCAGGCCGGGTCCTCGGCTTCTTTCGGCGTCATGGCATCAATTGCCGCCTGCACTTCGGACCAACGCTTCGCGCGCAAAGCCGCGCGCACCTTCCAGCCCAGTTGCAGGTCACTCATGCCGGATGCACGCGCATACCAGTCGAGTGCTGAGGGATCGTGTCGCATCGCCCCAAAGTAGCCGAGCATGCCCCAGACGTAACCGCGCTCCTCTTCAGTGAACCGTGATGACAGTTTGGTCCATTGCGCCACCGCCTGCGTCGGTGAGGTACGCGCCAGCCGGTGTACCGCAAATATCGCGGTTTCGCGGGAGGCACGCGTCTTCAGGTCCGAGCGCAGATCATTGAGATACGCGGCGGGATTGCCGGAAATCGCCGTCAGCGTGCGCGCATCAGGCGCCTGTCCTTTGGGCAGCCAGCCGGCAACACGATTGGCGAGTCCCACCTGACCGGCTTCGAGTGCCAGTCGCACCCGCGTCCAGACATCCTCTTCGGACAATTGCTGTGCCTCGAGCAACGCATCAAACAGGGTGTTGCAGCTGTCGGGCAGGTCGCGGGCAACAAACCACAGCGGCCGCGCCTCGCGCAATGCCAGATTGTCGACACGCGATCGCGCCTGCAGCGCGTAGCAGGTCACTTCCATGTCCTCGCCCGCCAGCGCCGGCAGTTCGGCGTTGAAGGTTTCCCATTGCGCGTTTTTACCGAGCACCTTCAGCCAGTCGCGGCGCACGTTGTCGGACAACGGGGTATCACGGTTGGTATTGATATAGCGGCGGATCTCATCAGCGTCGCGCGCTTCAAAGCGGATTCTCAGCCGCCAGTAATTGACGTAGGGCTCCAGCACATGCCCCTGGAAACGGGGCGCGATCTGGTCGAGTTTTTTGCTGTCGCCGGTGCGTGCGGCATCACGCGCGGCGAGAAAGGCGTCATCGAGAGCAGCGCTTTGCGCCACAGCCTGCTCAGGTTGCAGCAGGATTGCTGCAACAAGGGCCGTTATCAACGCAGCGGAAACACTACGGGGCATACCCATGGATTACCGTGTCATCCGACGATAAAACATAACGCATTGATTATAAATCGATTTCATGACAGGAACAGGCGATAGGCCGGATTCCGCGACTCGTCAGCGCAGGGATAACCGACATCGGCGAGGAAGGCCTTGAACTTGGCTTTGTCTTTCGGCGGCACTTCCATGCCGACCAGTACGCGGCCGTAATCGGCGCCGTGATTGCGGTAATGGAACAGACTGATGTTCCAGCCGCCGCTCATGCTGGTCAGGAAACGCATCAGCGCACCCGGTTTCTCCGGGAATTCGAAGCGGTAAAGAATTTCGTTTTTCGCGCCCGGCGCGTGACCACCGACCATATGCCGCACATGCAACTTGGCCAGTTCGTTATCACTCAGGTCTAGCGTCTGCAGACCCTTGCGGCGCAGCGCCTTCACCAGTTGCTCCGTTTCCTGGCGGTTGCGCACCTGCACGCCCACAAACACCCGCGCTTTCTGCGGATCATCAAAACGGTAATTGAATTCAGTGACGTTGCGCGGCCCCAGCAATTCACAGAAAGTCTTGAAGCTGCCGGGCTTCTCGGGAATGGTCACCGCCAGAATGGCTTCGCGGTGTTCTCCGAGTTCGGCTTCTTCCGCGACAAAACGCAGACGGTCGAAATTCATATTGGCACCGCAGGCCACCGCAACCAGCGTCGCGTTGCGGACCTTGCGTCGCGCCGCCCAGGCTTTTGCACCGGCGATGGCCAGCGCCCCTGCGGGCTCGAGGATGGCGCGGGTATCTTCAAAGACATCCTTGATCGCCGCGCACATCGCATCGGTGTCGACGCGGACGATTTCATCGACCAGAGTTCGGCACAGGCGGAAGGTTTCCTTGCCCACCTGCTTCACGGCGACGCCGTCGGCAAACAGCCCGACTTGCGCCAGTTTCACGCGGCGTCCGGCCTTGATGGACTGATACATTGCGTCCGAATCCACCGGTTGCACGCCGATGATCTTGATCTCCGGCCGCAAACGTTTGACATAAGCCGCGATGCCCGCAATCAGTCCGCCGCCGCCGATGGCCACAAAAATCGCGTCGATCGGCTCCGGATGCTGGCGCAGGATTTCCATCGCAATCGTGCCCTGCCCGGCAATTACCTCCGGATCATCGTAAGGATGGACGTAAGTCAGTCCCTGGCGTTTTTCCAGCAGCCGGGCGTGGTCGGCGGCCTCGGCATAGGAGTCGCCGTGGAGAACAACTTTGGCGCCGCGAGAACGCACGGCATTGATTTTGATGTCCGGGGTAGTCAACGGCATGACGATGGTCGCCATGCAACCCAGCCGTTGCGCCGCAAGCGCCACGCCCTGGGCGTGGTTACCGGCCGAAGCCGCAATCACGCCGCGCACCAGCGCGTCGGGCTTGAGGTGCGCCATCTTGTTATAGGCGCCGCGCAGCTTGAAGGAAAACACCGGCTGCATGTCCTCGCGCTTGAGCAGGATGCGGTTGTGCGTTCGCTTCGACAAATTAGGCGCCTGCTCCAGCGGAGACTCGATCGCCACGTCGTAAACGCGAGCGTTGAGAATACGTTCCAGATAATCGGTTTTGGCCATGCGCTTTTAGCTTTGATTTACCAGCAGATTTTCATGGGTGAAAGGTTATCAGGAATGACGGTCGCAAGCGATGCTCCGCACACAAATAAGAGGGCAAAGCAGGGCCTTGCGGCGGTATCATGTATATTCGATTGAACCTTCATTGTGGAGCAGCAAATGAGTCAGGACGCACTGAAACAGGCAGCGGCAAAAGCCGCGGCGGCACTGGTGCCGGAAGGCGCCGTCGTCGGTGTCGGCACCGGCTCCACAGTGAACTTCTTCATCGATGAACTGGCAAAGATGAAAGGCCGCATCGAAGGAGCGGTCTCCAGTTCCGAAGCCAGCGCCCAACGACTGAAAGCGGCAGGCATTCCAGTATTCGACCTCAACGGCGTGCGCGAGTTGCCGGTTTACGTGGATGGCGCCGACGAAGTCACCCGCCACCTGATGATGATCAAGGGCGGCGGCGGTGCGCTGACGCGCGAAAAAATCGTCGCCGCCGTCGCCCGGCAGTTCATCTGCATCGCCGATGCTTCGAAACTGGTGGATGTACTGGGCAAATTTCCCCTTCCGGTGGAAGTCATCCCTATGGCCCGCTCCTACGTCGCCCGCGAAATCGTCCGCCTCGGCGGGCAGCCGGAATGGCGCAGCAACTTCATCACCGACAACGGCAACGTCATCCTGGATGTGCGTAACCTGACCATCGTTGACCCGCCTGATCTCGAAACCCGCCTCAACCAGATCACCGGCGTGGTCACCAACGGCCTGTTCGCGCGCCGCGCTGCCGACGTACTGCTGCTGGCGGGCAAAAACGGCGTGGAAACCCTGCGCCCGGCTGCAGCCATCAAACTGTCATAATTTAGCGTTATAAAGAATCCTTTTCGCCGCGGAGCCTGCCATGCCCGACCATACCCTCAAGCAGTTTGATACCGAGCTCGAAGAAATCCGCTCGCAGGTTCTGCAAATGGGCGGCCTGGTCGAGCAGCAAATCGTGCGCGCAATTGAAGCCCTCACCAACGGTAACATCGGGCTCGCACGTGAAGTCATGGACTACGATCACCGTGTCAACGCGCTGGAAGTGGCCATCGACGAGGAATGCAGCACGGTCATTGCGCGCCGCCAGCCGGCGGCGAAGGACCTGCGAATGATCATGACCGTGGTCAAAACCATCACCGACCTTGAGCGTATCGGCGACGAGGCGGCAAAAATCGCCCGCATGACGCTGTCGCTGTACAGCAGCGACCGGCCGACTGTGCCGCGCGCCGCGGAAATCCAGCATGTCGCCGACATCGCCATTAACATGTTGCGCAATGCACTGGACGCCTTCGCCCGGCTTGACCTTGCTGTTGCCGCCAAGGTGGTGCGTCAGGATGAGCAGGTCGATTCCGAATTCAAGTCCATCCTGCGCCAGCTGATCACCTTCATGATGGAAGACCCGCGGACGATCTCGCACGCCCTCGACATCCTGTTCATCGCCAAATCGATCGAGCGTATTGGAGATCACTCCAAAAACATGTCCGAATACGTGGTTTACCTGGTCAAGGGCAAGGACGTCCGCCACACCAGCGTCGAAACAGTGGAACGAGAAGCCCTCGGCTGACAAGGACGCGTGGTACACTCGTTCGCATATTGCGAATCGGGGCAACAATGATTAAAAATCGGACAACCATTCGGCAGGGAACCCTCTGAATGGCAGAGCAGTCCACCATTGCGGCTGTCGATCTCGGTTCCAATTCTTTCCATTGCCAGATCGCGCGGGTTGCCGGCGAACAATTCTTCCCGCTCGACTCGCTGCGCGAACCGGTACGGCTGGGTGCAGGCCTCGGCAAGGACAAAAAACTTGACGACGAATCGCAGGAACGCGCACTGGCCTGTCTCGCCCGCTTCGGCGAACGCCTGCGCGGTTTTGATCCGCACGGCGTGCGCGCCATCGGCACCAATACGCTTCGCGTCGCCAAGAACAGCAGTCAGTTCATGCGCCGCGCCCGCGCTGCGCTGGGCTTCCCGATCGAAGTGGTCGCCGGCCGCGAAGAAGCGCGGCTGATCTATCTCGGTGTCTCGCACAGCCTGCCGGCGTCGCGTGACAAACGGCTGGTAGTGGACATCGGTGGCGGATCAACCGAGTGCATCATCGGCACCGGCTACAAGCCGCTGAAGCTGGAAAGCCTGTTTATGGGCTGTGTGTCGTACAGCCTGCGATATTTCCGCGACGGTCGCGTCACCAAATCCGCACTCAAGGAAGCCGATCTGGCGGCGCGCGCCGAACTCGAGCCCATTGTCAGCAGCTATATCCGCGGCAATTGGCAACAGGCCGTCGGCTCCTCCGGTACGATCCGTTCGCTGGCCGAAATCCTGCAATTGTGCGGCCATACCGATGGACCGATAACACTGGCCGGACTCGACCGGTTGCGCAGCCAGTTATTGCGTGCCGGCAACATGGCGGCCATCGAGTTGCCGGGGCTGCGCCCCGACCGCCAGCCGGTGCTGATCGGTGGACTGGCGATTCTTTATGCTGTTCTCGATGAACTGAACATCGATGAGATGACCCCAGCCACCGGCGCAATGCGTCAGGGCATTCTCTACGACATGCTGGGCCGCTTTCACAACCACGATATGCGCGACGTGACAGTCGAGCAGTTCATGCAGCGTTACCACGTCGATGCGCATCAGGCTCGGCGGGTCGCCACTTTTGCCGCAACGCTGTACGAAAAACTCGCTGGCAACACTCCCACCGAAGATGCGCCCCGCATGCTGGGTTGGGCCGCGCGCCTGCACGAAATCGGCATACCGGTTGCCTACAGCGGCTACCACAAGCATTCGGCCTATATCGTCAGCAACGCCGACATGCCGGGTTTTTCGCGTGACGAACAGGAGCGCCTGGCCTCACTGGTACTGAGTCACCGGCGTTCGCTGAAAAAATCCTGGGAAATCCTGCCCGAGCAGGAACGGGCGATGGTGCTGGCGCTGCGCCTTGCCGTGGTGTTGTGCCGCGCGCGCAGAGACACTCGTTTTCCGCCGCTGGAAGTCAAAATCCAGGGCGAAAAGCTGCGTTTGGCATTTGATGCGGCGTGGCTGGAGGTGAATCCGCTGACCGCGACGGCGCTGCGAGAGGAAATTGCCGAATGGATTCGCATCGGCCATGAAATCCGCGTGCCGGGACTCGACGACATTGTGCTGGCGCAGGAGCCGGTGCTCGCCGACTGATCGCAAACAGGATACCGCAGCCTCCTGTCAGTTACTGGCGTTTTTTGCCAGCCCCGCTTTTTTTCACCCGGCTCTTTTTCGGCTTGTCGATACGCATCAATGCACCCTCAACGGCGTCTGCCAGCGTGCGCAGAACCTTGAGCCGTGCGTAATACTTGTTGTTGGCTTCGACCAGCGTCCAATGCGAAACATTCGTCGAGGTGCGGTCAACCATGTCGCAAACCGCCGTTTCATACTGCTCCCACTTCTTGCGGTTACGCCAGTCTTCGTCGGTGATCTTGAAACGCTTGAACGCAACCTTCTCGCGTTCCTTGAAGCGCCTGTATTGTTCTTCCTTGCTGGTGGCCAGCCAGAACTTCACCACCAGCACGTTGTGCTGGGCGAGCTGCTGTTCGAAGTCGTTGATTTCCGAAAAGGCGCGCATCCAGTCGGCCTCCTTGCAAAAGCCTTCGACCCGCTCAACCAGCACGCGGCCGTACCAGGAACGGTCAAAAATCGCAAAGCGGCCGCGGCGCGGAATATGCCGCCAGAAACGCCACAGGAATGGTTGCGCGCGTTCTTCTTCTGTCGGCGCCGCCACGGAAATCGTCTGATAGGCACGCGCATCCAGCGCTGCGGTTATACGACGGATGGCGCCGCCCTTTCCCGCCGCGTCATTGCCTTCAAACACGCCGACCACCGACATCTGTTTCATCCGCGGATCACGGAACAGGCGGTTGAGCCGCCCCTGCAGCTCCTCGAGCTGACCGGTATAGGCTTTTTTCGACAACTCCTGATCGAGCTGCAGAGCACGCAGCACATTGAGCTTGCCGATCGCCGGCAGCAGAGGCGGTGTGCGGTCCGGGAGGCGCGGCACCGGCTTGTCATCCAGCCGCTCACGCATCGCCGCCAGCAACGTGCGGCCGACCGTCAGGCTGCGGTAGCGCGCATCCGCGCCGGACACCACCAGCCATGGCGCTTCGGCGGTACTGGTCTTGCGTACGAAAGGTTCACAGACCTCGGCGAAACCATCGTAATTCTTGAACAGAATCCAGTCGGCCTTGCTGACGCGCCAACTGGTGACCGGATCTTTTTCCAACTGGTGCAGCCGTTTTTTCTGCTGCGGCTTGGACAGGTGAAACCAGAATTTCAGCAGCAGCACGCCTTCATCCACCAGCATGCGTTCGAGACGGAGGATTTCGCTGATCTCCTGATCAAACTGGCTCTCGCTGCTGAGACCCATCACCCGGTTGATGATGGGCTGGGTATGCCAGGCACCGAAAAAGATGCCGATCTTTCCCTTGGGCGGTAAGGCGCGCCAGTAGCGCCAGACCCGCGGTCTTTCATTTTCCTCGTCGGATGGCACGGAAAATCCATGTACTTCGATGTGCCGCGGGTCCATCCATTCGTTGAGCAGGTTGACCATCTCGCCCTTACCCGCGCCTTCGACGCCGGCGATCAGGATCAGTGTGGCGAATTTGCCGTTCTGCTTGAGATCGTACTGCGCGTTGAGCAGTGCCTGGCGCAGTTTCGGTTCTTCGCGCTTGTAGGCGGCTTTTTCAATGCGATGGGAAAGACTGGCCGATTCAAACATGACTGCTCCTAGAGAATGCCCGGCGCCAGCACTGCGCGCACCATGATGCTGCCCTCGTCGTCGCGCGAAATCCACCAGATTGAGCCTTTTTTGACATTCCACGGCTGGATGGCGCCAGTCAGCGCCAACCCTGCCGCCGCACCCAGGGTCGGCTGATGGCCGACCACTACCACGGTGCCGCGGCCGTCCGGCCAGCCGGCGGCCTTGAGCAGGCCTTGCGGCGTGGCCGCCGTCGACAATACCGGATCAATTTCAAAATCGGTGGTGAGTGCGCTCGCTGTTTCACAGGTACGCGTTGCGGGACTGGCCATTACCCGCCAGCCTTCGGGCAGGTGCACCGTCAGCCAGCCGGCCATTTTCATCGCCTGCTTATGGCCCTTCGCCGTCAGCCGACGGTGTTCGTCGGGAACACCGTCTTCGGCATCGGCATGCCGCCACAGAATCAGATTCATGCCCACCGTATTAAAGCTCCGAAAGATCAGGGAACACGGACTGTCAGCGTCCCTGTGATTTTGCCCATGGCTGCGCGGCCGCGCGATAACGCCGCCACGCTGAAGCCAGACGCTTGCGCTGCTGCAAGGCAAGTTGCTGATGCTGCCGCGTCACGGCATCTGCCGCTGCGACCGGCCAGCGTCGCGCATTACTGCTTGCCGATGCAAACAACGATTCCAGCGCCACCGCGTCATTGATACATCCCAGTATATCCTGCAGTTTTTCCAACCGAGCGCGTTGCACCGCCATCGCCTTGACCTGGAACAAATCATTGAAAAATTCCATGGCGTAGCGGAGTTTTTTGACTGCGATGCGCAGACGATGCAATTGCTCCGGGGATTGTCTGGCCAGTTGCCGGCCGCGCTTGATCACCCGCGCATGACGAGCCACCAGGATTTGCGCGGCGGCTTGCCGGACAGGAACACGCCATGGCGCATCGGCAATCGCCTGCGGCGTCGCCAGCCAGCGCCCGATAGTCAGCATGACCGCTTTGTAACTATTTGTTTTTATTGTATCTTTTGCTTCTCTCCGGGAACCCTGATGTACCGGCGCACAAGCGGCAGCCAGTTTTGTGATGCCCGGTATTCCGGTCATTTGCGGCAGTGTTTCAGTGATCAGCACATCCCAGTCACGCGCTGGTCCCAGACCATCACTGACTGTACGCAGCTTCGCTCCGGGTTCAGCCAGCGCGTCACCCAGCGGTTCATGGAACAGATCCAGCGCGGAGCGCAGGCGGCGCAAGCCGACGCGCATCTGATGCAGATACTCCGGATCGTCGGAATCCAGCACCCCGCGTGCGTTGCCCTGGATCTGGGACAGCGTGGAAGCCGCGATATGACGAAAGGCCTCGCCGGTATCCATGCTGCGGGTCAGCCGCACCGCCGCCGCCTTCTGCGGTGCGGAGAGTTGCGGGTCATACAACGCATAACCGCGTTCGGCCTTGGAATGGTGCTCCAGTTCCAGCGGTTCTACGGCCGACAACTGCAGTGCCAGATCGAACAACGCCGTCACCGGACCCTTCTTGAGTTCGAGTTCCAGTTCGCAAACCTGATCGCAACGCGAACCGCTACGGATCTCGCCACGATCAATCGCCACCTCAATCAGAACCCCCGGCGCCGGCGTCAGCAATCGCAGGCTGCGTTTGATGTCGGTGCTGAGGACCGGGACCAAAGTGGATGCAACATTTCTGTCGCGCAGCACTTTGGTCAGGCCATTGCGCGGCAATACGGAAATATCCGGCTTCGCATTGCGCAGCACGGCCTCAAATTCGATGCGGCTGTGCACACCGGAAGCCACGCTGCCGCCGCCCTTAAGAGCCTGCACCCAGCGCCGGCCTTCGCGCCGCACCCGTAATGCGATCCGTTGCCGCCACAGCGTCAGATCGGGCGTGTCGTAATAAGTGGCGGCCAGATGTACGCTGCGTGCGGCGACCGAAGCGCGCAGCAGAGGGGATGCGAGCAAGGCGCGCAATCGGGCAGGGGGCACCCGCAGCTTGAGTTCGATTTCCTGCCCGGGTGCAGCGTCCGTCGCCACGCGGGCACGCCGCTTCATGCGCGGGGTTTGTGCGCCAGCATATCGAGCAGCTGGTCCTGTGCGCCGAACGGCTTGTCGCGAGCAGGCGTCTGGCAGACGTACTGACCATCCTCGCTCATGACCCAAGCCTGCGTATTGTCCTCCAGATAGGGCTGCAGACCCTCGGCGATCACACGATGACGCAGGTTGGCATCGAGGACCGGGAAACAGACTTCGACGCGGCCGAAGAAGTTGCGCCCCATCCAGTCGGCGCTAGACAGGTAGACCAGCTCGGCACCATCATTGTGAAAATAGAATACGCGTGTGTGCTCGAGAAAACGCCCGATCACCGAACGCACGCGGATATTTTCAGAAAGCCCCGCAACGCCGGGGCGCAGCGCACAAACGCCGCGCACGATGAGGTCGATCTGTACGCCGGCCTGCGAAGCCCGGTACAGCGCGCCGACTACCTCCGGCTCCAGCAGCGCGTTCATCTTGGCGATGATCTGGCCTTTGCGGCCGGCGGTGGCGATTGCCGTTTCGTTTTCGATCGCACGCAGCATTTCACGGTGCAGCGTGAACGGCGACTGCAGCAAGTGGCGCAGTTTTGACGCACGGCCGAGCCCCGTCAGCTGCATGAAGACATCGGCGACGTCACTGCCGATTTCCTCATGGCAGGTAAACAGGCCGAAGTCGGTGTAGATGCGTGCGGTGCGCGGATGGTAATTGCCGGTTGACAGGTGCACATAACGGCGCAGCCCTTCGCCTTCGCGGCGCACCACCATCAGCATCTTGGCATGCGTCTTGTGACCGACAACCCCGTAAACCACATGAGCGCCGACCTCTTCCAGCCGCTGCGCCCAGTTGATGTTGGCTTCCTCGTCAAAACGCGCCATCAGTTCGAGAACAACCGTCACTTCCTTGCCGCTGCGCGCTGCGCTGATCAGCACTTCCATGAGTTCAGATTCGGCGCCGGTGCGGTACACCGTCATCTTGATTGCCGCCACCGCGGGGTCGCGCGCCGCCTGCTGCAGCAGCTCGATCACCGGCTGGAAGGACTGATAGGGATGGTGCATCAGAACGTCGCCGCCGCGGATCACTTCGAACATGTCGCACTGAGGATGCAGACGCTCGGGCAGGCCGGGCCGGAACTGCGGGAACTTGAGATCGGGACGATCCACCCAGTCGGGGACGCTGATGACGCGGGCCAGATTCACCGGTCCGTCGACGCGGTAGAAATCCTCTTCGTCCAGCATGAACTGGCGCAGAAGGAACTGCGAAATCGGCTGTGAACAGCTGTCGGCGACTTCGAGACGCACCTCGTCGCCGAAATGGCGGTGGGGCAATTCGCCGCGCAGCGCAGTGCGCAGATCCTTGACCTCTTCCTCATCGACAAAAAGCTCGCTGTTGCGCGTCAGGCGGAACTGGTAACAGCCCAGCACCTTCATGCCGCTGAACAGTTCACCGACATGTTCATGCAGCACGGATGACAGGAACACAAAATCATATTCAACCCCGGCCACGCTCTGCGGCAGACGGATCACCCGCGGCAATACGCGCGGCGCCTGCACGATGGCAATGCCGGAGTTGCGGCCGAAGGCGTCCTTGCCTTCCAGCTCGACCGCAAAATTCAGACTCTTGTTGAGTACGCGCGGAAAGGGATGCGCCGGATCGAGGCCGATCGGCGTCAGCACCGGCATCACTTCACGCTTGAAATAGCTGCGTATCCATTCATTCTGCTGCGGCGTGAATTCGCTCCGACGCAGGAATCGAATGCCCTCCCGTTCCATACCGGGCAGGATTTCCTCGTTGAGCAGCTGATACTGACGCGCCACCATTTCGTGCGCTTCGCGCGCCACCTGGCGGTAAACCTGCTCGGCGCGCATCTGGTCGGAACCGACCGGCGCAGTGCCCGCCTCGATTTCGGCATGCAGACCGGCGACGCGGACTTCGAAAAATTCATCCAGATTGCTGCTGACGATACACAGGAAGCGCAGGCGCTCCAGCAGCGGGTGCTCGCTGTTTTCAGCCTGGGCCAGCACCCGGCGGTTGAACGACAGCAGACCGAGCTCGCGGTTGAGGTAGAACTCGGGGGCGAATCCGGTTTTCCCCGGTTTGCGCCGGGGGCGCGAGGACGCGTTCACAGGAACCGTCCGTCGCGGCAAGGATCAGGGTTTGGGCGGTACGTAGCCGACAGCGTGATCGGCGCCGTCGCCGAAAAAGTGCCTGTCCATCTGTTGCGCAAGATAATCACGGGCTTTTTTATCCGCCAGGTTCAGCCGGTTTTCATTGACCAGCATCTTTTGCTGCTCAAGCCAGTTCTTCCAGGCTTCTTTCGACACGTTTTCAAATACGCGCCGCCCCAAGTCGCCGGGATAGGGTGGGAAATCCAACCCTTCCGCTTCCCGCTTTAGTTTTACACACATTACCTGACGCGCCATCTTAAGCTCCCATCATAATTCTTTAATGTTACGGATTTGTTGCGATAGATCAGAACCCGGACTTACCCGGACTGGTTACAGCCGCTTTGTCAGCACGACCGAACGGCGGTGATAGTTGTAGAGTTCCTTCTTTTTTTGCGGCAAGGCGCTGACGCCGGTTTCGACAAAGCCGCGCTCGACAAACCAGTGTTCGGCGCGGGTGGTCAACACGAACAGCTGCCTCAGCCGCAATCCCTTGGCCCGCTTTTCAATGGCTTCCATCAGCCGCTCACCGGCACCGCGGCCGCGGAAATCCGGATGCACGGCCAGACCGGCCAGTTCACCCGCACGCTCATCTGAAAACGGATACAGGGCTGCGCATCCAATGATCATACGGTCGTGTTCGAGCACCCAGAAGCGGTCGATTTCCATTTCCAGCAGATCGCGACTGCGTTTGACCAGGATGCCATCCGCCTCCAGCGGTTCCAGCAGGCCCAGAATGCCGCCGATGTCGTCGATCTTGGCATGGCGCAGCGTTTCAATCGGGTCCGGCGTCAACAACGTGCCGACGCCCTTGTGCGTAAACAGCTCCAGCAGCAGGCTGTCGTCGAGATGCCCGGAAATCAGGTGAGCACGCCCGACACCCTGCTCGCAGGCGCGTACCGCCGCCGGCAGGTAGGACTGCATTTCCTCGGACTGAACGCGCCCCTTCGACAGCAGACCCTGCGCTTGTCGTACAGTGAGTTCGCGCAGCAGTTCGCCGCGACTGCCGGCAACGCCGGCGGATTCCATCAGGAAAATCAGCTTGTCGGCTTTCAGCGCCACAGCCGTCGCAGCGGCCACATCACCCATCGCCAGATTGAAAACTTCTCCGGTCGGCGAATAACCCAGCGGCGGCACCACCACCAGATCGTCATCCTTCAGCCGGCGCTCGATGGCGACCGCATCAATCTTTCGCACTTCACCGGTATGCATCAGGTCAACGCCGTCAACGACGCCGATCGGCCGCGCGGTAACGAAGTTGCCGCCAGCGACACGGATATGCGCTCCGGCCATGGGCGAATTGGGCAGCCCCATCGACAGCAAAGCCTCAATCTGCACGCGCAGCTTGCCGGCGACTTCCATCGCCGCTTCCAGCGCGGGATCGTCAGTGATGCGCAGTTTTCCGGCAAAACGGCTGCGCACTTTCTGCGCCTTGAGCTTGACCTCGATCTGCGGCCGCGAACCATGAACCAGCACCAGCTTGACCCCGAGCGCTGCGAGCAGGTTCAGATCGTGTGTCAGATGGAAAAACCGGCCGTCAGCCACCACTTCGCCGCCGAAGGCAATGACGAAGACCTTACCGCGGAAGGCATGGATGTACGGCGCGACCGACTGGAACCAGTCGATGAAACGGTCCTGCGCGGACAGCCGGGGACGGGCAGCCTGTCGTTTGTCGGCATCCCGCCGGGTCTGGGTCTGTTTTTTCTGGGTGGAAATGGAAGTCTCCCCTAGCAGCTTCTTCAAATCAGCAATCCCTGATCCAATCGATGGTATGCGGTTTCCCGGTGCGCGGAAAGCCGCATGCTAAAAATCACCCCATAGCGCCTGCATCGCAGCCAGCAGCGCAACCGCAGCGGTTTCGGTACGCAGTACGCGCGGGCCCAGTTGCAGCGGCTGGAAACCGAAACGCAGCGCATCCGCAGCTTCACTTGCGGTAAATCCGCCCTCCGGTCCAGCGAGCACAGTCACCATGCCTGCGGGCCGCGGCAGTTCACGCAATACCGCAGGTCCGTCCGGCGCGAGCAACAGTCGCGTCCCGCCCGCCGCCGCCGCCTCATCCAGCCAGTCGCGCAGCGACAACAACGGTTTGACTACCGGCACACGGTTGCGTCCGCACTGTTCGCAGGATGCGGCGACCACTCCCTGCCAGTGCGCCACCCGCTTGGCGGCGCGCTCGCCCGACAGCCGCACCACGCAGCGCTCCGCCATCAGTGGCTGGATAGCGCTGATGCCCAGTTCGACCGCTTTCTGGATGGTGTAGTCCATACGTTCGCCGCTGGACACCGCCTGCGCCAGTGTCAGCTGCAGCGGCGATTCACGGTCTTCTTCGCGGCGTGCCTTCAACTGCACGCTGACGTCGCCGCGGGCGCATTTGCTGATCACGGCATCCCAGGCATTGCCCTGACCGTCGAACAGCGTCACTGCGTCGCCCGGCGCCAGACGCAGCACATGGGCCACGTGATGCGCTTTGGCGACCGGCAACTGGCACAGGCCGTGGTCCGGAATCTGGTCCGGAAAGTATATTCTAGTCAATGGGTTAGCACGTATTTTCGAAAGCGGGATTATGCCATAGCGGTAACCGGTCTACGCTACTGGCGCGTGACCGCGGGTATACAATTGCGCTCTTTTTCCGGGTGGACTGCGGCGCCTTTGCGCCATCGACCATTCGCTGGGGAGAATCTGCTTTGCGCATCGTCATCCTGGGAGCCGGTCAGGTCGGCAGCTCCGTCGCCGAGAATCTGGTGTCCGAGGCCAATGACATCACCGTGGTCGATACCGATGCCGGCCGCCTGCGCAAGCTGCAGGACCGCCTCGACCTGCGCACCGTTGTCGGCAATGCCGGGCACCCCGAAATCCTTGAGCGCGCCGGCGCACGCGATGCCGACATGCTGCTGGCGGTCACCCAGAGCGACGAAACCAATCTTGTGGCCTGCAAACTCGCCGCGACGATGTTCAACATCCCGACCAAGATCGCGCGTATTCGCGCAACGGATTATCTGTCGCACCCGGAAATGTTCACGCCGGAGAACTTCGCAGTCGATACCGTAATCTGTCCGGAACAGGTGCTGACCGATTACATCGCGAAGCTGATCGAATTCCCGGAATCGCTGCAGGTGCTGGAATTCGCCGAAGGCCGCGTCAGCCTTGTGGCGGTGCGGGCCTTTCACGGCGGTCCGCTGGTCGGCAAGGAACTGCAGACCATCCGCAAGCACCTGCCCAACCTCGACACGCGGGTGGCAGCGATTTTCCGCCAGGACAGTCCGATCATTCCCGATGCAACAACCGTGATCGAGGTCGGCGATGAAGTGTTCTTCATTGCCGCCACGGAAGACATCCGCGGCGTCATGCGCGAACTGCGGCGCATGGACAAACCGGTGAAACGCGTGATGATCGGCGGCGGCGGCAACATCGGCCGGCGCCTGGCCAGCGCCATCGAAAGCCGTTACGACGTCAAAATCATCGAATACAGCAAACCCGCAGCGGAACGCCTTGCCGCCGACCTGGGTAAGTCGCTTGTGCTGGTGGGTGACGTCACCGACGAGGAACTGCTGCAGACCGAAAACATCGGCGAAATGGACATTTACTGCGCGCTGACCAATGACGACGAGAACAACATCATGTCGTCGCTGCTCGCCAAACGCATGGGCGCACGCCGCGTCGTCGCGCTGATCAACCGCGGCTCCTACGTCAATCTGGTGCAGGCCGGACAGATCGATATCGCGATCTCCCCGGCGCAGGCCACCATCGGCACCCTGCTCGCCCATGTGCGTCAGGGTGATTGCGTAGCGGTACACAGTCTGCGCCGCGGCGCCGCTGAAGCACTGGAGCTGGTTGCGCACGGCGATGCCCGGTCTTCCAAGGTCGTCGGACGGCGCATCGAAGAAATCGACCTGCCCAAGGGCGCGACCATCGGCGCCATCGTACGCACCCATGAACGCGAAGGCAGTGACGGCAAGGTCACCCGCGAACACCAGGTATTGATCGCCCATCACGACACGGTGATCGAGCCTGACGACCATGTGATCGTCTTCGTGGTGAACAAACGGACGGTGCCTCAGGTCGAACGGCTGTTCCAGGTCAGCGTGGGCTTTCTGTGACCGCACTGCTGACGGTTTTCCCGCACCTCGGGCTGATTGCGATGGTGATGAGCCTGTCGCATCTGCTGCCGCTGGGGGTATCGATAGGCCATGACGACGGCGCCACCCAGGCTTTTGTCATTTCGATGATCGTCAACTTTTCAGTCGGCTGTGCAATGTGGCTGGGCACGCGGCACTACAAGCGCGATCTGACGCCCCGCGACGGCATCCTGCTGGTGGTGCTGGCCTGGT